>JAKALB010000035.1 GCA_021813365.1 Pseudomonadota bacterium | reverse complement strand
CGCCAGTTTCGACGAATTCGGAGTGCAGCCCGACATCATCACCACGGCCAAGGGGCTGACTTCGGGCTATGTGCCGCTCGGGGCCGTGATCTTCTCGGATCGGATCTGGGCGGCGATGGCCCAGGGCGGGCAGCGCTGGTTCACCTCGGGGTTCACCTATTCGGGTCATCCGGTGTCTTGTGCGGCGGGCCTGAAGAACATCGAGATCATCGAGCGCGAGGACCTGCTGAGCCACGCCAGGACGGTCGGCGCCTATTTCCAGGCCCGGCTGAAGCCGCTGGAGGCGCTGCCCCTGATCGGCAATGTCCGGGGCAAGGGTCTGATGCTGTGCGTGGAATCGGTGGCCAACAAGGAGACCAAGGCGCTGCTGCCGGACGGGGTGAATGAATCGAAACGCATCTCGAACGTGGCCGAAAGCCTTGGCCTGATGGTCCGCCCGATCGGGCATCTGAACGTGATGTCCCCGGCGCTGACGATCACCGAGAGCGAGATCGACCAGATCGCGGAAACGCTGGAACTGGCGATCCGGCGGGTGACGGATGATCTGGTGCGGGAAGGGATCAGGCTGGGCTGAGGAGCCGGCGGTGGCGGACCCGGCACGCCGAGGCTTGACCTGATGCCTGGCATCTGGTTCCAAGGTCTTGCGGATGCTCGCGTCTCCGCGCCCAGGGGGGCGAATGACGGAGTTCCCGACAACGGAGCACCCCATGGCCCTTGAAGACGCCAGATCCCAGGTCGACACCGCCTTCACCCGGCCCGGCCTGCGCGGCTATGCCTTTGAAAACGCCTTCGCCGGAGCCACGAGCTTCCTGCGCCGCACCTATACCAAAGACCTGACCGGCGTGGACCTTGCCGTGACCGGCGTGCCTTTCGACCAGGCCGTCACCCACCGCGCCGGCACGCGCTTTGGCCCGCGCGCCATCCGCGAGGCGTCGAGCCTCATGCCCTTTGACCCGCCCGCCGGCTGGCCCACCAACCCGCTGGAGGATCTGGCGATCGCCGACTACGGCGATCTCGCCTTCGACTATGCCCGCGTCCAGGATTTCCCCGACGCGCTGACCCATCACATCCGGACCATTCTGGATGCCGGGGCGGGCGCGATCGTGCTGGGGGGCGATCACTACATCACCTTTCCCACCCTGCGCGCCTATGCCGAAAAGTTCGGGCCATTGTCCCTGATCCATTTCGACGCCCATTCCGACCTCTGGCCGGATGACGATCTCAGCCGGATCGATCATGGCACGATGTTCTACAAGGCGGTGAAAACCGGCCTCGTCGACCCCCGACGCTCGGTTCAGATCGGCATTCGCACCACGACCGAGGATTACCTGGGCGTCAATGTCATCACCGCGCGCGAAGTCCATGAAAAGGGCGCCGACTGGGCGGCAGCGGCGGCCAGGGATCTGGTGGGCGACCATGCGGCCTATGTGACCTTCGACATCGACGCGCTGGACCCCGCCTTTGCCCCCGGCACCGGCACGCCGGTCTGGGGCGGGCTGGCCAGCTGGCAGGCGGCGGCGATGCTGCGTGATCTGGCGGGGATCAACATGGTGGGCGGCGACGTGGTCGAAGTCTCGCCGCCCTATGATACCACCGGGGCCACGGCAATTGCCGGGGCGCATGTGGCCTACGACCTGATCTGCCTGTATCACTGGGCGCGAAAGGAACGCTGAGGGGCCGGCCCGCCCACCGCCGGCGGGGGCGCGACGGCGCATGCATCGGCTGGTCCGGCCCTGGCCGTTCAACTTGGATCAAATATCCCGGGGGTCCGGGGGCTGGCCCCCGGCTGTTTGCTGCCGCTGGTCGCCTCTTGACCGGCCAGCCTGAAATCGCCAAACCCCGCGCATGGTTCCGCTCGACAAACTCGCCCAGATCGATGCCCGTTTCGAATATGTCGAGGCGCGGCTGAACGCGGGCGGCGCACCGGAAGAGATTGCCGAACTCAGCCGTGAATATTCCGATCTGCGGCCCGTGGTGGCTCAGATCGCCGCCTATCGCCAGGCGCTGGACGACCTGGCCGAAGCCGAGGCGATGCTGGCGGATCCCGAGATGAAGGCGCTGGCCGAGGAGGAGCTGCCCCGCCTGAAGGCCCGCATCCCCGAGATGGAGCAGGCGCTGCGCCTGGCGCTTCTGCCCAGGGATGCCGCCGATGCGCGGCCCGCCATCCTGGAAATCCGCCCCGGCACCGGGGGCGAAGAGGCAAGCCTGTTCGCCGGCGATCTCTTGCGGATGTATCAGCGCTATGCCGAACGCATGGGTTGGCGGTTCGAGATTCTCGAGTATCAGGAGAGCGATCTGGGCGGGGTCAAGGAGTTGACCGCGCGGATCGAAGGCGAGGGGGTGTTCGCCCGGCTGAAGTATGAAAGCGGCGTGCACCGGGTGCAGCGCGTGCCGGAAACCGAGGCCGGCGGGCGCATTCACACCAGCGCCGCCACGGTGGCCGTGCTGCCCGAGGCCGAGTCGGTCGATATCGACATCCCGGCCGGCGACATCCGGATCGACACGATGCGCGCCAGCGGGGCGGGTGGGCAACATGTGAACAAGACCGACTCGGCGGTGCGGATCACCCATTTGCCGACCGGGATCGTCGTCACCTCCAGCCTGAAATCGCAGCACCAGAACCGCGACATAGCGATGCAGGTGCTGCGCGCACGGCTTTATGAACGCGAGCGCGACAAGCTGGCCAACGAACGCGCGGCCAACCGGAAAAGCCAGATCGGTTCGGGCGACCGCAGCGAGCGGATCCGGACCTACAACTTTCCGCAGGGCCGGCTGACCGACCACCGGATCAACCTGACGCTTTATTCCCTGAACCAGATCATGCAGGGCGATCTGACCGAAGTGATCGATGCCCTGACCGCGCATGACCAGGCCAGCCGCCTGGCCGAGGCGGAGTGACGGCGCCTGGCACGGCCCAGACCGCCCTGCGCAGGGCGGTGGAAACCCTGCGCGCGGCAGGGGTCGAGGATGCGCCGCGGGATGCACGGCTGTTGCTGGCCCGCGCGATGGGGGTCGCGGTGGACCGGCTGTCGCTGCATCTGCATGATCCGCTGAGCGAGGCGGCGGCGGCGGCGCTCTGGCCCCTTGTGGCGGCGCGTGCCGCCCGGCAGCCGATGGCGCAGATCCTGGGCGAGCGGCTGTTCTGGGGCCACCGGTTCGAGGTGACGCAGGATACGCTGGACCCAAGGCCTGATACCGAAACGCTCGTTGAAACAGCGCTTTCCAGGCCGTTCTTCAACATTCTCGATCTGGGCACCGGCACCGGCTGCATCCTGATTTCCTGCCTGCTGGCCATGCCGGGCGCGCGGGGCCTGGGCACCGACCGGTCCGCCGCGGCGTTGCAGGTTGCCCGGCGCAACGCCGACCGGCTGGGCGTGGGTGCGCGGGTGCGCCTTGCCCAGGGCGACTGGTGGCAGGCGGTCAGCGGGCGATTTGACCTGATCGTCTCGAACCCGCCCTATATCGCAGCCGACGAGATGGCCGGCCTGGCGCCCGAGGTTCGGGACTGGGAGCCGCATTTCGCGCTGACACCGGGCGGTGACGGGTTGCAGGCCTACCGCATCCTGGCCCGAGGTGCAGGCGCGCGCCTGACGGCGGGCGGGCGGCTGCTGTTCGAGATCGGGCCGACGCAGGGTTCGGCAGTTGTGGCGCTGCTGCAGGCAGCCGGTCTGGTCAACATCCGGGTCATCGCCGACATTGATGGCCGTCCGCGCGTGGTGGCGGCAGAAAAACCGCAGATGGACAGTGACTGCGCGGCCACCTGAACGCCTTGTTCAGGCATTCTTGCGAGAATTTCCTTGCCCGCGCCGTCTGGCTGTGCTTAACGGGGCGCATGCAAGTGCTTTGGCCCGTTCAAGGCCCGCTTGCCACCCTCCCCACCCGGACGTCGGTTCAGCACACGGGCTGCGGGGTTGGGTTCCCATCGGATCAAAGGTCAAGATGCGCTCTTCCAAGTCCCGCTCGCGCTCCAAGGCGAACCGCCCGCGTACGCTCGGCAACATCATCAACCGGGTGTTCGACAGTTCCGGCCCCGAGGGCAAGGTGCGCGGCACGCCGGCGCAGATCATCGAGAAATACCAGTTCCTGGCGCGCGATGCGCAGCTTTCGAATGATCGCGTGGCGGCCGAGAATTTCCTGCAACATGCCGAGCATTACACGCGGATGCTGGCCGAAGCGATGCGCGAGATGCAGGCCGAGCAGGAGGCTCGGCAGCAGTACCACCAGCAGGCGCAGGGTGGACAGGGCAACCCGCAGCACGGCGGCAATGGCAATGGCAATGGCAATGGCAACGGCTTCCGTGATCGCGATGCCGGCCGCGACCGATATGAACCCCGTCGGGATGAGCGGTATGAACGCGCCGGAGAAGGCGGATCGGGCCTCGGTCCGGTGATCGATGCCGAAGACGACCGCGACGAAGGCCCGGTGCGCACGCCGGAAGCCATCCGCACCGAGGATGCGCGTCCCGAGTTCCGCGCCGAGCCGCGGGGCGAGCGGCCGCGCAGCGAAGGCCCGCGTGGCGAGCGGAGTGGCGAGCGGACCGGACGGTCGTCCGACCGCAGCGAACCCTCGCGCCCCGAGCGCGACGAGCCGCGTGCCGAACACGGCGAACACCGCCCGGTGCAAGGTGCCGCGGCGACCGAGGCCGCCGAAGCGCCGCGCAGCCGTGCGCCACGGGCACAGGCGCAGCGCGGGCCGCATGTCGGGTCCGAGGATCAGCCGGGCCTGCCGTCCTTCATCACCGGCACGCCAGAGCCCGTGGCGGCCGAGCCGCCCAAGGCTCAGCCGGCCGAACGCGCGCCCCGCAGCCGGGCGCCGCGCAAGCCTGCCGCCGCCAAATCGGCCGAGGTTGCAGAGACCAAGGTCCCGGACTGATCGGGGTGCCAGACGGATCGGGCTCAACCGATCGCGATCAGGTGCCGCGTGCCTTTACGGCCCGCGCCAGGGCGCAAAAGGCTTCCAGGCCGATTTCCTCTGCCCGCGCCGTGGGCGGAATGCCGCACGAGGTCAGCAAATCCTCCAGATCCGGGGCCAGGCCCTTCAGGCTGGAGCGCAGCATCTTGCGCCGCTGGTTGAAGGCCTGGGCGGTGATCCGCATCAGCACCTTTTCGTCCGCCGGATAGCGCGGCGTGTCCAGACGGGTCAGTTGCACCACGGCGGAATGGACCTTCGGCGCGGGGGTAAAGGCCTCGGGCGGCAAGGTCAGGACGATCCTGGCATCGGTGCGCCATTGCGCCAGCAGGGCCAGGCGGCCGTAATGCTCGGTTCGTGGTCTGGCCACGATGCGCTCGGCCACTTCCTTTTGAAACATCAACGTCAGGCTGGTCCAGAACGGCGGCCAGCTGGCTGGCGTCAGCCAGCGGATCAGCAGTTCGGTGCCCACGTTGTAGGGCAGGTTGGCGATCACCCGAACCGGGGGGCTCAGCAGGGCCCGGGTGTCGATCTCCAGCGCATCGCCCTGGATCACGGTCAGTCGGCCCGGATAGGCAGCGGCCACATCCTGCAACGCAGGGATGCAGCGGGCGTCCTTTTCCACCGCCACCACTCGGCGCGCGCCTTCGGCCAGCAGGCCGCGCGTCAGGCCGCCGGGGCCGGGGCCAACCTCCAGCACGTCGCATTCGGCCAGCTTGCCAGCCGAGCGGGCAATCCTGGCGGTCAGGTTCAGATCCAGCAGGAAATTCTGGCCCAGCTGCCGCTTGGCAACCAGGTCATATTGGCGGATCACGTCGCGCAGGGGCGGCAGGCCGTCGATCGTGGCCATTCAGACCTCGACCGCGCGGGCGGCCAGCAGTTGTGCCGCCATCCGCAGGGCCGCGATGGTCGAATCCGGTCTGGCGATGCCTTGCCCCGCGATGTCGAATCCGGTGCCGTGGTCTGGAGAGGTGCGGACAAAGGGCAGCCCCAGGGTCACGTTGACCCCGGCGTCGAAATCCAGCGTCTTGATCGGGATCAGCGCCTGGTCATGATAGGCGCAGATTGCTGCGTCATACTGGGCGCGGGCGCGGTCGTGAAACATGGTATCGGCCGAGAGCGGCCCGCGCAGGTCCAATCCCTCGGCGCGCAGTCGGTCCAGCAAGGGTATCATCATGTCGATCTCCTGCCGGCCCATCGCGCCGCCTTCGCCGGCATGGGGGTTCAGCCCGGCCACGGCCAGACGCGGCCTGGCGATGCCGAAATCGCGGATCAGGCCGGCGTGGGTGATGCGGATCACTTCCTCCAGCCGTTCGGCGGTCAGCAGGCGGGGCACATCGGCCAGCGGCACATGGATCGTGGCCGGCACCACCCGCAAGCGTTCTGAAGCCAGCATCATCACCACTCTGGCCCCGCCGGCCAGATGGGCCAGATATTCGGTATGGCCGGGAAAGGCGAATTGCGCGCCGTCCTTCAGCGCCTTCTTGTGGATCGGCAGGGTCATCATTCCGCCCGCCTTGCCCATCCGGATCAGCGTGGCGGCGCGGGCGATCACGTCGATCACGCATTGCGCATTCTTCGGATCCGGCTGGCCGGGAATGGCCGGAGCGCGGAAATCGTGGCGCAGGACCGGCAGATGGGTCGGCGGCACGCTGGCCGCCTCGGCCGGGCTCAGCACCTCGCGCCAGCGGGTGCCTTTCGGCAGATGGCGGGCATCGCCCATCCAGGCGAAGGGCAGGTCGGCGCCCAGTTCGGCGCGGGCCTTGACGATCAGTTCGGGGCCGATGCCCGAAGGCTCGCCGCAAGTCACGATCAAGGGTGCCATGTCAGTTGCCGGTGATGATCGCATCGGAACGCATCTGTTCCAGCCAGCCTTCCGCCAGGATCGCCAGCTTGCGGTTCAGCAACTGGGATTTCACCGCATCGCGCGACGGCGGCACTTTGGTCTGCGGGGTGCGGGAGCACAGCATCACCAGTTCCGCGGCATTGGCCGTGGTGCGCAGGCGGATCTCGCCCGGGTCCATGCCGGCGAAAAGCGGCGCCAGATCGCCGGGCAGGCTGGCCTCGGCGACGGTCTGGATCTGCAGCGCCTCTTCCGGCAGGCCGCGCCCGGCGGGGTAAAGGTCGCCGCAGCGGGTGGCCTTGCCCGCCAGCGCCTGAAGCGCGGGTTCCTGCCCCGGGGGCAGCGCCAGACGAGCATATTCGATGTTGTAGGACAGCGGGCCCGTGCCCGGGCCTTCGCTTTCGTCGCGCAGATAGTACAGGGCGATGCCGCCCTCGACCGGCAGGGGCTGCGTCACCTCGCCCACCTTGAGCGCCGCGATGGCGCCCGATACGCCGGGCGGCAGAGCGGACAGGCTTTGCCAGTCCAACTGGCCGCCAGCGGCGGCGGTCGGGGCCTTGGAATATTTCTGCGCGTAGATCTGGAAGGAATTGAGTGTTCTGGACCCGTCCAGGATGCGCTGCGCCAGCAGCGCCGGGTCGCCGTGATCGGTGGCATCGGGCAGGAAGATTTCCGACAGAAGCACCTGCAACTCGCCACCCGCTGCGACGCCTGCGCTGATCGCCCGGTCGATCTCGGCCTCGTTCACCGCGACCTTGCCTGCAAATCGCGCCCGAACCGCGCCACGCCATTCCAGGCCCGCGCGCACGAAATCGCGCAGCGCCACGCCGTCAACGCCGTTCTGCGCCAGCAGTTGCAGCAACTGGTCCAGCGAAAGATTGCCGCGCGCGGCGAAGTCGGTCATGCCCTGGGCCACGGCCGCGTCAGGAATACTGACGCCCATGGACTTGGCGGCTGCGTGGCGCAGCCGGTCGTCGATCAGGCTTTGCCGGGCCTGGGCCGGGATGTCGCCGGGCTGGTTCAGCACGGTCATCAGACGAATGCGCTGGTCCAGTTCATAGCTGGTCACGACCTCGGCGTTGACCCGGATGGCGGGGCCGATCGTGGTGCCGGCGGATGCGGGCGAAAGGCCCAACAGCAGCGCGCAGGCCGCGGTGGCCAGGCCAAGCCGCGCAAGGGATGGCCCAAGGGATGGCCCAAGGGATGGGAAGTGTCGTGCTGTCATCGCCGTCCGCCTATTGTCTGCACTGGCGCGTCCTGCCCTGGGGCGCGCTGCCGCCAAAGCCCAGAAGTTCGACCGACAGGCCGAAATCCGTGCTGGCCTGCACATTAGACAAGGCGGCGAACCGACGCGAGAGTGAAAGATCAACGCTGAGGCATTCGTTGCGGAAGGCCAGGCTCAGCCCCATTTCGGTCAGCTGCGCGGCGGCGACGTTGTAGCGCCCCGATCCGCCGAGGCGCCAGCCGTCGGTAACTTGATAGCCGCCATCGAACACCAGTTCCGAAATCGGATCGGGCCTGGATTCCAGCACATCGTCCTTCACATAGGAATAGCCGGCCGCCAGGTCGTATTTCGGGCGCGACAGGTCCAGGCGCAATTCGCCCTTGGTCAGGATGGCCTGATCGTCCAGCACCAGGCGGTTGGTCAGTTGCAGACCCTGGCTGGTGCCGTCCGACAGGTTCCAGGCCACCAGCCAGTCCGATACCGTGGCATTCAGGCCCGAGGCATCGGGAAAATTGCCCGGCGCATCCAGACGCAGCACGCGACCGGCGGTCACGCCCAGGTTCAGACCCGAGGCAAAGATCGCATCGTAGTTCACCCCGATATTGGCGCGCAGCCCGGTTTCCACCGCATCCGCGCCGGGAAAGCGGTCAAAGGTGAACAGGTTGCCCTCGTCGAATTCGACCAGGGATGAATCCTCGTTGGGCAGGCTGGCGCTGGCCTTGGGCGAGGCGACGAATTGGATCACCGGCTCGATGGTCTGGGTCAGCCGGGCGCCGGGACGGGTCCAGGGCCAGCGCAGTTCCACCCCGGCGGTGCCGGCAGCGCGCAGCGTGTTGCCGGCAAAACTGGCATCCTGGGCAATCTGGTAGTCGTCGGCCGACAGGAGGCCCATGGCGGAAACCTCGATCCCCGGCGTCAGAAGCCAGTTGCGCCGCCAGTCGGCGCGCAGCGAAATGCGGGCCAGGTCGCGCCCATCGGCGAGGCCATCGCCGTTGCCGTCCAGCGGATTGGTGCTTTCGCGGCCGCTGCTGTGGGTCTGAAGCTCGAACCCGCCGGTGCCGCCCAGGATGGCCGGCTCGAACCGGCGGTGAAAGCTGAGATCGGTGATGATCGAGGGAAAGGCGCCGGTCGATTCGCCTTCGCGCAGCGACTGGATGCCGGTGATCGAGCCGGAAATCCAGGCGTTGCGCTGGGTGCGGCTGACCTCGAGCGTCGAGTTCAGGCGGTCGGCATCGGTGATGCCATAGTCCAGCAGATAGGCCGGGTCGCTGACGCCGATCAGGTGGAAATCCAGCGTGAAATCCCTGGGAAGCGCAAAGCTGCCGTCGGCCTGCAGATAGCCGCGCCCCTTCGGTCCGGTCAGCCCGTCATCCGACAGGGCGCCGGTGATCGTGACATCGCCGGCGCGGAAGGCCTGGCGATAGCGCAGGCCCAGGGTGGTGGCGCCCTGGTTGGTGACATAGGGCGTGATGGTCAAATCGCGGCTGTCGCCCAGCGTCAGGAAATAGGGAAAGCGCAGGCCGGTGCCCAGGCGCGAAGTGGTCCGCATCGAGGGCAGCAGCAAGCCCGAGGCGCGCTTCAGTTCCGGGTCGGGCACCCGCAGTTCCGGCATGTAAAGAACCGGCACACCGGCAAAGCGCAACTGCGCACCGCTGAACCAGATCTGGTGCGTCAGGTTGTCATGCACAACGCTGTCGGCGCGGATTTCCCACAGCGGCGTGGGATTGCCCCTGCAAATGGTGCAAGACGAGGCCACGACGCCGCGCAGGGCGGTATAGCGCCCTTCTCCGGTCCGCAACGCCTGGCCAGCCGCCAGTTGCAACTGGTCGGCCAGCACCAGACGGGCCGAGATCAGCAGCCCCTCGGTGAGGTCGGCGGACAGATCGGCCATCTCGGCCCGCAGAACCGTGCCCCGGCCATCGTCGATCCAGATCGGCCCCTCGATCTGCAAACGGTTGGTGGCCCCGTCATAGGTCAGCGATTGGGCGCTCAGGTGGCGCCCCTTGTAGAAGATTTCGACATGGCCCGAGGCGACCAGGACCGAGCCCGAGCGGATCGTCAGGCTGTCAGCCACCAGGCTGGCCAGTTCGGCCGCCCGGACGGGCAGCGCCGGGTTCAGCAGCAGCGATAACGCGAGGCTCAGCGCAAGGTTCCGCAGCAGGGCCAGGGCGCGATGCAGGGGCCGCATCAGCCGTCTTCCAAGTATAGCAGCAGTGTCAGTGACAAAAGCAGCGTGGCGACCGTGGGGGTCCAGGCGGCGGCCAGGATCGGCACCTGGCCGTTTTCGCCCAGCACCCGGCCGAAATTGCGCAGAAAATACACGCCAAAGCCGCAGAGCAGCGCGATCAGGATGTAGGTGCCGCTGCGCTGGACACGGACATGGCGCATGGTGAAGCCCGCGGCGATCAGCACCTGGGCGGCCAGGAACAGCGGCAATGCCAGTTCGGATTGCAGCCAGACCTGATGGCTGCGCGCCGCAAAGCCCGCCTTTTGCAGGCTGGCGATATAGGCTGGCAAATCCCAGATCGCGATGCCCGCCGGCGTGCCGAATCCGTCGCGGATCTTTTCGGCGGTCAGGTCGGTGGGCAGGCTTGTCCCCTTGGCCAGGATAACGGCGCTCCGCTCGGGATTGGCGCTGGTCAGATCCCAGATCTTCGACTGGCCCAGCGTCCAGGCGCCTGGGGCGAGCGTGGCGCTGGTGGTCTCGATCCGGCGCGTCGGCCGGCCCTGGGCATCGAAGGTCAGGAATGTCGCCCCGTAAAGCGCCGTGCCGTCCAGATTGGCGCGCGCCGCCTGGATCACCGTCTGGCCGGCCTCGGTGCCTTGACGCAGCCAGAGCCCGCCCTCACTGACCGAAAGGATCGAGCCACCCCGGGCATGACCGGCCGACATGGCATCGTAGCGGCGTGCCGTGGCCGCAACCAGCGGGTTCAGCACCGTCACCGCGACGAGGCCGATCAGCGTTGCCGTCGCCACCGGCGCCACCAGGAAGCGCAGGCCAGACCGGCCGGCGGCGCGGATGATCACCAGTTCCGAAGACCGCGCCAGTGACTGGAACAGGCCGATGGCCGTCAGGATCATGATCAGCGGCAGGATCCGGTAGATCGACTGCGGCACGTTCATGATGGCCAGTTGCAGCGCTTCGGACAGGGAAATGCCGGGGTCGCCGAAGCGGCGCAACTCTTCGATCATGTCGATGGCGACCATCAGCACGAAGAAACCTGCAAAGATCCGCGCGAAAAGCCAAAGGAAGCGGCGGGCGACATAGAGACTGAGGATCATGCTGCCACCTCGCGCGGGGCGGCAGGCCTGGAGGGCGCTCGGGAACGGCCGGCCCAGGCCAGCAGCCCCAGAGCCAGCACGATCCCCAGGGTCGGCCCCAGATAGGCCAGCAGATAGCCACCCTCGATGCGCGGCCCGCGCGAGGCGGCGAAGGTGGTCAGGCCCTGGATGGCGATCAGCAGCATCACCGCCAGGCTGATCTGCCGCCAGTTGCCCATCCGGCTGTTTCCGCCCTGCATCAGCGCGGCAAAGCCGATCAGCGTGGCCGTCAGCGCCATCAGCGGCTCGGCAAAACGGGCATGGGCCTCATAGGTCAGCGCGCCGATCGTCTCGCCGGTTTCGGCGGCCAGATCCGGGCCGGCGCGCAAAAGTTCCGCCGTCGGCACTTCGTCCGCGCCCCGGCCGCTGCGGCCGGGCTTGGTCAGCACCGCGCCCAGATCATAGGTGAAATCGGTGAACCGCGTGACCGACAGGTTGCCGGTCCTGCGATCCAGCACCTGGACCATTCCGCCCACCATCAGCAGTTTCGGCCCGCTCGGCCCGCGCAGAAACAGCGCCCGGTTGGCGGTATAACTGGTGCGCGCCTGAGCCTGGCGGTCGTCGGCCAGATACAGATCCTGCAACTCGCCCCGGTCCGAGATGTCGCGGATATAGAGTGTCACGCCGGGCGAAGGATGGGTGAACTGGCCGTCCTGCAGGAAATGCGCGGTGATGTTCTCGCTCATCTCGCTGCGCTGCGCGGCGGCGGCGCTGCGGGCCATGGGCACCAGAACATGGGACAGAACCAGCATCATCGCCACGACGATCAGGCCAAAGAGGGCGACGGGACGGGCCAGGCGGAAGGGGGAAAAACCGGTGGCCTGCATCACCACCAGCTCGCTGTCGGACAACAGGCGGTTCCCGGCATAGACCGTGCCGATGAAGGCCGCGACCGGCAGCAGGATCTTGATGACGCTGGGCAGCGTCAGGGCGGAAAACTCCAGAAAGACCAGCGCGGTCTGGCCAGAGCCGATCAGCTGGTCAAACAGGCCCACGGCCCGGTTGATCCAGTAGACCCCCACCAGGGTCAGGGCGAAGAACCCGAAGGCGCCCAACAACAGGCGCAGGATATAACGGTCGAATCTGGGCATGGTCCCTTCCGATGGCGGCGAACCTAACGGAAATCCCCGGCACGGGGAACAGGCGCCGGTTCCGCGCAACGGGCTTGCGCCGATGCGGCCTTCCGGTGGCCGGACGGCTTCAATAGTCTGGGCTCTGCCAGGCGCAGCGCCCGTTCCGGCGGCGCGATTCGTTGCCTTGCCAGTCATTGCTCTCAATTGCCCGAGGACATCCATGACCCAGTTGCTTGACCTGACCTCTGCCGCGCCCGACCTTGAGGCGCTGGCCACGCGCGAGGGCCGGATCGCGGTGCTGCTGCCGGGGCCCGAAGGCCTGGGGCCAATGGCGCGCCGGCTGGACCGGCTGACGCGTGGCGCCCTGCGTCGGCTGGCCGGATCGGAGGCCTTTGCCAAGCTGAAGCCGGGCGAGGCGATGGAGCTGGCCTTTCCGGCGGGTCTGGCGGCCGAGGCGGTCCAGGCGGTGCGGCTGCCGCGCCGGGCCGATACCGCCAGCCAGCGCAAGGCCGGCGCCACGATCGCCCGGGGGCATGGCGCGGCGCCGCTGCTGGTGCTGCTCGAAACGGTGCCGGGCGCGGGCGATCTGGCGCTGGGCCTGCTGGCGCGCGCCTACGACTTCTCGGTGCGCAAGTCGGCCGAGCCCAAGGTGCCCGGTCCGGCCACGCTGTGGTCGGCAGACCCGGAAGCCCTGGCTCAGCCTCTGGCACTGGCCCGCGCCAGGGCCGAGGCGCTGTTTCTGACCCGCGATCTGGTGAACGAGCCCGCCAATATCCTGACCACCACCGAATTCGCCAGCCGCCTGCTGGAGTTGCGCAATCTGGGCGTCGAGGTCGAAGTGCTGGAGGAAGACCAGCTGGGGCAACTGGGCATGGGCGCTCTGCTGGGTGTGGGTCAGGGCTCCGACAGCCCGACCAAGCTGGTGGTCATGCAGTGGAAGGGCCAGGCGGGTGATCAGCCGCCCGTCGCGCTGGTGGGCAAGGGCGTCTGTTTCGACACGGGCGGCATCTCGCTGAAATCCCCGGGCGGGATGGAGGAGATGACGATGGACATGGGCGGCGCGGCGGTGGTGGCCGGGGTGATCCGGCTCCTGGCGGCCCGCCGCTCGGCGGCGCATGTGGTGGGGCTGGTCGGGCTGGTGGAAAACATGCCCTCCGGCCGGGCCCAGCGGCCGGGCGATGTGGTGACGACGATGAAGGGTGATACGGTCGAGGTGATCAACACCGATGCCGAAGGGCGCCTGGTGCTGGCCGATGTGCTGTGGTACGCGCAGCAGCGGTTCGCGCCGTCGGCGGTCATTGATCTGGCCACGCTGACCGGGGCTATCATCGTGGCCTTGGGCACGGAAAACGCCGGGGTGTTTTCCAACGATGATGCGCTGGCCGACACCTTCCTGAAGGCCGCCCGGGCCGAGGGCGAAGGCGCCTGGCGGATGCCGCTCGGCGCGGGCTATGACGAAAAGTTGAAATCGCGGATCGCCGACATGATGAATGTGGGCGGGCGCGATGGCGGGGCGATCATCGCGGCGCAGTTCCTGCAGCGCTTCATCGCCGAAGGCCGGCCCTGGCTGCATCTGGACATTGCGGGGGTCACGCTGGCCAAGGCAGACACCGTGCTGGCACCCAAGGGGGCCACCGGCTGGGGTGTTCTGGCGCTGGACCGGCTGATCCGCGATCTGGCCGAGGCCAGGCCGGATTCCACGCCGGCGCCCCGTGCCGCCCGCCGGCCCGCTGCGCGGCCCGATCCGGCGGCCGGGGCCTAGGCCATGCCCGCCGTGGCGATGTTCTATCACCTGATTCATGCGGGTCTGACCGACACCGCACAGATGCTGCTGGCGCGCGCCACGGGTCAGGGTTGGCGGGTGATGATCCGCTGCCCTGACCCGGGGCTGGCGCATCGGCTGGACGAGATGCTGTGGCTGCCCGAGGACAGTTTCCTGCCGCATGGCCGTGCGACCGGCGGGCCCGAGGATTGCCGCCAGCCGGTGCTGATCGGCCCGGGCGCCGCCGTGAACGGTGCGCGCGGGTTGATGCTGGTGGCCGGAGCCGAATTCACGCCGGCCGATCTGCCTGGGCTGGATCGGCTCTGGATTCTGTTCGATGGCGGCGATGCCGAAGCGGTGAACAGGGCGCGCGCCCAATGGAGCCTGGCGACCGGGATGGGGTTGGCCGCGCAATACTGGAGCGACGAGGCCGGGGCCTGGGTGAAGAAATCTGAACGCCCGGCGACACAGCCGGCCTGATCCCGCCTTTCACCTTGCCCGAAATATCCCGGGGTCCGGGGGCTGGCCCCCGGATTTCCGACGCTACCGCCCGCGAATCCGGGGGTCCAGCGCATCGCGCAAACCGTCGCCGATGTAGTTGACGCTCAGCACGGTCAGCGAGATCGCCAGGCCCGGCCAGATCACCCGCACCGGATAGAGCTGCATGTATTCGACGCCATCGAACAGCAGCCGTCCCCAGGTCGGGAAGTCGGGCGGAAACCCCAGGCCAAGGAACGACAGCACGCTCTCGGTGATGATCGCATCGGCGATGCCCAGCGTCGCCGCCACCATGACGGGCGAGACGACATTGGGCAGGATATGCCGCAGGATCAGACGGCGCGGTGGCGTGCCGATCGAGCGCGCGGCCAGGACATATTCGCGTTCCTTCAGCGCCAGAACCTCGCCCCGCACGATGCGGGCGGTCTGCATCCAGCTGGTCACGCCAATGGCCATCACGATCAGCAGGAAGACCCCCAGTTCCGGACCGGTCAACGCCGCGACCTTGTCCCGGAACAGCATCATCAGCACCAGGAGCAGCGGGATCAGCGGCAGGGCCAGGAAGACATCGGTCAACCGCATCAGCGGCCCGTCCAGGCGCCGGAAATATCCCGCCAGGATGCCGATCGTGGTGCCGAACAGGATCGAGATCGCCATGGCGACAAAGCCCACGGCCAGGCTGACCTTGCCGGCCTGGATCATCCGGGTCAGCAGATCGCGCCCGATCTGATCGGTGCCCAGAGGGTGCCGCAGGCTGGGCCCCAGGTTCTTCGACTTCAGCGCCTCGAGCACGCTGGGTTTGCCTGGATTCCAGGCGAAGGGGCCGATCAGCACCAGGATCACCAGGATGGCCAGGATGGTCAGCCCGACCACGGCCCCGGTATGGGTGCGGAACTGCTGCCAGATCGCGCGCAGCTGGCTGTCGGGCTTGTCGGGGCGGGTGGCGGCGGCCCTGGTGTCAGTCATAGCGGATTCTCGGATCCAGAAGGCCGTAGAGAATGTCGGCGATCAGGTTGAACAGCACGATCAAGGCGGCGAAGATGAAGGTCAGGGTCTGCACCATGGGCAGGTCGCTGGCATGGATCGCCAGGATCAGCGCAGCACCGATGCCGTTCACCCCGAACAGGTTCTCGGTGATGATCGCTCCGCCAAAGATCGAGGGGATGCCGAGCGCGATGACGGTCACGACCGGAATGAGAGAGTTGCGCAGCACATGCTTCAGCACGACGGTCCTTTCCGGTTCGCCCTTGGCACGGGCGGTGCGCACGTAATCCTGCCCAAGGTTGTCCAGCATCGACGAGCGCATGTAGCGGCTGATCGCGGCGGCGTTTGCCAGGCCCAGGGTCATCACCGGCAGCGTCATCTGGCGCAACTGGGTCAGAAAGGAGGACCAGTCCGTCACGTTCAGCATCGTGTCATATTTGGTGGGAAACCAGCCAAGCTCGACCGCGAAGATGATGATGAACAGCGTGCCGGTGAAGAAGGTCGGGACCGAAAAGCCGATCATCGCGAACAGGGTACCCAGCTGGTCAAACCAGGAATATTGCCGGTAGGCGGAATAGATGCCGATCGGAATGGCGATCAGCGCCCCCACCAGATAGGCGGTGCCCACGACGGTCAGGGTCTGGGGAATGCGCTGGCCGATGATGGTGAAGACCGGGCTGCGCGACTGCCACGAAAGGATGCGTTGTTCATCGCCAGCCAGATGCGTGCCGAACCAGCCGTCGATCAGATAGGCGGGTTCCACCCAGAAGAACTGCCGCAACCACAGCAGATAGCGCACCAGCACCGGCTGATCGGCACCAAGCGCCGCGATCATCTTCTGCCGGACTTCGGGCGGAACGGTCAGCGGGATTTCCGACATCGGGCTGCCGGGGGCGAAATCCACCAGAAGATAGATCACCAGCGAGATGACCAGCAGGGTGGGTATGGCCAGAAGCAGCCGGCGGAGCGTGAAGACAAACATGCGCTGAGGGGCCTTGGTCAGGTCAAGCGTTGGGCGGGCCGGATTTCGGGCCGCCGAGCCATGGGCGGGGCCGCGCGATGCAGCCCCGCCCGGTTTCAGGTCACTTCACGCGGTACCAGTCCGCGATGTTCCACATTTCCGAATCCCAGGCGTTGATCTTCACCCCGCCCAGGGCATTGGAATGGGCCGACAGCGTGCCGCGATGGACCAGCGGGACCACGATCTTCGAATCCGTGGTCACCATCATGTCGAGCTTCTTGGCCAGTTCCTGACGCTTGGCCACATCGGTGGTCTTCTGCAACTCGGCATAGGTCGAATCGTAGGCCGGGTCGCAGAAACGGTTGATGTTGTCACCCTGCCACTGGTTGTCGGGGCTGGGCGCGTGGCTGCACTGGTACTGCGCCAGATAGGCCTCCGGGTCGATCGCATCCGAGTTGTTGGCATACATCTCGACATCGGCATAGAACTTCTGGAACGTGTCGGGCGATCCTGCATCGCCGCCGAAGAACACCGAGGGATCGACGGCCTTCAGTTCGACATCCACCCCGATCGAGGTCCACCAGTCCTTGATCAGGGCCTGGAAGTCCTGACGGACCGGGTTGACGGTCGTCTGGTACAGGATGTGCAGCTTCCTGCCATCCTTTTCGCGGATGCCGTCGGCACCCGGCACCCAGCCGGCTTCGTCGAGTAGCTTCTTGGCGCCTTCCAGATCCTGCGCGATGCAGGAGGTGTCGCCAGCGCTCCAGGCCGCCGGGGCGGGCAGGATGTTGCAGGCGGGCTCACCCGCGGCACCGTAACCCACCTCGACCAGCGCGGCGCGATCGATGGCCATGGACAGGGCCTTGCGCACGTTGACATCGGACAGGATCGGGTGCGGGTGCTTGGCGGTGGAGCGTTCGCCTTCCGGCAGATCGGCCGAAGGATCGGTCATGTTCATTTCCAGCCGCTCGACCAGGGTGCCGAAGGCCACGACGAACTCGCCCTTGCCGGCCTCGGCCATGGCTTTCTGCGAATCCGGCGGGATCTGGGTGTTCCAGGCATAGTCGAATTCGCCAGTCTGCATCACGGCCCGGGCCGAGCTTTCGGCATCGCCGCCACCCTTGATCATCGCGGTGGCAAAGGCGGGCTTGGCCGGGTCGCGGTAATTCGGATTGGCCTCGAACGTCACGGTGTCGTTGACGGTGAAGCCCGTCACCTTGAACGGGCCGGTGCCGATCGGCATGTTGTTGGCATCGGTGCAGGTGGGGGCCGCCGCGCCCTGGCAGGCGGCAAACTGAGCCTTCTGCAGCAGGGGCGAAAGGGCGCCCACGAAGGCGGTGTAGGGATAGGGCTTGGGTCCGGTGAAGGTGACCTTGATGGTCGACGCATCCAGGGCCTCGACCGATTTCACCCCGTCATACTTGGACAACTGGGCGCAGCCACCCGAAGGGTCCATGCAATAGGCGGCGGTAAAGACCGCGTCGTCGGCCGTCACGGGCGTGCCGTCGGACCACAGGAGGCCCGGTTGCAGTTTCCAGGTGATCGAGGTCATGTCGGCCGAGACGCCGCCATTTTCGATCGTGGGGATTTCCACGGCGAGTTTCGGGATCAGGTTGCCCTGATCATCGATGCCGGCCAATGGCTCCAGAACCAGGGACGAACCGTAGACGTCCTTGGTGCCGTTCGACAGATAGGGGTTCATGATCGAGACGGCCTGCGGGAAGGTGATCTTCAGATCACCATCCGTGCCGCGATCGGCCCAGGCCACGTTGCCCAGGGCCGCCATCGCGACGGCGCCCAGGAGGGCGGTTTTGAACTTCATGCGTCTTCTCCTTGTTGGATTCGGGTTTTATCGTTTGTGCTCGAGGGCTTGCCGGTGCCGGTTGCTCCGGCCGACGTATAGAGGTGGCAGGCGACCCATCGGTCGGGTTCAACCTGCAAGAGCTCGGGTTTCACCTGGCGGCAGATGTCCATGACGCGCGGGCAGCGCGTGCAGAAATTGCAGCCTCTGGGCGGATTGGCGGGCGATGGCACGTCGCCCGACAGGATGATCCGGTCACGGCTGGCCTCGGCGGCCGGGTCCGGTTCGGGCACCGCCGACAGCAGGGCCTCGGCATAGGGGTGCAGCGGCCGGTCGTAGAGCGCGTCACGCGGCGACAGTTCGGCGATGCGGCCCAGATACATCACCGCCACCCGGTCGGCGATGTGGCGGACCATCGAAAGATCATGGCTGATGAACAGATAGGTCAGGCCCAGCCGGTCTTGCAGATCCTCAAGCAGGTTCACCACCTGCGCCTGGATCGACACGTCCAGCGCCGCGATCGGCTCGTCGCAGACGATGAAGCGCGGGTTCAGGGCCAGGGCCCGGGCAATGCCGATGCGCTGGCGCTGTCCGCCCGAGAATTCATGCGGAAAACGGTTGGCAAAGCGGCGGTTCAGGCCGACCTGATCCATCAGTTCGAAGACGCGGGCCTGGCGTTCCTGGGCGGAGAGTGTGGTGTGTTCCAGAAGCGGCTCGCCGATGATCTCGGCCACGGACATGCGGGGGTTCAGGCTGGCTTGCGGATCCTGAAAGACCATCTGCATCTGCGGCCGCTTCTTCCGCAGCGCCTCGCCTTGCAGACGGGTCACGTCGTCGCCGCCGATCATCACCTGGCCGGCGGTCGGATCGTAAAGCCGCAGCAGCGCGCGACCCACCGTGGACTTGCCGCAGCCGCTTTCGCCCACCAGGCCCAGGGTCTCGCCCGGCTGGATGGAAAAGCTCACACCGTCCACCGCCTTCACATCGCCGGTATGACGGCGCAGGATCCCGGTGTAGATCGGAAAATACATCTTCAGGTCGGTAACCTGGACCAACGGCGTCACGGGGGACTCCCCCGTCCGGCGGTCGAGGGCGGGCTCAGTCATGCGGCGCCTCCCAATGGCAGGCGACATCATGGCCGAAGCCCAGCTGCTTGTCATCGACCGGGCGGCGTTCGGGATTCTCCTGGGCGCAGCGGCCAAAGGCATGGGCGCAGCGGTCGCGGAACGAGCAGGCCACCGGCGCGGCCATCAGGATCGGCGGCTGGCCCTCGATCACCTGCAGCCGGGCGGCGCGCCGCCCGGTCAGCGAGGGCACGGTTTTCAGAAGCGCGCGGGTATAGGGATGCTGCGGCGCGCGGAACACCTCTGTCACCGGGCCATGTTCGACGATCTGGCCAGCATACATCACCATCACCCGCTGGGCTATGCCGGCAATGACGCCCAGATCGTGGGTGATCCAGATCACGCCCATGCCCAACTGTTTCTGCAACCGTTTCACCAGGTCGATGATCTGGGCCTGGATCGTCACGTCCAGCGCGGTCGTCGGCTCATCGGCGATCAGCACGTCGGGCTCGCAGGCCAGCGCGATGGCGATCATCACCCGCTGCCGCATGCCGCCAGAGAACTGGTGCGGGTAGTCGTCCAGGCGCCGGGCCGCGTCGGGGATGCCGACCAGGTCCAGCAATTCGCCAGCCCGCCTGCGTGCCCCGGCCCTGTCCAGGCCCATGTGGCGGCGCAGCGGTTCCATGATCTGGCTGCCCACGGTGAAAACCGGGTTCAGGCTGGTCATCGGATCCTGGAAGACAAAGCCGACCTTCGGCCCGCGCACCTTGCGCAGCGCCTCGGCATCGATCTGCAACAGATCCTGGCCATCCAGCCAGACCTGGCCCGGACCGATCTGCGCGGGCGGCGAGGGCAGCAGGCGGATCAGCGACATCATCGTCACCGATTTGCCCGAGCCGCTTTCGCCCACGACGCCCAGGATCTCGCCGCGCTGCAACTGGAAGCTGACCGAGTTGACGGCATGCACCTCGCCTCCGCGAGTGCGGAACGTCGTCTTCAGGCCCCGGACATCCAGAACCGCCCCGGCCGCAATAGTGCCCCCATCGGGCATAGGCTTCTCCCCAAGTCTTGGTTTTTTCTGTGGTTGGGTCGCGGGGTCGGCTCGGCCCCGGCCAAGACATGGGCAAACTCTTTCCCATTTTCCATGGCCGATCAATCCGGAAAATCTGCACTCTTTTTGCCTGAATTCCAGACACTTTGCCGCAACCGGGCGGCATTTCGCCAAATCTTGACTGTCCGCCCGGGCCACCGCAGGCTGACCACCAGATATGGGGTGTTCGGCATGGATGAATTGACGCCACGTCAAATTCTGGAACGGCTGGTGGGCTTTCCGACCGTGTCCGTCCGCTCGAATCTCGAGCTGGTCGACTGGCTGGAGGCATATCTGACCGGGCACGGTGTGACCTGCCGCCGGCACTGGAGCGCGGATCGGCAGAAGGCAGCGTTGATGGCCCATGCCGGGCCGATGCTGCCGGGCGGCGTGGTGCTGTCGGGCCACTCCGACGTGGTGCCGGTCGAGGGCCAGTCCTGGACCGGCGATCCCTGGGTGGTGAGAGAACGCGACGGGCGGCTTTATGGGCGGGGCACCTGCGACATGAAGGGATTCGTGGCGCTGGCGGTCTGGGCCGTTGTGGCGGCAGAGCGGCGTGGGGTGCGGCGGCCGCTGCAACTGGCGCTGAGCTATGACGAGGAACTGGGATGCGTCGGGGCGCCGCCGATGATCCGCACCCTGAAACAGGTCTTTCCGCAGGCGGATCTGGCGGTGATCGGCGAGCCGTCGGGAATGAAGATCATCACCGGCCACAAGGGCGGCACCGGGTTCCATGTGCATGTGAAGGGGTTCGAGGTCCATTCCTCGCTGCTGCCCCATGGCGTGTCGGCCGTGATGCAGGCGGCGCGGTTGATCCAATGGGTGAACGACCAGAACGCCAGGGCGCGGGCCACGCCGCCGGGGCCGGCGGCGGCGGGGTTCGACCCGCCCTACACCACCCAGCATGTGGGCATGATCCAGGGCGGCACGGCCAACAACATCACTGCCGCGGACTGCCGGTTTTCCATCGAGATGCGGGTGGTGCCGGGCGAGGACATCGACGCACGGGCAGCGGCATTCGTGGCCGAGGCCGCGCGGATCGAGGCCGAAATGCGGGCGGTGCGGCCCGAAACCGGCATCACCCTCACCCGATTCTTCGACGTGCCGGGCCTTGTGCCCGAGCCGGGCGGCGCGGCCGAGGCGCTGGTGCGGCGGCTGACCGGTGACAATGCCGTGGGCGTGGTCAGCTATGGCACCGAGGCGGGGCAGTTCCAGGAACAGGGCTATTCGGCTGTGATCTGCGGACCGGGCGACATCGCCCAGGCGCATCAGCCCGACGAATGGTTGAGCCTGGAGCAGTTCGCCGCCGGCAAGATCTTCATGGACCGGCTGCTGGACGATCTGCAATGAGCTTTCCCATCACCGATGCTTCTCCCGTCATGCATCAGGGCCCGCTACCGGGCGCGACCGATGTGGTCGTGCTGGGGGGCGGGGTCGTGGGCGTGATGACCGCCTGGCACCTGGTGGACCGGGGGCTGAGAGTGGTTCTGTGCGAAAAGGGCCGGATCGCGGCCGAACAATCCAGCCGCAACTGGGGCTGGGTGCGCCAGCAGGGCCGCGATTTCGCCGAACTGCCGATCATGCAGGAATCCATGCGGATCTGGCAGGGCCTGACCCAGATGATCGGTGACGGCCTGGGCTTCCGGCAGGAAGGCGTCGTCTACATGGCGCGCAGTCAGGCCGAGATGCAGGGTTTTGCCGACTGGCAGGCGCGGGCGGCGGGGGAATTCGGGCTGGACTCGCGCCTTCTGGATCGGGGCCAGACCGATGCGCTGCTGCCGGGTGGGGCCTCGCCCTGGATCGGGGCGCTCTACACGCCGTCCGATGCGCGGGCCGAGCCGTGGCAAGCGGTGCCCCTGATGGCCCGGCATGCGGCCGAGAAGGGCGTGGTGATCCGCGAGAATTGCGCCGTGCGCGCGCTGGATCTGCAAGGCGGGCGGGTGCAGGCGGTGATCACCGAACAGGGCCGGATCGGCTGCGACCAGGTGGTGGTGGCGGGCGGGGCCTGGTCCAGCCTGTTCCTGCGGTCCGAAGGGGTCAGCATCCCGCAACTGTCGGTGAAGGCGACGGTGGCACGCACGGCGCCCATGCCGCAGATCTTTGCCGGCAATGCCTGCGATGACCGCTTTGCATTTCGCCGGCGGCTGGATGGCGGCTACACCATCGCGGCCGGGGCGCTGCATGATTTCTTCATCGGGCCGGATGCCTTCCGCCATCTGCGGGCCTTCCTGCCGGTACTTCGGAAGGACGCCGCGTCCACCTTCTTCCACCCCGCTGCGCCCCGGGGCTATCCCGACGCCTGGCGCACACCAAGGCGCTGGGCGGCGGATCGGGAATCCCCCTTCGAGAGGATGCGGATCCTGAACCCTGCGCCGAACCCCAGGATCCTGACGCAGATCCAGGACGATTTCGCCCGGGCGCTGCCGGCGCTGGGCCGGCCCGAGATCGTGGATGCCTGGGCGGGAATGATCGACACCATGCCCGACGTGGTGCCGGTGGTGGACCGGGTCGAGACGCGGCCTGGCCTGGTAATCGCCACCGGCATGTCGGGGCATGGCTTTGGCATCGGGCCGGGAATCGGCCGCGTGGTGGCCGATCTGGTGGCTGGCCGGCCCCTGGGCCATGACATCGGCCGGTTCCGCCTGGCGCGGTTCCACGACGGCAGCCGGATGATCCCGGGGCCGTCACTGTAACCTTGCCTGCTTGCCTGAAGGCGATGAACCGGCTACCCCGACCGACATTGGCGAGGCCGCCCGGTTCTGCCGCATCGATGTCGGCACATCGCATTCCACCGTCTCGCTGGCCGATGCGGGCGGGGGCATTTCAGGGGACTTCGGGTGCGCGCGGCCGATCGCGGCTGATTCCGCTTGCGGGCATCAAGGTCACTCTGCCTTCCTGCGGGCCCTGGCATTCCGACCACACTGCGTCCGAATTCGGCTGCGCCGGGGCTGACGAGGGTGATACCGCGCCGCCCGGTGCCGGTTGGACTGAGTCGCCGATGCCTGGCATGAAATCGGGCCAGACGCCTCAGGGGTCTCGAACCGGAATTGTCGAAAATTCCGGGGATTGGCCGGCGCTTGCGCTTGAACGGGCTTTGGCGCAGCCTGTGGCCAAAGGAGACGCCCATGCCCGTCAAGAACCGTTTCGCCGAACTTTTGCCCGAAATCACCGCCTGGCGCCGGGATTTCCATGAACATCCCGAACTGCTGTTCGATGTGCATCGCACGGCGGCAAGGGTGGCCGAACTCTGCCGCAGTTTTGGCTGTGACGAGGTGACCGAAGGCATCGGCCGCACCGGGGTGGTGGCGGTGATCAGGGGCAGGACCGATGCCTCGGGCCGGGTGATCGGGCTGCGCGCCGACATGGACGCCCTGCCGATCAAGGAACAGACGGGGGCAGTCCATGCCTCGAAAACCCCCGGCAAGATGCATGCCTGCGGCCATGACGGGCATACGGCGATGCTGCTGGGGGCGGCAAAATACCTGGCCGAGACCCGGAATTTCGACGGCACGGCGGTGCTGATCTTTCAGCCGGCGGAAGAGGGCGGCGGCGGTGGCCGCGAGATGGTGCGCGATGGCATGATGGAGCGTTGGGGCATCCAGGAGGTCTATGGCATGCACAACATGCCGGGCATTCCGGTTGGCCAGTTCGCCATCCGGCCGGGGGCGATGATGGCGGCGGCCGACCAGTTCGACATCATCCTCACCGGCAAGGGCGGCCATGCGGCCAAGCCGCATGACTGCATCGACACCACGGTGGTCGCGGCGCATGTGATCGTGGCGCTGCAGACCATCGCCAGCCGTGGAGTGGACCCGCTGAAATCGGTGGTCGTCTCGGTCACGGCGGTCGAGACCGAAACCCAAGCCTACAACGTGATCCCCCAGGTGGTGAAGCTGAAGGGCACGGTGCGGACGATGGATTTCGCCGTGCAGGAATATGTCGAACGCCGGCTGAAGGAAATCGCTGTCGGCACGGCCACGGCGCTGGGCGCGCAGGCCGAGGTGCATTATGCCCGGGGCTATCCGGTGACGATGAACACGCCGGAGAACACCGCCTTCGCGGCCGAAG
>JAKALB010000034.1 GCA_021813365.1 Pseudomonadota bacterium | reverse complement strand
ATGAACCCGGTGCCGGTGATGCAACTGGTGGAGCTGATCCGGGGCATCGCGACCGATGCGGCGACCTATGACACGCTGCTCGCGGTGGTGCAAAGACTGGGCAAGACCGCGGCCAGCGCCGAGGATTTCCCGGCCTTCATCGTGAACCGCATCCTGATGCCGATGATCAACGAGGCGGTCTACACGCTCTATGAAGGCGTGGGCAACGTGAAGTCGATCGACGAAAGCCTGAAGCTCGGGGCCAACCATCCGATGGGGCCGCTGGAGCTGGCGGATTTCATCGGCCTGGACACCTGCCTTGCCATCATGAACGTGCTGCACGAGGGGCTGGCCGACACCAAATACCGGCCCTGCCCGCTGTTGACCAAATATGTCGAGGCCGGCTGGCTGGGGCGCAAGACGCAGCGCGGGTTCTACGACTATCGCGGCGAGGTGCCGGTTCCGACGCGGTGAGCGGCGCAACGATGCGCCCGCAGGCCCGACCTACCGGTCAAGGTTCAGCGTCAGTTCGCGCAGCCAGGCCAGAAAGCCGCGAGGGTTGCCCTGCCATTTGTCGAGCTCGCTGGCGGGGATCGGCTCGCCGATCCAGGGGCGCTGCGGCTTGAACAGCGCGCGCTTGATCTCATACAGCAGCAGGCCCTGACGCAGCGTGTCGCTGATCTGATTGGCGATCTGAAAGGCGCGGCTGTTCTGGCCGGTGAACTTCATCGGCACGATGGTCGCGCCCGACCTGGCGACGATCTTGTGGGTGAAGACATTCCATTCGGCCTCGACCGCGGGCCCCCACCAGCCTTCGGACATGGCCACCTTGCCGGCCGGAAACAGGATGATGACCCCGCCCGCGTTCAGATGCGCCATGGTCAGGTCGCGCATCTGCAGGCCAAGCTCGCGGCTGTTTTCCTCATGCGGGAACGGCACGGGGATCATGAACTGCTCGACCTCCGGGATGCCGGTCAGCAGCGAGCGGGTCAGGATCTTGAAATCCGAGCGGGTCCGGTTGACGATTTCGGCCATCACCATGCCGTCGACCAGACCATGCGGATGGTTGGCCACCACGACCACGGGGCCGGTCTTGGGTATGCGGGCGATCTCTTCCGCCGGGGTCAGGATTTCGATTCCCATCTGCGCGATCGCCTTTGGCCAGAAGGGCGAGCCGACCGGCGCGCCGGACCGCTCGAACTGCCGGATCAGACGCAGCAGGGTGATCTTGGCGGTCATCCATTCGATGGTGCGGATCGAATTGGCCTTGATCGGGTTGGAGAACGTGCCGGCATAGGACAGCCGCCGCATGTCATACTTGCGCGAGGCCGCCGCCTGTCGTGCTGCGTCGGGGGTCTTCTGCGCGTCACTCACCAGGCCATGCCTTCCAGGATGCTTACTGGTCCTCGCCGAACCGGTCGGCGACAAGGGCGGCCAACGCCTCCATCAGGGCATCGGCCTGAGGTCCGCTGGTCGTGACCTCAATAGTGGTTCCGCGGCTGGCTGCCAACATCAAAAGCCCCATGATGCTGTCGCCGGCGCATTCCTCGTCCTCGCGCCGCACACGGGCCTCGGCATCGAAGGATTCGACCACTTCGACGAATTTCGCCGAAGCGCGGGCATGCAGACCCTTTTCGTTCACGATCGGCAGGATCCGCGTCGGCATGGCCTAGACTTCTCCGCCCAGGTCGAGGCTGTTGATGTATTTGCGACCCGCATCCAGCGCCAGGTTGACGGCATCGGCCACCGGCAGGTTCCTCGACTTGGCCAGCTTGATCAGCATGGGAAGGTTGGCCCCATAGACGATGCGCCGCCCGTTGCCGGCGGCGCATGCCATGAGCGAGAGGTTGGAGGGCGAGCCGCCGAACATGTCTGTCACCACGACGACGCCATCGCCCTGATCGACCGCATTGGCCGCATCGCAGATCTCGGCCTGTTTCTTGGCGCGGTCATGGTCGTCTTCGATCGCAATGGCGCGCATCGCGGTCTGCTGGCCCACGACATGCTCGACCGCCGAGAGATATTCCCGCGCGAGTCCGCCATGTGCGACGATGACGATGCCGATCAAAGGCCGATCACCCCGTTGCCACAGGCGCCGCGTTGGCACCCCTGCGTTCCAGTTCCCGGTGACGTTTTGACACTGCCCAACCGGCTTCTGCAAGCACCTTGGCCAATTTTTCTGCAACTGCAACAGAGCGGTGTTGCCCGCCGGTGCAGCCGAAGGCGATGGTCAGGTGCGCCTTGCCCTCCTCGCGCTGGGCCGGCAGCAGCAGCAGCACAAGGTCTTGCAACTTCTGGAAGAATTCATCGAACAGCGGATCGGCCTGAACATGTGCCACCACCGCCGGATCGCGACCATCCAGATCGCGCAATGCCGCAACCCAGTGCGGATTGGCCAGGAACCGGCAGTCAAAGATCATGTCCACCCCGCGCGGCAAGCCGCGCTTGTAGCTGAAGCTCTGCACCGAAACCGCCATGCGCTGTGCGGGGTCGCGGTCGAACCAATGCGCGATTTCGGCCTTCAGGTCGTGAGGCGACATCTCGGTCGTGTCGATCAGGTGGTCCGCCCGGACGCGAATCGCGGCCAGAAGGTCCAGTTCGCGGTCGATGCCCTCGACCGGGGTCTCGCCGGCGGCAAGCGGGTGCCTTCGGCGGGTCTGGGCATAGCGGCGGATCAGTTCGCTGGACGCGCAGTCGATGTAAAGCACCTGCAGGGAAACGTCCGGATTGCGGGTCAGCGTGTCGATCATCTCGATCACGGCGGTGGTGTTGAAATCGCGGTTGCGGACATCCAGACCCAGCGCGATGGGCCGGCCCACGGGCGCGCCCTGGATCAGCGGCGGGATCAGCCGCAGGGGCAGATTGTCGATGACCTCATAGCCCAGATCCTCCAGCGCATGGATGGCCGTCGACCGGCCCGCCCCCGAGGGCCCGGTCACCAGCACCAGCCGTTGCTCCGATCCTTCCATCACACACCCAACTCGCGCGGGGCGCCCTGAAGATGACACCAGAGCGCATGGGAAAGATGGTCGCCCCGGGGCCTGCGGGCAAGGGGAAGCGACACGCCCAGAAGCGAAGTCTGGCGGGGCTGCGGCAAACGGTCCGGTTCGGGCTGGTCCAGATCCAGCGCCAGGATCAGCCGTGCGGCGGGCTGGAAGGCCAGGCGCAGCAGGCCAAATCCCCGCGCCTCGATCAGCCCCTGCCCGGCGGGCGAAGGGCAGGTGGCCTGCAGCGTGCCGTCCAGGGCGGTGACACGCACGCGGTCATCCGACACCAGCGCCGCGCCCAGCGCGATCAGGTTCAGCGCCAGGGCTGACTTGCCTGCGCCGGATCGGCCCAGAATCAGCAGGCCGCGGTCGCCCGCGGCCACGCAAGTTGCATGCAGCACCACAGAGGCGCCGGCATTCTCCTGGGCGGTCACACCGGCAGACCCACCACAAAGCGGGCACCCAGCGGGTCCGATGTCAGGTCGGCGCTGGTCGGGCGGATGTTTTCGGCCCAGATCACGCCGCCATGCGCCTCGACGATCTGCTTCGAGATCGCCAGACCCAGGCCCGAATGGTTGCCGAAATCCTGCTTGGGCCGCTCGGAATAGAACCGCTTGAAGATCTTGGTCAGCGCCTGTTCCGGAATGCCTGGCCCGGTATCCTCGACCACGACCAGCACGCGGTTTTCCCGCCGCCGGGCCCAGACACGAACGGCATCGCCATCTTCGCAGAAGGAAATCGCATTGGTGATCAGGTTGACGAACACCTGCGCCAGCCGCGCCTCAAGCCCGCGCATGACAATCGGTTCGGCGGGAAAGTCGGTGATGAAATCCACCCCCTTTTCGTTCGCCTGCTTGCCCAGGTATTCGGTCAGGTTGGACAGGGTTTTCAGAAGATTGAACTCTTCCTCCTCCTCTTTCACCAGTTCCGAATCCAGTCGCGAGGCGTTGGAGATGTCGCTGACCAGACGATCCAGCCGGCGGACGTCATGTTCGATGACCTCCAGGAGCTTTTCGCGCTGCTCCTCCTTCTTGACCATCCGCATCGAACCCACGGCCGAACGCAGGCTGGCCAGCGGGTTCTTGATTTCATGCGCCACGTCCGCCGCGAACTGTTCGTTGGCATCGATCCGGTCATAGAGCGCCGCAACCATGCCGCGCATCGCCACCGAGAGGCGGCCGATTTCGTCGGGCCGCGCGGCCAGGTCGGGAATGCGGACACGGCCGGGCGTTACCCTGCGGGCATCGCGGTCGCGGCCCAGTTCGGCGGCGGCGGCCAGGTCCGACAGCGGGTTGGCAATGGTCGAGGCCAGAACCAGCGACAGGCCGATCGAAACGAAAAGTGCGATGACGAACATCTGCAGGATCTGTTCGCGTTCATAGCGAACCAGCTTGTCGATCTCGCCCTCGGCCGAGGTCAGGGCGACGACGCCCAATGTCTGGCCGGTCCTGACGATGGGGGCTGCGACCGAAAACTGCACGCCGCCCTGCGGGCCGATGCCGTTGTCGACCACGGTCTGGCCGGTCTTGATCGCCTCGCCCAGCAGCTTTCTGGCGACGTCCAGCGCGCTTTCGCGGGCGGGCGTGGTGCGGCCGAAATTCATGATGCGCGAGACGCCATCCCAGATCAGGTTCAGGAAATCCGAGATGACGGTCGAGCGATCCTGGACCACCTGCGCTTCGGTGTTGGTGCCCACGGTCTGCCCCAGCAGCACGCCGGCAGCATCGAACAGAAAGATCTGCACGCCCGGTTCGGCCCGGATGTCCTTCAGCTTGACGGCCAGGGTGGCGGGATCGGCCGCCTGACCCAACGAGCTTTCCAGGGTCTGGGCGATCAGTTGCGCTTCGCTGACCAGCCCCTGTTCGCGCTGCAACACCAGAGTGTCGCGGAACGGATTGAAAAACAGCACACCGGCCACCTGGACGACCAGCGCCATCAGGTTGAAGATGATGATCTTGCGCGCCAGCGGCGAGCGATTCAGCGAAACCATGCGGCGCCGCGTGCGCCCGGCCCGCAGGGCGGTTTCGCCCATCGCGTCCTGCGACACCCAGTCCTCACCCAGAAGAAGGTCGCCGGGACGCTCCGGCTCCTTCTCGGGTCGGGCAGCAGCTTTGGGCAATGCTGTCATTCTTCGTTGTAGCGATAACCGATGCCATACAGTGTTTCGATGGCCGAGAAATCGTCATCCACCGCCCGCATCTTCTTGCGCAGGCGCTTGATATGGCTGTCGATCGTGCGGTCGTCGACATAGACCTGGTCGTCATAGGCCACATCCATCAACTGATCGCGCGACTTCACGAAGCCGGGTCGCTGAGCCAGAGCCTGCAGCAGCATGAATTCGGTCACGGTCAGCGACACATCCTGCCCCTTCCAGCTGACCGAATGGCGCAGGGGGTCCATCCGCAGATGACCCCGTTCCATGATCTTGTTTTCCTCGGTCACGGCAACTTCGCCGGACTGGATCGCATCCTGCCGGCGCAGCAGCGCGCGGATGCGTTCCACCAGCAGCCGCTGGCTGAAGGGCTTTTTCACATAGTCGTCGGCGCCCATGCGCAGACCCAGAACCTCGTCGATCTCGTCGTCCTTCGAGGTCAGGAAGATCACGGGCATGCTGGTCTTCTGCCGCAGCCGCTGCAGCAGATCCATGCCGTCCATCCGCGGCATCTTGATGTCGAGCACCGCCATGTCGGGCAGCCGCCGGTTGAACGCGTCCAGTGCGGACTGGCCGTCGTTGTACGTTTCGACTTCGAATCCTTCCGCCTCAAGAGTCATCGAGACAGACGTCAGGATGTTCCTGTCGTCGTCCACAAGGGCGATCCTGGCCATGTCGCTTGTCCTGTCTACTCGGGTTTGCCTGCGTTTTCGCACATTGTCGGGCCGATGACCCCTGGAATCAACTGCTAAGTGCGAATCGGTCGGCATTCACCGAATCATTGGGCCGGAAAATCGCGAAAGAATGGCTAATTTGCCGCAGTGGCACGGCATGTTTCCGGTTGATCGAAATTGGTTGCGCTAACCTGCCGATGGTGGCGCTAACAGGCGGCAATGCCCTATTCCGCTTTGGAATCTGCATGTTATAGCGGGCGCATCCCCGACGGTCTGGCCCCGGAGGGGGATCGGCGTCCTGGCCCGGACGCCCCTTTCCACCAATGAGACCGCCGTATTCCGGCGCTTGGGAGCTTGCAGGATGATCACTCTGGGACGCGTCAACCCCGACCAGACCTTGGAGAAGCAGGGCATTACCGGTCTGCGCTCGGTGCATTACAACGCGATCGAACCGGCGCTGGTGCAGGCGGCGGTGGCGAGGGGCGAAGGTCAACTGGGTCTGGGTGGCGCATTCCTGTGCTCGACGGGGCAATTCACCGGCAGGTCGCCCAAGGACAAGTTCGTGGTCCGCACGCCCCTGGTCGAAGATACGATCTGGTGGGAAAACAATGCCGCCATGGCGCCCGAATCGTTCGACCGGCTGCACGCCGACATGCTGGCCCACATGAAGGGTCGCGACTATTTCGTGCAAGACCTCTATGCCGGGGCCGACCCGATGCACCGGCTGGATGTGCGGGTGGTGACGGAACTGGCCTGGCACGGCCTGTTCATCCGTCACATGCTGCGCCGCCCCGGGCGGGACGAGCTGGACACGTTCATCCCCGAATGGACGGTGATCAACTGCCCGTCGTTCAAGGCCGACCCTGCCCGGCACGGCTGCCGGAGCGAGACGGTGATCGCCCTGAATTTCGACGCCAGGCTGATCCTGATCGCCAACACGGCCTATGCCGGAGAGAACAAGAAGGCCGTGTTCACCCTGCTGAATTACCTTCTGCCCGAAAAGGGCGTGATGGCAATGCATTGCAGCGCCAACCATGCGGTCGGGAACCCGGTCGACACTGCCGTGTTCTTCGGCCTGTCGGGCACCGGCAAGACCACGCTGTCGGCCGACCCGTCGCGCATCCTGATCGGCGATGACGAACATGGCTGGAGCGAGCGCGGCACCTTCAACTTCGAAGGCGGCTGCTATGCCAAGACCATCAACCTCTCGCCCGAGGCCGAGCCGGAAATCTACGCCACGACACACCGCTTTGCGACCGTGGTCGAGAACATGGTCTATGACCCCGAAACGCTGGTGCTGGATTTCTCCGACAGCAGCCTGACGGAAAACACCCGCTGCGCCTACCCGCTGGAGGCGATTTCCAATGCCTCGGATACCGGGCTGGGTGGCCACCCGCGACATGTGGTGATGCTGACCTGCGACGCCTTCGGTGTGCTGCCGCCCATCGCGCGGCTGTCGCCGGCGCAGGCGATGTATCACTTCCTGTCGGGCTTCACCTCGAAGGTGGCGGGGACCGAGCGGGGCGTGACGGAGCCGACGCCGACCTTCAGCACCTGTTTCGGTGCGCCCTTCATGCCGCGGCGACCGGAGGTCTACGGCAAACTGCTGCAACAGAAGATTGCCAAGCATGGTGCCAGTTGCTGGCTGGTGAATACCGGCTGGACCGGCGGCGCCTATGGGGTGGGCAAGCGGATGCCGATCAAGGCGACGCGCGCCCTGCTGGCGGCAGCGCTGGACGGGTCGCTGGCCAGGGCCGAGTTCCGCAAGGATGTCAACTTCGGCTTCGAGGTGCCGCTGGAGGTGCCCGGCGTGGGCAAGGGCCTGCTGGACCCGCGTTCGACCTGGGCCGATGCACATGCCTATGACCGCCAGGCCCGCAAGCTGGCCGACATGTTCGCAGCCAATTTCGCGCAATACCTGCCCCATATCGACGAGGAAGTGAAAGCCATCGCGATTGGCTGAGGCAAAGGCCGGGGGGCTCACACCCCCCGGACCCCCGTGGGATATTTCCGGCAAGATGAAAGATCAGGTCGCGAAGGCCTGACGGATCAGGTTCAGGCCGGTCAGGATCAGCAAGGCCTGGGTCCAGCGTCGGAACAGCGCCTGGTCCATGCGGTCCTGGATCCGGTTGCCACCCACCTGGCCGACCTGGGCCACCACGGACAGCGCCGCCGAGAAGGCCAGGGTATCGCGGTTCAGCACGCCCGTATGCAGATGGGCCAGGGCCAAAACGCAGGCGCCCAGCAGGAAGACCACGCCCTGCACCCGCACCGTCTCGTGCTTTCCGGCGCCGATCGACAGAAGATAGATGATCAGCGGCGGGCCCCAGATGCCCGAGACCCCGCCGTAAAGCCCGCCGATCGCGCCCAGCACCCATTCGGCCAGGGCGCGGTGTTCCAGTTTCATCGCCAGGCGCAGGCCAGCCAGTTGCGCCAGCGCGAAAAGCGTGACGGGCAGGCCCAGGCCGAACAGGAAGGCGGTCTTAGGTATGTCATCCACGAAGGTCGAGGAGATGGCGATGAACACCAGCGTCGCCATCAGGAAACGGCGGTAGGTTTTCATCGTGGCCAAGGCCGGCGCGGCGCCCTGGCGGAAGGCCTGGGACAGGTTCGTGACCAGGGTCGGCAGGATCAGCCCTGCCAGGGCCAGTTGCGGCGACAGGAAGGCGGAAAACGCGCTCATCATGATCAGCGGCATGGCGAAACCCGCCACACCCTTCACGAAGCCCGCAAGCAGCGTGATCCCCATCGCCGCCCAGAAGGCGGCCGGCGAAAGCTGTGCCATGAAGAATTCCATGGGTCTGGCTTAGCCTTTGACGCGGGCAAGTGGAACGGGGTGCCGGCAAAACCAAAGGGTCATTTTCATGCGCTATTGCAAAGCTTGACGAAACTATCTTGCGCTGCGGCTGCAAAGGCGCTAGCCGTTTTGCAACTGCAGAATCGTGAGAACCTCATGGCCCTGGATGCCCGGACCCCGCCCCACCCCATTCTGATGGAAGGCCTGCTGGATCTGACTCGTGCCGGACTGGCCGATGCCCAGGCCCTGGGAGCGGCGGCCAGGGCCGCGCTGCAACCCAAGGTCTTGGCCGCAGGCCGAATCGACGGTGCGGCGCTGGACCGGCACCAATCGGCGGCGCATGCGCTGGCATGGATCGCGACTTATGCCGAGGCGCTGCGCCAGATGCAGCTCTGGGCCGAGCGGCTGGAGGCGGAAGGCCGTCTTGGCGAAGTGGAGCGGCTGATCCTGCAGATCGGCTTTGGCGAATATCTGAGCCAGCTCTGGGGTGGCCTGCCGATGAGCCAGGGCGAAATCGCCCGTCCCGGCGATGTGGCCCCCGACCTGCCCGGGCCGGGGGGGGCTGCGCTGGCGCTGATGGCAGGCGGCAATACCCCCGAGGCGCGGGCGGCGCTGGTGGCGCGGATGGAGGCGGATCCGCTGGCATCGAGCCACGGCGCCACCGGCCTGGGCGAGGAATTCGAGATGATTCGCCACCAGTTCCGGCGCTTTGCCGATGATCGGGTGGTCACGCAGGCGCAGGGCTGGCACCTGCGCGATGAGCTGATCCCGATGGATGTGGTGCGCGATCTGGCGGACATGGGCGTTTTCGGCCTGACCATCCCGGAACGCTTTGGCGGGCTTGGCCTGCCCAAGGCGGCGATGGTGGTGGTCAGCGAGGAATTGTCGCGCGGCTATGTCGGCGTCGGCTCGCTGGGCACCCGCAGCGAGATTGCGGCCGAGTTGATCCTGTGTGGCGGCACCGATGCGCAAAAGGCGAAGTGGCTGCCGGCGATCGCCAGCGGCGCGCTGCTGCCGACCGCCGTCTTTACCGAACCCAATACCGGATCGGACCTGGGATCGCTGACCACGCGGGCGGTGCGGGATGGCACGGACTGGCTGGTGACGGGCAACAAGACCTGGATCACCCATGCGGCGCGCGCGGGCGTGATGATGATGCTGGTGCGCACCGAGCCCGGCACGACCGATCACCGCGGCCTGAGCCTTCTGGTGGCGGAAAAGCCGCCCGGGACGGATGAAGATCCTTTCCCTGCCGCCGGAATGACCGGAACCGAGATCGGCGTGCTGGGCTATCGCGGCATGAAGGAATACGAGCTGGCCTTCGACGGATTTCGTGTGCCGGGCGAAAACCTGCTGGGCCAGGTGACCGGGCAGGGCTTTCGCCAGCTGATGCAGACCTTTGAATCGGCCCGCATCCAGACCGCCGCCCGCGCCATCGGCGTGGCGCAATCGGCGCTGGAGGTGGGGCTGGCCTACGCGCTGGACCGCAGACAGTTCGGGCAGAAGACCATCCGCTTCCCCCGCGTGGCCGGCAAGCTTGCGATGATGGCCGTGGAAATCATGATCGCGCGGCAGCTGACCTATTTCTCGGCCGCCGAGAAGGACAGTGGCAAGCGCTGCGATCTGGAGGCCGGGATGGCCAAGCTGCTTGCCGCCCGGATCGCCTGGGCGGCGGCGGACAATGCGGTGCAGATCCATGGCGGCAACGGTTTCGCGCAGGAATATGCAGCCAGCCGCATCCTGTGCGATGCGCGTGTCCTGAACATCTTTGAGGGCGCGGCCGAGATTCAGGCCACGGTCATCGCGCGGCGTCTGCTGGAAGGTTGATCCGCAGGCCGGGGGGGCTCACCGATCCTGCGGGGCAGAGTCCAGGAAATCGCCTTCGCTGGCCAGGCTGCTTTCGGCCACGCGCAGAAGCCGCGCCCAGACTGCCGAAAAGGCGGTGGGCTCCGCCTGTTCCAGGCAATCGCGCACCGCCTGCGACACCTGAGCCAGGCTGATCATGCCCAGGTTCTCGCTCATCCTTTGCAGCCGGCGCAACTGGCGCGACAGGTCGGCCAGATCATGATCGCGCACCTGCCGGGCCATACCCGCCATGGTCAGCGCCAGTTCGCCAAGCGCGCGCGTCACCACCTGCTCTGCCGATGCCGTGCCCAGATTGCGATACAAGGACGCAATCGGCTCGGCATCCTGCCGCACCCGATCGTTCGGGCGCAGCGCCACCACGTTTCCCTCTGGCATCACCAGACACTCCTCACACACCCGAGGCCAGATTCCCCGCGCGTGCTTAGGAAAACGTTGCCGCGGGTGCAGGAAACCTCTCGAAATTGCCGCGAATGCAAACTAGATCAGGGCGACGACGGCGATGGAGACGCGCATGGATCAGGCCAGGCCACTTCCTTCCTATCTGGTCAGCCGGTTTCACGGCTGGCGGGCCACCACCTATCAGCAGAACAAGGCCTGGTTCCGCCGACTGGCCGAAAGCGGGCAGCATCCGCGGGCGATGGTGATTTCCTGCTGCGACAGCCGGGTGCATGTCACCTCGATCTTCGGGGCGGATGAGGGCGAGTTCTTCATCCATCGCAACATCGCCAATCTGGTGCCGCCCCATACGCCGGATGGGGAGCGGCACGGCACCTCGGCGGCGCTGGAATACGCCGTCACCTCGCTGGGGGTCGCGCATATCGTGGTGATGGGCCATTCCAACTGCGGCGGGGTCAAGGGCTGCCATGACATGTGCAGCGGGGTCGCGCCGGAGCTGGAGGAGAAGTCGAGCTTCGTGGGACGCTGGATGGATATCCTGCGCCCCGGCTATGAACGGGTCAAGCACGCGCCCAGGGACGTGATCCTGCGTGCGCTGGAGCGGGAGGCGGTGATCGTCAGCCTGGAAAACCTGATGACCTTTCCCTTCGTTCGTGACCGGGTGCTGGACGAGCGGCTGACCCTGCACGGCCTCTGGAACGACACGGGCGAGGGTGGGCTGGAGCAGTACGATCCGGCGCGGGGCGGCTTCTTTCCGGTCTGACCGGGCGGGACGGCCCGGGATCTCGCATGAGGCACACCAGACAGGCCCACGCGTGTTACGCGCGGCAAGTCATTGATTTACAACCATACTGTTTTTCATTTTCAGATTTGGTTAACCATGTTTGCCCACATGCCCCGGCCGGTCAGGGTGCTTCGTGGGGCATCGGCGGGCATCGGGGCCGGCCATCCGGCGCGAAAGGATGCCTGGCCCGGCCCCTATTGCAGCACCTTGCCGGCAGGCCAGCTGAGGTTGGTGACCAGCGTCACCGCGCGCGCCTGACCGGCGGGCAGTTCGAAATTCCAGCCCAGCAGGCCGCGGCCGCCGTCGATGTCGATCTCATCGGGCATCGGGTCGGCGCTGTAGTCGATCTTCAGGTCGTCCTGTTCGGAATAGGGCACCTGGTCCAGAAGCCGCACGGCCCAGGACTGGTCGGTCAGGTTTTCCACCTTCAGCACCGCGGTTTCGTGGCGTTCGGTCGAGGTGGTGAACACGCCGTGATCGCCCTCGCTGGCATCGGGCACGGTGCGGGTCAGCTTCAGCCCGTCGATGGCGCCGAAACCGGTGCGGGTCTTGTCGCCCGGAGCCAGCAGGGGCAACGCGCCGCCGCCGACCAGTGTGCCGTCGCGGCTGACCGTCAGGTCGCCGGGCAGCAGGATTTCGGGGCTGTCGTTCACCCAGGCGGCGACGACAAAGGCGGTGGCATCGCGCGATGGCACCGCCTCGGCCACGACCCTGGGGGCAAAGGTCAGCCGATCCAGCGCCAGGTGCAGGTCTTCCACGTCGGTGGCCACCGAAACCGGCTGCGGCAGGTGATACGCAACCGCGATGCCGCTGAAATCGGCACCGGCTGCGGACATTGCCGGCGCGGCGGCCACGACGGGGGCCGGTTCGGCAAAGGCCATGTCGGCCGCGCCTTCGGCCTTTTCCAGGGCCGGACGGTCCTGCGGATCGGTGATCCAGCGCTGCTGCGGGTAGAGGGTCGAGGGCGCGGCCTGGTCGGCGGGGCGCGCCGTCGAGAGGGTCAGGGCGACGCCGGCCCAGTCTTCGCCCGTATGCTGGCTGACCAGCGCGCCGCGATCCAGCGTCAGGCGGGCAGGCCGGGCGCGGTCGTCCAGCGCCAGCTCATAGGCCGGGCGCCACGACGCATCCTCGACGAAATGCGTGATGTCGAGCGTGACCGGGCCTGCCGTGTCGAGTGTGACCGACAGGCTCAGCGCCATGCGGTCGGGCGGGGCCGCATCCAGCGCATCGAGATCGGCCTGGGCCTTGTCGCGCGCCTCTTGCGCGGCATCGACCGCCTTTTCGGCCGGCGCGGCCTCGGCCCTGGCGGAAAGGGCGGCCTGTCTGGCGGCCAGAACCTGCGTGCCGACGGCCTGGGCGAGCGCGGTCAGCGCCTCGGGGGTGAGGGTGGCACCGTCGATCCTGATGCCGCCCAGGAAGGCCACCTGCGCCTCGGCCGCTTCGGCCTTGGCCAGGATGCGATCGCGCGCCTCGACGGCCTGGCGCAGGGCTTCGTCTGCGGCGTCCAGCGCGGCCCTGGCGGCAATCACCGCGGGTGATTCGGACTCGACCGCCGAGGGCACACGGGCGTCGCGCAGGGCGAAGGCGCCGATGGTGAGGGCCGCATCACTGGCAAAGCGCATACCCTGCGGCACGGTATCGGGCGGCAGGTCGGCGATCACCAGATCGAAGGTGCCGGCCGCGGCGGCGGTGAAGCTGACCTCACGCGTGACCTGCGCCGCCTGGGGATAAACCGTGACGGCCGTCACATGGCTGGCAAGTGCCAGGGTTTCGGCCGCGAGCGGCAGCGCGGGGGCCAGGGCCAGGCAGGTTCCCAGGATCAGGCGGGCTTTCAGGGTCAACATGCAAATCTCCATCACACCTGGGCACAGACTAGGCGGCGTTCCGGGGCCGGATCAATGCGCCATATCGGCATGGGTCAGGCCGCGACGCTGGGCCGCATTTGCGGAAAAATGCAAAAAACCGCATCCGTGATGGAAAGGGCTTGCCCGTGCCCTGCCGCCCCGCATAGTTCTGGCAACCCCAGGAGCCGCGCCCGCCGCATGACCGCACCGACTGCCCTGCCAGTTTCGCTGAAATCCACCACAGACCTGCCCAAGGTGGCCCATGCCCGGGGCAGCTATGTCTGGGACATATCCGGCAAGCAATACATCGACGGATCGGGCGGGCCGGCGGTCTATTGTCTGGGCCATGCGAATGCAGAGGTGAATGCCGCCGTGATGGCCCAGATGGGCAGGATCGCGCATGGCTACCGCTTCAATTTCACCTCTGACGCGCTGGAGGAGATGACCCAGATCATCCGGGAGCGTTGCGGCGGCACTCTGACGGAAATGGTCTTCGTGACCGGCGGATCCGAGGCGGTGGAAAGCTGCCTGAAGATTGCGTTGCAGTATCAGACGGCCATCGGGCAGAAGTCGCGGCGGCGGTTCATCAGCCGTCAGCGGTCGTGGCATGGCAATACGCTGGGGGCGCTGGGCGTGTCGGGCTTTGCCGAGCGGACGCGCGATTATGAAGGTGCCTTCATCCCCTCGATCAAGCTGTCGCCGGCCAATGTGTATCGCCCGGTGCCGGGCGCCACGGCCGAGACCACGGGGGCTGCCTGCGCGGCAGAGCTGGAGGCGGCGATCCTGCGCGAAGGGCCGGAAACGATCGCGGCCTTCATCTTCGAGCCGGTGGTCGGCGCGGCCGGCGGCTGCGTGCCCGCCCCCGAGGGCTATGCCCGGGCGGTGCGCGAGATCTGCGACAGATACGGCGTGCTGATGATCGCGGACGAGGTGATGTGCGGCGCCGGGCGCTGCGGCACCTGGCGCGCGCTGGAGCATGACGGGGTGGAGCCGGACATCATGTCGGTCGCCAAGGGGCTGGCGGCGGGCTATCTGCCGCTGGGCGCCGCGGTCTGCACGACCCGGGTCTGGCAGGCGATCCGCCTGGCGCATGGCGCCTTCGGCACCGGCCACACCTTCACCGGCCACACCGCCGCCTGCGCCGCGGGCGTGGCGGTGCAGCGCATCGTGGCGCGCGAGAGGCTGGTTGAACGGGTGGCCGCCAACGGACCGAAGCTGAAGGCCTGGCTGGCAGAGGCGCTGGCGGGGGTCGATGCGGTGGGCGACATCCGCGGGCGCGGCCATTTCATCGGCACCGAACTGGTGGCCGACCGGGAAACCAGGGCGCCCTTTGCCGCCGAGCGCAGGCTGTATCTGAAGATCCGCGAACAGGCGCTGGCGGATGGCCTGATCTGCTATCCGGTGGGCGGCAATGTCGACGGCGTGCGGGGCGACATCGTGATCCTGGCCCCGCCCTATAACGCAAGCGAAGCCGAACTGACCGAGATCGTGGACAAGACCGCCACCGCGATCCGCAAGGTGCTGCGGTCCGAAGGCCTGGGCTGATCCGACCCCGGACGGCGCCGGAGCCGGACCAGGGCTGGGCGCACCTGAAAGGCTTGCTTGATGAAAACGGCCCAACCTTCCGCCTCTACGTGGGCGGGGCCGGAAAGGTTTCACACGGCGGCAGCGATTTCCGGGACCTTGGTCGATGGTCTCACGCAGGGTTGAGGCGCATCATGACGCAATCGGCCCTAGCATGGGCCACATGGGCTACATGGGCCAGGGAGGATTCGCCATGCACAGCCTGCTCACATCCTTTCTCATCGTCGTCCTGGGCCTGGTGTCGATGCTGGGCCTGCCGGCGCTGGCCGAAGACACGTCGGACGGATCCTCGACCCGGGCGACGGCCGCGGACTCCTATGCCGAGGCCAGGGCGACGGTGGATGCCGGCAACTTTGCCGCGGCCCTGCCGCTGCTGGTGAACCTGACCAGGGTCGACCCCGGCAATGCCGATGCCTGGAACCTTCTGGGCTTCACCTATCGCAAGCTGGACCAGTTCGATCTGTCCGATGCCGCCTATCTGAAGGTGCTGTCGATCAATCCCGACCATCTGGGCGCTCTGGAATATCAGGGCGAGCTCTACATCGCCACCGGCAGGATCGATGCCGCCAGGGCCAACCTGGCCAGGCTGGAGAAGCTGTGCGGCTCCTGCGCGGAACACGAAGATCTGGCCCGGGCGCTGCAGGCGGCAGGCGCCTGAGCCCAGGCGCGCAAACCCGGCGTTAAGACCGTCCGTCTAGCCTTGGGCGCACGGGCCGATCCCGGCCCCAAGGAGACAGAATGTTGAGCCACCTGCCGGTCCGGGCGCCCGTGCCCGCACCCTTCCCGCCTGCCCGCCCCTCCGCGGCCGACATGGCCGCCGCCGGTCTGCCCGTCTGCCTCGGCCCGGCCGCCATTCTGCGGCGGGTCTGGCAGGACGACGACCTGGCCGAGCTGACCCGGGCACTGATCCTGGGTGCCGAAGCCGGAGCCCCGGGTGCGGCGCTGGATCTGGCGACGCTGCTGATGACCCAGGGCGGCGCCCTGGCACAGGAAGGGCTGGCGATGCAGCGCGCCGCGCTGACCCTGGCGCGCAGCTTCGTGCTGCGCCCCGGGGCGGATTTCACCGTGCTGGCCCTGGTGACGGCCGGCGGTTTCATGGCCAACACGCCGATCGACTTTCTGCTGGCCGACCGCCCCGTGACCTTGATCCTGCATTACGTGGACGAGACGACCCCGTCGCTGGACGACCTGCCGGCACATGACCTGGTCTTCCTGGCCGTGGCCGAATCGCCGCAGGCCGTGCCGGTCCTGACCCGGCTGCAAACCCTTCTGGCACAGCATCCCGGCCCGGTGATGAACGGCAACCCCGCGCAGATCCTGGGCCTGGGGCGCGAATCGGTCTCGGCGCGGCTGCAGGGCATCCCGGGCCTGCTGGTGCCGCCGGTCGAAACGCTGGATCGCAACGCGCTGCTGTTGCGGCCGATCCCCGCACCCGTGCTGCTGCGCCCGCTGGGCAGCCATGCCGGCGATGGGCTGGCGCTGGTGGAAACGGCGGCCGAGGCGGCGGATTGGCTGGACGAGACCGGTGCCAGCCAGCTGACGCTGACCCCCTTCGTCGATTACCGCAATGCCGAGGGATTGTTCGCCAAATACCGCATCGCGCTGATCGGCGGGCGGGCCTTTGCCGGGCACATGGCCATCTCGCGCCACTGGATGGTGCATTACCTGAACGCCCAGATGAGCGAACATGCCGAGCGCCGCGATCAGGAGGCCGCATGGATGGCGGATTTCGACCGCTTCGCCGCCCGCCATGCCGGCACCTTTCGCGCCATCACCGACAGGCTGGGCCTGGACTACCTGGGGCTGGACTGCGCCGAACTGCCGGACGGTCGGCTGGTGCTGTTCGAGGCCGATGTGGCGATGATCCTGCACGACCTGGATGACGGGGCGATGTTTCCCTACAAGAAACCCGCCATGCGCCGCCTGTTCGCCGGCTTCGAAGCCGCCCTGCGCAGCGAGGCCCGACGGGCCGGCCCCTGGGCACCCCGGCGTCGCGACTGTTGAGCGGCTGGGAGGGCCGCCTGCCCTCCCAGACCCACCCGGGGATATTTCCGAGAGGTGAACTGCACCTTCATCTTGCCACAAATATCCCCGCCGGAGGCAAATCCGAGCCGGTTGGCGTCAGCCAGAGGCGAGAAACCCGCTTGCGCCGCAGGCGCTCCATCTGACAACGACGGGGCACGAGACCCCGCCGCGGCGATGCGACGGGGCTATGGGGCCGGCCGGGCCGCGGGCTCAGCCCTTCTTCAGCACCCTGTTGCCCAGCACTTCGGCGATCTGCACCGCATTCAGCGCGGCGCCCTTGCGCAGGTTGTCGGACACGCACCACAGCGAGATGCCGTTTTCGATGGTCGGATCCTGCCGCACGCGGCTGACGTAGGTGGCATATTCGCCGACGCATTCCACCGGGGTGATGTAGCCGCCGGCCTCGCGCTTGTCGACCAAGAGGACGCCCGGCGCCTCGCGCAGGATGTCCTGGGCCTCCTGCCAGTCCAGCGGCTCTTCGAATTCGATGTTGATCGCCTCGGAATGCCCCACGAAGACCGGCACGCGGACGCAGGTCGCCGTGACCTTGATCGACGGATCCAGGATCTTCTTGGTCTCGGCCACCATCTTCCATTCTTCCTTGGTCGAGCCATCGTCCAGGAAGACATCGATGTGCGGGATCACGTTGAAGGCGATCTGCTTGGTGAACTTCCTGGGTGCATATTCCTGACCCGGGACATATTTGCCCTTGGTCTGTTCCCACAGTTCGTCCATGCCTTCCTTGCCGGCGCCGGACACCGACTGGTAGGTGGCCACGACGACGCGCCTGATCCGGGCACGATCGTGCAGGGGCTTCAGCGCCACCACCATCTGTGCGGTCGAGCAGTTGGGGTTGGCGATGATGTTCCTGGCCTTGTAGCCATGGATCGCGTCGGCGTTCACTTCCGGCACGATCAGCGGGATCGCCGGGTCGTAGCGATAGAGCGAGGAATTGTCGATCACGATGCAGCCCGCGGCGGCGGCCCTGGGCGCATAGATCCTGGTCGCCTCGGATCCGACGGCGAAGAGCGCGATGTCCCAGCCGGTGAAGTCGAAGGTGTCCAGGTCTCTGGTTTTCAGGGTCTTGTCGCCAAAGCTGACCTCGGTGCCCAGAGATTTGCGCGACGCCAGCGCGGCAATCTCGTCCACCGGGAACTCGCGCTCGGCGAGGATGTTCAGCATTTCGCGGCCCACGTTGCCCGTGGCACCCGCGACGACGACCTTGTAGCCCATCGGGGTTCTCCTTGACATCTTCCGACATGAAAGACGGGGCCGCATAGCGCAGAACCCCCCGGGGGAAAAGCGGATTCGTCCGCAGGCGGCGCCGAATGGGCCCGACCTGCGGCGCAGGGCTGCCGGTCGGGGGGGAAACCGGGGCGCCGCAGGGACGGAGGCGGCCGGCCGGCAGGCCCGGGCGGGGATCAGTCGGTCCGATCCTGGGCGGGCAGGTAGAGCGCCAGGCCCAGCGCCACCAGCGCGCCATAGGCCAGGAACAGCGCGGTGAACGCCGCCGAGCGCGGATCGCCCGGAAGGGCGGCATGGATCTGGCCGGTCGCCATCTGCATCAGCCCCGCCACGCCGATGCCGAACAGGTTCATCAGCGTCACGCCCCGGCCGACCAGTGCCGGCGGCAGGAAGGCGCGGCCATGCGCCATGACCATCGGAAAGCTGGAGCCGAAGAAACCCACCCCGGCCAGAAGCACCGCCGACAGCGCCAGCGAGCGGCCTGCCGTCAGCGCCAGCGCCAGCAGGCAGATCAGCAACAGGGCATTCCCGGCGAAGTTCAGCCATTTGCGGGTGCCGAACAGGCGTTCCAGCGGGCCATAGGCGAAATTGCCGGCCACCATGGCCAGGCCCATGGCCAGTGTCACCCAGCCGATCGTGGCGGCGTCGGCGGCAAAGACTTCGGCCGCATAGGGGCCGACCCAGAGGCCGCGCAGCCCGGCGGCGGGGGCATAGCTGGCGGCCATCATCGCCAGCACCGGCCACAGGCGCGGCATCGCCAGCAGCGTGAAGATGGAGCCTTCGCCCCTGACCGGAACGCGCGGCGGGTCGCGCACGACGGCGGCGATGATTCCCGCGGCCAGCAGGGTGATCGCGGCCAGCCCCCAGATCGCCCCGCGCCAACCCAGGCTCGCGGCGGCCCAGGCCAGCGGGGCCGAGGCGGCCAGGTTGCCCAGACTGCCCACGCCGATCACCATGCCGGCCAGCGACCCGAAGACCCGGGGCGGGAACATCCGGGCAAAGATGAAATAGCTGCCCATCAGCACCGGCGAACAGCCCGTGCCGATCAGCGCCATGGACAGGTTGATCTGCCCCGTCCCCTGTGCCGTGGCGAACAGCGCCGCCCCGACCGCCGCCACCGCCAAGAGGCCCGAGACGGTCAGCCGCGGACCGATGCGGTCGAGCGCCCAGCCCACCGGCAACTGCGCCGCCGCAAAGGCCAGGAACCACCAGCCCGAAGCCTGGGCCAGAGCCTCGGCCGGGATGCCCAGATCCCCGGCCAGCAGGGGCGCCAGAACGGCCAGAAAGGCGCGATAGAACTGGCTGAGGACATAGGCCAGCGTCAGCGTGGCGATGGTGACTTTCATCGTCTCAATCCTGCGGGGCCGCGCCGCCGGCGGCAGTGCGGGCGGCGATGAAGGCGGCCAGCCGGTCGGCCGCCGCCGCGCCGTGCGGGGGCGGCTGGAATTCGGCCAGGATGCGCCGCCACAGCGCCGTGGCCCGCTGGTCGGATCGCAGCGCACCGTGGTCGGACCAACTGCCGAAATTCGTCAGATCGGCCAGCAGCGGCGGATAGAATGCCTGTTCATATCGGCGCATCGTATGGGCCGCGGCAAAGAAGTGGCCGCCCGGCGCGACCTCGGCGATGGCGTCGAGGGCCAGATCATCCTCGGTCGCGGGGGTGGGGGTGCACATTTCGGCCACCATCTGCAAGACCTCGACATCATTCAGGAATTTCTCGTAACCGAAACTGAGCCCGCCCTCCAGCCAGCCCGCCGCATGGATGACAAAGGTCGCCTGGCCCATCAAGGCACCCCAGATGGCCATGGTGGTTTCCTGCGCGGCCTGCATGTCGGCGGCATTGCCCGCCGATCCGCTGGCCGAGCGCCAGGGCAGGCCGATGTGGCGGGCCAGCTGGCCCGATCCGATCTGGAATTTCACATGTTCCGGTGTGCCGAAGGCAGGCGAGCCGGATTTCATGTCGACATTGGACGCGAAGCCGCCATAGCTGACCGGCGCCCCGGGCCGGGTCATCTGCGCCAGGGTGATGCCCGCCAGCGCCTCGGCATGTTGCAGGACCAGGGCACCGGCCACGCTGATCGGGGCCATGGCCCCGGCCAGACAGAAGGGGGTGATGACACTGACCTGGCCCGCGCGGGCAAAGTCGATGATGCCCTGCGCCATGGGCCGGTCAAACTGGCGCGGCGAGTTCGAGTTGATCACGGTATAGGCCCAGACGCCGCGATCCCAGTCGGCCTGATCCAGGTCCAGGCCCAGGCGGATCATGTGCAGGCTTTCCTCGATCTGCGCGCGACCCCTGGCATAGACGAACATCGGCTTGTCGGCCCGGGTGATCTGCGCCTGCATCATGGCGTAGTGGCGCAGGGGGGTGGGCACGTCCTGCGGCTCGGCCGAAGGGCCCAGCATGTGGATCACGTCGAAGCTTTGTTGCAGCGCCAGGGTTTCCAGATAGCTTTCGAGGCTGCCGGGGCGGCGGCCGCGTTCCAGGTCGGTGACATTGGGACAACCGGCGCCGGGGCCGAAGATCAGCGCGCCGGAGACATAGTCGCGCTCGCGGTCCGGATTGGCGGCACGCATCCGCCAGGACCGCGGCGCGCTGGCCAGGGCTGCACCCACGATGTCGCGGCCGATGTGCACCATCTCGTCATCCACGACGCGCGCGCCCGCGGCGGCCAGGATGCGCCGCGCCTCGGGCAGCAGGAACTTCATGCCCTGCGCCTCCAGCACATCCAGCGCCGCGTCATGCATCCGGGCAATGTAATCGTCCGAAAAGATCACCTGCGGCGTGAAGGGATGCCTCAGGCCGATGTATTCGGTTGCGCGAAGCGTGCGTTTGCGGTGCCGTGCCATGGGCCAAACCTAGGCGCGCGGGGGGGCGAAACTGTCCTGTTCGCGACCCGTCATGCCGTTTGCAGGGCGGGCCGCAGCTCGCGCACCGGCAGATGGATCAGGGCGCTGAAGGCGCCGACCGCCACGCCGATCCACCAGACCAGGGTGTAGTCGCCATAGGCATCATACAGCCTGCCGCCCAGCCAGACTCCGAGGAAGCCGCCGATCTGGTGCGACAGGAACACGAAGCCATAGAGCGTGCCCATGTAGCGCAGGCCATAGAGATGCGCGACCAGCCCGCTGGTCAGCGGCACGGTGGCCAGCCACAACGCCCCCATGATGGCAGAGAACACCAGCACCGAGACCGGCGTGATCGGCAGCAGGATGAAGGCGGCGGAGGCCAGCGTCCGGGCGGTGTAGATGCCTGCCAGCAGGTATTTCTTGGTGTAACGCTTGCCCAGCCAGCCAGACAGGATCGACCCGCCGATGTTGAACACGCCGATGACCGCAATCGACAGCGCCCCCAGTGCCGAGGTGGACCCGACGCCGAGGCTGGCCAAGAGGCTGCCCGGCGCGATGGCGCTGCAACGTTCGGTGATGAAGGCCGGGAAATGTGCCGTGAGGAAGGCAAGCTGGTAGCCGCAGGAAAAGAACCCCATGAAGATCATCGCATAGGACGGATCCCTGAAGGCGCGGGTCAGCACCGTGCCCAGGCTTTCGTGCAACTCGGCCTTGCTGGCCATGGGTTGCGCGGCCAGGAAGGGCAGCGCGGCCAGCGCCGCCAGGATCGCCACGGCGAAGATCAGGAACACGCCCTGCCAGGGGTAGTGGCGCAGCAGCAGTTCGGCCACCGGCGCGCCCAGGATCTGTCCGGCCGAGCCGATCGCCGTGGCCACGCCCAGCGCCAGGCTGCGCTGTTCGGGGTGGGCTGCGCGGCCGACGATGGCCAGCACCATGCCAAATCCGGTGCCGGCGATGCCGAAGCCCACCAGCACCTCGGCCCCCTGCATCGTGCCGGGGGTGGTTGCCAGGGCGGCCAGGACCAGCCCGGCGGCATAAGACAGCGCGCCCAGGATGATCGCCTTGCGGTCGCTGAACCGTTCGGCGAGGGCGCCGAAGATCGGCTGGCCAAAGCCCCAGGCCAGGTTCTGCACGGCGATGGCCAGCGAGAAATCCGACCGGGGCCAGCCGAATTCCTGTGCGATGGGAATCTGGAACACGCCAAAGCTGGCGCGGATTCCGAAATTCAGCATCAGCACCAGGCTGCCGGCTATCAGCACCGGCGTGAAGATCGAGGGGCGGGACATGGGGGCTTGCGGAAAGCGGTCGGGAAACGGTGGTCGAAAATCGCGCCGCCCGGCGGGAAGGTCAAACGCAATCTTGTATCCGAAACAAAGCAATCCGGGCTGCCGGCGCCGTCCTGCGGCGGGATCGGGCGGGCGGGCATGGCTTTCCGGGGCGCCGGTGGCCGGCCGGTCGGCCAGACCGGCGTCGCGCCGCTGCGGCGCGGGACAGCAAAAGCCGCAACCGCATGCTTGACCCCGGCCGGCCCTGACCCTAGGCCATGCACATCCCATGGCAGGAGGCAGCCGTGCGCGCCGAAAGCGAAGCCCTGATCGTCATTGATGTGCAACTGGATTTCTGCCCCGGCGGGGCGCTGGCCGTGGCGGATGGCGATGCGATCATTCCCCGGATCAACGCGCTGATGGATGCATTTTCCACCGTGGTCCTGACGCAGGACTGGCATCCGGCCAACCATTCCAGCTTTGCCGCCAACCATCCGGGGGCGGAACCGTTCACGCAGGTCCGGATGCCCTATGGCCCGCAGACGCTGTGGCCGGTGCATTGCGTGCAGGGCACTGCGGGCGCGCAGTTTCACCCCGACCTGCGCACCGATCCGGCACAGCTGGTGATCCGCAAGGGCTTTCGCCCGGCGATCGACAGCTATTCGGCGCTGTTCGAGAACGACCGGGTCACTCCCACGGGTCTGGCCGGCTATCTGCACGAGCGCGGTGTGACCGCCGTCACGCTGGTGGGCCTGGCGACGGACTATTGCGTCTCCTTTTCCGCGCTGGACGCCGCCCGGCGCGGCCTGGACGTGACCGTGCTGACCGGCGCCTGCCGGGCCATCGACCTGGGCGGATCCCTGCAGGCCGCGCTGCGCCAGATGCGCGACCATGGCGTGCGTCTGGCCGACTGAACCGGCACCCGGCAATCGCCTGTTAACCGCCCGCCGCTAGGCTGGAAGCGTCAGTTCAGGGGACGCGCATGAGCGAGCCGCGCCAGACCCGGGCCCAGGGCCGCACCGCCGTGTCTGGCAACGTGCCAGCGGCGCGGATGTTTGCCTATGTGCGCGGGCGGCTGCGCGGTTTCTGGCTGCGGCAGACGCTGACCTTGATCGGGTCGGCCTCCATCTGGCTGTTCGATTCGCTCTGGCTGGGGCTGGCCACCGCGCTGTGCGCCGTGACCGGCGAGGTGGTGGAAAGCCTGATCCTGCGCTGGATTGCGGGGCGGATACCCCGCGAGGGACTGAGCCGCCGCCTGCGCTGGCTGGCAATTCTGGCCAGCGGAATGCAGGCGCTGACGATTTCCGCCTGCGTCGCCCTGACCTGGTTCTTCATCCCGGTGTTCGAGGTGCGTTTCTTTGCCAGCGCCTTCCTGATCGCCGCCATCATCAATGCGGGCCTGTCGCGCCCCTATTTCCGCCCCGCCGCCGACATTCGCCTGGCGATCTATGCGATCACCGGAATCGGCCTGATGACGCTGGACCTGGTGACGATGGATGCCGCCCGCCGCGCCGCCTATGGCTTTTTCGGCGCCGCCTCGGGGATGCTGATCTATATCTCGACCCTGTTCATCGCCCATGTCGAACGGTTCCACGACACCCGCCGTCGGCACGAGGCCGAACTGGCCCGGGTGGGCGAGGAAAACCAGCGCCTGGCCCTGGTGGCAAAATATGCCAATGATTCCGTCATTCTGACCGATCCGCAGGGCTATATCATCTGGGTGAATGATGCCTTCAGCCGCCTGACCGGCTATGGCTTTGCCGAGGCGGTGGGGCATACGCCCGGCAGCCTGCTGAACGCCGACCAGAGCTCGCCCGAAGCGTTGCAGCATCTGGTCGAGGCGCGGCGCAACCGGGTGCCGGTCAGGGTGGAAATCCTGAACCGCACCAAGGATGACCGGCGGCTCTGGATGGAAACGTCGATCACCCCGATCTTCGACGCCGAGGGGCAGCACCAGCTGTCGATCGCGGTGGAACGCGACATCACCCAGGCCAAGGCGCGCGAGGCCGAACTGGCCCGCGCCCGCGAGGCGGCCGAAGCGGCGGGCCAGGCCAAGGCGCGGTTCCTGGCGAACATGAGCCATGAAATCCGCACGCCGATGAACGGGGTGCTGGGCGTGGCGGAACTGCTGGCCGACACGCCGCTTTCGGCGCAACAGGCCGAATATGTGGACACCATCATCGAAAGCGGCAAGGCGCTGCTGGAGATCATCAATGACATCCTCGACCTGGCCAAGCTGCAATCCGGCAAGACCGTGGTCGAGGCGCGGCCCTTTGCCCTGGCCGAGTGCATCGACGGCGTGCTGCGCGTGCTGCGTCCGACCGCGGCCAGGAAGGGGCTGGAGCTGGTGTTCGCCCCCCCGGCCGATGCCCCGACCGTTCTGGGCGACGAAGGCAAGCTGCGCCAGATCCTGATGAATCTGGTGGGCAATGCGGTGAAGTAGATCGG
>JAKALB010000173.1 GCA_021813365.1 Pseudomonadota bacterium | reverse complement strand
CCGGCAGTTTCGAGGTGGTGAAGTTGCCCGAGCAGCGCAGCGGCAGGTTCAGCCGCCGCGCCAGCTGACCGATCACCATCGAGCCGATCGCCGGTTCCGGCGTGCCGAAGGTCGGGCTGCCAGAGCGCAGGCTCATCGACGACAGGAAATTGCCAAAGATCACCGGCGCGCCCTTGCGCTCCAGCTGGGTCAGGGCGCAGCCGGCCATCGTCTCGGCCAGCGATTGCACGATGCCGCCGGCATTGGTCACCGGCCCCATGGCCCCGCCCAGGATGAAGGGCACCACCACCGCCGCCTGATTGGCCCGGGCATAGGCGCGCAGGCTTCTGGTCATCGTGCCGTCCCAGACCAGGGGCGAGTTCACGTTGACATTGCCCAGGATCACGCAGTTCCGGTCGACGAAATCGGCGCCGAACAGGATGCGGCACATCTCGATATTGTCTTCCGACCGGCTTTCCGCCGTGACCGACCCCATGAAGCAGCGGTCCGACAGCTCCATATGCGCCAGCACCATGTCCAGGTGGCGCTTGTTCACCGGCAGGTCGGTCGGTTCGCAGATCGTGCCGCCGGAATGGTGAAAGTTGGGGCTGGATTGCGCCAGCTTGATGAAGTTGCGAAAGTCCTCGATCGTGCCGAACCGCCGGCCGCGGTCGAGGTCCATCACGAAGGGCGAGCCATAGGCAGGCGCAAAGACCACGTTCCTGCCGCCGATCCGGATGGAATTGGCAGGATTGCGGGCGTGCTGGGTGAATTCGGCCGGCGCGGACTTCAGGATGTCCCGCAGCATCCCCGGTTCGAACCTCACCAGCACTCCCTCGACCCTGGCCCCGGCGCGGCGCCACAGATCCAGCGCCTCGGGATCATCGCGGAATTCGATGCCCGTCTCGGCCAGCACCCGGTCGGCGGCGGCTTCGATGCGCACGAGGTTCTCCTCGCTGCACACATCATAGGTCGGGATGTTCCGGCTGATATAGGGCCGGCCCATGCCGCCGCCCTTCTTCGCCCGCTCGACCTGGCGGGCCTGCCGCCCCGAACGTCGCGCTTCCCCCATTTCCGCCCTCCATCTCGACACATGTGTCAAGTCTGCCCGAGACCGGACAAAAGGCAAGGCCGGAATCGACCGGGCCGTGTCGCTCTTTCACCTTGCGCCAAATATCCCCGGGGAGGTCTGGAGGGGCAGGAAGCCCCTCCAGCCTGGCCGCCAGACTGGCCGCCAGACTGGCCGCCAACCCGGCCTCAGGTGATCACGTCCGGCGCATCGCGCCCGATGAACGCGGCAATCCGCGCCAGTTCGTGCGCCGCCGCGATCACCGGGCGCAGCGCGGCCTGCGCGTCATGGTCCAGCCCGTCCGGCCCCGCGACATAGCGCTCCAGATAGACCCGCAGCGTCGCACCTTCCGTGCCGGTGCCCGACAGGCGCAGCACGATCCGGCTGCCATCGGCAAACAGGATGCGGACGCCCTGTCCGGTCGAAACCGAATTGTCGACCGGATCGGCATAGGCAAAGTCATCCGCCGCCTGAACCGTCATGCCCTGCACCACGCGGCCCGGCAGGCCGGGCAGGCTGGCACGCAGCGCGGCCATCATCGCGTCGGCCCGGTCATTGGCGATCGCCTCGAAATCGTGACGCGAATAATAGTTGCGCCCGAACCGCCGCCAATGGGCCCGCAGGATCGCCGCAACCGGTTCCCTGCGCACCGCCAGGATGTTCAGCCACAGCAGGATGGCCCAGAGACCGTCCTTCTCGCGCACATGGTCGCTGCCGGTGCCGAAGGATTCCTCGCCGCAGATCGTGACCAGGCCGGCATCCAGAAGGTTGCCGAAGAACTTCCAGCCCGTGGGTGTCTCATACCTGCCGATACCCAGCGCATCGGCCACCCGATCGACCGCCGCACTGGTCGGCATCGACCGCGCCACCCCCTTCAGCCCGGCGCGGTAGCCCCGGGCCAGATGCGCATTGGCCGCCAGCACGGCCAGGCTGTCGGAAGGCGAGACATAGATGCCGCGCCCGACCACCATGTTGCGGTCGCCATCGCCATCGCTGGCCGCGCCAAAGTCGGGGGCATCGGCGCCGAACATCTCGGCCATCAGCGCCCCGGCCCAGGTGGGGTTCGGGTCGGGGTGCATGCCGCCGAAATCGGGCAGCGGCACGGCATTGACCACCGTGCCCGCGCGGCGCCCAGCCGGCCCTCCAGGATCGCCCTGGCATAGGGTCCGGTCACGGCGCACATCGAATCCATCCGCATCCGAAAGCCCGATCCGAACATCGCGGCGATGGCGTCGAAATCGAACAGGCTCTCCATCAGCCGCGCATAATCGGCCACCGGATCCACCACATCGACCACCATCCCGCCCAGGCTGGTGCGGCCGATCCTGGCAAGGTCCACGTCCTGTGCCTCCAGGATCCGGTATTCGCCGATCGTGGTGGTGCGCCGATGGATCGCTTCGGTCACGCTCTCCGGCGCCGGGCCACCGTTCGGCATGTTGAATTTCACCCCGAAATCCGCCTGCGGGCCGCCGGGGTTGTGCGAGGCGCTGAGGATGATCCCGCCATCGGTCCGGTTCAGCCGGATCAGATGGCTGGCCGCCGGAGTGCTGAGGATCGCCCCCTGCCCCACGATCATGCGGCCGACCCCGTTGGCCGCCGCCATCCGCAGGATGACCTGGGCGGCGCGATCGTTGAAGTAGCGCCCGTCGCCACCCAGGACAAAGGTCTTCCCCGCCCCGTTCCCGTGTTGCACCCCCACGACATCGAAGATCGCTTGAACGAAATTCTCCAGGTAATGCGGGCTCATGAAGTCCGCGGTCTTCTTGCGCAATCCGCTGGTGCCCGGCTTTTGCCCGGCAATGGGCTTGGTCGCCACCGTGGTCAGGCTCATGATGCCGCTCCTTGTTCGTCAGGGGTAAAGACAAGCACCGCGCCCGCCGGAACCGTCAGCCCCGAGACGGCGCGGGCCTCCGCTGCGGCGGGGCGCGTGGTGTCCAGGATCAGTTTCCAGGCCCTGGCCGTGGCGGGCAGGGTCAGATGCAGCGCAGGCCCGGCATTGAACACCGCCAGGATCGGCGCGGCGTTGGCCTGTCCGTTCAGCCCTTCGGCCGACATCCGCAGTTCCAGGCACAGGCAGCGGAACGCCGGGTCGTGCCACTCGGCCGGAGCGGGCACCGTGCCATCGGCCTTGCGCCAGATCACATCGGGCAGTTGGTCGGCATGGCGCAGCCGTCCGTGCAGGAACCGCCGCTGCCGCAACACCGGATAGGCCCGGCGCAGCGCGATCAGGCGGGCGACGAAATCGGTCAGCCCGGCATCGGCCGCCGCCCAGTCGATCCAGGTCGTCTCGTTGTCCTGGGCATAGGCGTTGTTGTTGCCCGCCTGGCTGTGGCCCAGCTCGTCGCCGGCCAGCAGCATCGGCGTGCCCTGCGACAGCATCAGCGTCGCCAGCAGGTTGCGCTTGCGCAGGGCGCGGGCGGCCGTGATGCCACTGTCGGTGGTCGGCCCCTCGAAACCCAGGTTGTCCGAGTAATTCTCGGAATGGCCGTCGCGATTGTCCTCGCCATTGGCCAGGTTGCGCTTGACGGTGAAACTGACCAGATCCTGCAGGGTGAAGCCGTCATGCGCGGTGACGAAATTCACCGAGGCCTGTGACGGCCGCCCCGAATGGTCGAACCTTTCGGCACTGCCCAGCAGGCGCTTCGCCAGGTCCGGCGTCATCCCGGCATCGCCGCGCCAGTAGCGCCGCAGGCCATCGCGGAACCGGTCGTTCCATTCGCTGAACGGATGCGGAAAGCTGCCCAGCTGATATCCGCCGGGGCCGATGTCCCAGGGCTCGGCGATCAGCTTCACCCGGGTCAGCACCGGATCCTGCCGCAGCGCATCGAGAAATCCCGCACCCGGATCAAAGCCCGGCGCCTCGCGCGCCAGAACCGGCGCCAGATCAAAGCGGAAACCATCGACGTGCATCTCCTGAACCCAGTAGCGCAGGCTGTCCATCACAAGGCGCAGCACCATCGGCTGGGTCAGGTTCAGCGTGTTGCCGGTGCCGGCGTCATTCATGTAATGCCGCCCGCCGCCCGCCAGCCGATAGTAGCTGCGGTTGTCCAGGCCGCGAAACGAAAGGGTCGGGCCCCATTCGTCGCCTTCGCCGCTGTGGTTGTAGACCACGTCCAGGATCACCTCGATCCCGGCAGAATGCAGCCGGCGCACCATCTCGCGAAATTCGGTGATGGCGCCGGTGGCATGGCCCCCCGTGGCATAGCGCGGCTCGGGCGCGAAAAAGCCGCTGGTGTTGTAGCCCCAGTAGTTCGTCAGACCCCGGGCAATCAGGAAACGGTCGTCGAAGAACCGCTGCACCGGCAAGAGTTCCACCGCCGTGACACCCAGCCTGACCAGGTGGTCGATCACCGGCGGCGCGGCCAGGCCAAGATAGGTGCCGCGCAACCGCGGTTCGACCCCGGGATGCCGGGCGGTCATGCCCTTTACATGCGCCTCGTAGATCACCGTATCGGCCATGGGCCGATGCGGCGGCGCATCCTTGCCCCAGACAAAGCCCGGATCGGTCACCACCGATTTCGGCACCGCAAAGGCGCTGTCGCGGGTGTCATAGCTCAGGTCTCCCCGGGCCGAGCCGATCCGGTAGCCCATCAGCGCATCCGACCAGCGTAGCCGCCCCTCATAGGCGCGGGCATAGGGATCCATCAGCAGCTTGTGCGGGTTGAAACGGTGGCCGTCCTCGGGCTCATAGGGCCCATGCGCGCGCAGACCGTAAAGCTGCCCCGGCTTCAGCCCCGCCACATAGATCGACCAGATGTCGCCATCGCGTTCCGGAAAGATCATCCGCGCCAGTTCCTTGCGGCCATCCGGGCTGAACAGGCACAGTTCGATCAGATGGGCATGGGCCGAGAACACGGCAAAGTTGACACCCTCGCCGTCGAAACTGGGCCCCAGCGGCCAGCTGCGGCCGGGCCGGCAGGTCATCCCGGGCAGGCTGCCGGGCAGGTTGCTCCGCTGCAGGCTCACCCGCGGATTCCGGCATAAAGGGCAGCATATTCGGCGGCCGAGGCCGCCCAGCTGACGTCCTGCTTCATCGCATTTCTCCGAATCCGGCCCCAGGTCTTGCGGTCGGCATAGAGGGCCGCAAGCCGCCGCAGCGCCACGGCAAACGCCACGCCATCGGTCGGATGGAAGGTGATGCCGGTCGCCACTCCGGCCGAGATCGCCGCCGGATTGGCATGGATCACCGTGTCGGCCAGCCCCCCCACCGCCGCCACCACCGGCAGCGCGCCATAGCGCAGCCCATACATCTGCGTCAGCCCGCAGGGTTCGAACCGGCTGGGCACCAGCACCGCATCGCCGCCCGCGAACATCCGGTGGCTCAGCCCCTCGTCATAACCGATCCGCAGACCCACCCGCCCCGGAAAGCGTGCGGCCAGGTCCTGCATCGCGGCCTCCAGCCCGGGCTCGCCGCTGCCCAGC
>JAKALB010000172.1 GCA_021813365.1 Pseudomonadota bacterium | reverse complement strand
GCTGTCGGAAACACCAGGCGACGAGGCCGGGATCAAGTCGGCCGCCTATCGGATCAGCGGGCACAATGCCTATGGCTGGCTGAAAACCGAAAGCGGCGTGCACCGGCTGGTCCGGATCAGCCCCTTCGGCTCAGGTGACAAGCGGCAGACCTCGTTCGCCAGTGTCTGGGTCTATCCGGTGGTCGACGATTCGATCCAGATCGACATTCAGGACAAGGACATCCGCATCGACACCTATCGCTCGTCCGGTGCGGGCGGGCAGCACGTGAACAAGACCGACTCGGCGGTGCGGATCACGCACTTCCCCAGCGGGATCGTCGTCACCTCCTCATTGAAGTCGCAGCACCAGAACCGCGACATCGCAATGCAGGAGCTGAAGTCGCGGCTGTATCAGATGGAACTGGACAAGCGGAACGCCGCCATCAACGAGGCGCATGAAAGCAAGGGTGATGCGGGCTGGGGCAACCAGATCCGTTCCTATGTGTTGCAGCCCTACCAGATGGTAAAGGATCTGCGGACCAATTACGAGACCAGCGATACCCAGGGCGTGCTGGACGGCGATCTGGACGCGTTCATGGCGGCTGCGCTGGCGCTGGACGTGGCGGGCAAGTCGAGGGCCGACGCCTGGTCGGAGGAGTGACCAGGCTGGTTCCGGGCGGCGCCATGGGCGTTGCCTGAGGTCGAAATCCGGCCATCCCGGTCGACCCCCCGGTCGGCCCTCCGGTCGACACCCGTGAAGGCAGCCGCCCTCGACCATGCGGCTTGCCGACCAGGGCGCCCGGATTGCCTGGCGCGATCAATCGGGAGAGCGACGCACTGTCGTGAAGGCGATCAGCGCGGCCAGTGCAGAGCACAGGCCGGCAGTCAGCGCCAGCCCCGCGAAGGTCTGCGGCGCATGTCCGGCAAGGGTGCCGAAGCCCGGGTCCAGCGCCCGGGCGATACGGCCCATCAGTGCCACGCCGATCAGCGTGGCCACCCGCGCCATGGCATTGTTGATACCCGAAGCCGCGCCCTGCAGCGCTTCGTCCGCATGAGCCATGACGGCGGCGGTCAGGGGGGCGACGACCAGGCTCATCCCCAGTCCGGACAGCAGCATCAGCGGGAACAGATGGCTCCAGAATCCGCCAGAAGCGGCAAGCAGCGCCATCAGCAGTTCGGCCAGGGCCACGACAGAAGCGCCGGCTGCCATCATCGGGCCGGGGCCAAGCCGGTCGGCCAGACGACCCGCCTGCGGAGAGATCAGCGCGATCACGGCGGACACGGGCAGGATGGCTGCGGTGACGGACCAGGGTGCCAGGTGCCAGCCAGTCATGGCGGCGGTGGGCAGGTAGAAGCTCAGACCGGTGACGGCGAAATACAGGAACAGGGTGAAGGCATTGGCCCCGGCGAAGGCGCGGTTGGCGAACATCGACAGGGGCAGCATCGGGGCCGGAGACCGCGCCTCGACCCAAAGGAAGGCCAGCAACATCGCAGGTGACAAGGCAAGCAACAGGACGCTGCCCAGCGACAGCCCGGCGGCCAGCCCGCCCAGGGCAAGGGTGGCCAGACCCGCACCCAAGACATCGACCGGGGTGCCGGGCCGGCCCAGATCGGGGATGGCGTGGCGTGACAGCAGGGACAGCGCGGCCAGGCCAAAGGGCAGGTTCAGCGCAAAGATCAGCCGCCAGGCGTCGGCGCCGCCCAGCGACAGGATCGCGCCGCCCAGCACGGGGCCGGCCATGGTCGTCGCGGTGGCCGCGGCGGTCCAGAGGCCCAGGGCTTGGCCGCGCCTGTCGCGCGGGTAGGCGCGGGCGATGATCGCCATGCTGCCCGGCACCATCGCGGCAGCGCCAAGGCCCTGCAAGGCGCGGGCGGCGATCAGAAGATGCGCGCTTGGCGCCAGGGCGCAAAGCGCCGAGCAGCCCATGAAGGCAATGATCCCGGCACGAAACAGGCGCACCGTGCCGAACCGGTCGGACAGCGCGCCGCCGCACAGGATGGTGGCCGACAGGGTCAGCAGATAGGCCGCCCCCACCCATTCGGCCTGAGTCTGGCCGGTGCCGAGGCTGGACCGGATTGCCGGCAGGGCCAGAGCGGTGACCGAAGCATCGATGAAGCCCATGGACGAGGCCAGCACGGCCGCCGCCAGGATCGGGCCGGGGCGGGTGCGGACGATGGAGACCGACAGCGTCACGGCCGCGGCTTGCGCCCGGCCCTTGCGGCGCCGGGCGGCAGGCCGGCGTTATGCGCCAGACCCAGGCGCACCCAGCCCTGAAGGCTGACGTCATCGGCGCAGCCATCCGCGCTGATGATCACCCAGCCGACCATGCTGCGCCCGCCCATGACCATCTGCGAGGCAAACGGGCTTTCCAGGGCCGCAGCCATGCCCTCGGCGCCGACGCGCAGGATCAGCCCGTCCTTGTGGGTGCCGATGACCAGGTTTTCGTTCACCAGGAAGGCCGTGCCGCCGAACATCTTCTGCACGCGGGGGCGATGCGGTTGCATCATGGCGGTGAGCCGGTCGAGCAAGGTCATCCTGGTTCCCCGGAATGGCAAAGGCGGCGCGAGTGTCTCGCGCCGCCCGGCATCTGCAAGGAAGGAAGCCCTCAGATACCGTCGGCGGCGGAAGGCGCCGGAGCAGCGCCGGGGGCCGTGGTGCGGCTGGTCGACAGCGGGTCTTCCTGGCGCTGCACCGAGCCTTCGAAATGCGCACCGGATTCGATGGCGATGGTCTTGTGGATGATGTCGCCTTCCACCCGGGCGGTCGAGGTCAGCCGCACCTTCAGCCCGCGCACGCGGCCGATCACGCGGCCGTTGACCACGATGTCATCGGCCAGAATCTCGCCCCGGATCGTGGCGCTTTCGCCCACGGTCAACAGATGCGCGCGGATATCGCCTTCGACGGTGCCTTCCACCTGGATGTCGCCTGTGGTGCGCAGATTGCCCACCACGGTCAGGTCCGCCGACAGGACCGATACGCCGGCTTTCGGTTTGGCAGCAGAGGCAGGGGTGTAATCCGTTGCCGGCTTCGCAGCCGGGGCTGCGGGTTCGGCGGCCTTGGACGCCTCGCCAGACTTGGAACCGGGTTCGTTGATGCGGCTTTTAGAAAACATGGTTCGCTGCCTTTATGAAGGTCATCGGATTGACGGCCCGACCGTCAATGTGGACCTCGTAGTGAAGATGCGTGCCGGTGGAACGGCCAGAGTTGCCCATATCACCGATCCGTTCGCCGCGCGATACTTTATCACCGACGTTGACCCGGATTTGCGACAAGTGGGCATAGCGGGTTTCGATACCGAAGGCATGGCGGATCTTGATCAGACGGCCATAGCCGTTTTCCCATCCGGCATAGGTGACCACGCCGTCGGCGGTGGCGTAGACCGGCGATCCATAGGCCCCGGCCAGATCCTGGCCTTCATGCATCCGATTGCCACGGCCCATCGGATCATCCCGCGTGCCGAAACCCGACGTAAAGCGATAGGCGGTCTTCAACGGAATCATGAAGGGCACTTCGAAGGCCGCCAGCCGATACAGGTTCATCTTGTCGAGCCCTTCCAGAATGGCATTGGCGCGCAGTTCTTCGGGGCTGGCAACCTGGCCGGAGGTGGAGAGCATGATGGGTGACAGCGGCCCGCCCTGACCGGAATAGCCGCGCCGGACGGCCGAGATCAGATCGTCCGGGTTCAGCCCGGCTGCACGGAACATCTTGTTCAACGGCTCCACCGAGACGGTCAGGGCCTCTTCCAGCTTGGCGAAGATGATGGCGTCGCGGCTTTCCAGCGCGCGTTTCTGCCTGGCAATCTCGGCGGTCTGCGCTTCGGCCTTGTCGACCAGATCCAGCGCGGCGTCACGCGATTTGGCGGCGTCGGTCAGGGCTGCCGTCAGGAAGGCGAGCGTCCGTTCGGTATCGACCACGCGACCCATGTCGGTCGCGGTGCCCGCCTTGCCGTTCAGCGCGGCAGTGACCGTCTCTGCGGTGGCGCGGGCCTGGTCGCGTTCCTGGATCACGCGGCGCAGCGTGGCCTGGATGACATCGATCCCGGTTTCCAGCTCGTGCAGGCGGTCTTCCGAGGCCAGCAGCAGGCTCTGCATGTTCGAAACCTGCTCCAGAGCCAGGTTGAAACGGTCCTGGGCCGAGGCGGCCTCGGCGGCGCGCTGGTCGCGTTCGGCGGATACGGTGGTCAGCCGGGATTCGTAGAGCGCGATCTGGCGGGCATAGTCCTCGGCCCGGTTGCCCGAGGACACGGCGCCGATTAGCACCATGGCCGAGGCGAACATCATCCAGCCGGTGGCCAGGCAGAACACCAGAATGGCGGCAGCCTGGGTGCTGGGGCGCAGGCGGACAAAGCGGGTTTCGGTATCGGACTTCAGAAACAGCCGCTGTTCGGGCAGTCGCGCTTGCAGCGCATGGTCCAGGCGATGGGCAAGGCGAGACAGCAAGGCAGATCCGATGTTGGCGAGGGCCACCCCCCCAGGCGGCAATGGCAGGGAATTACCGGGCGGCGGCAGGGGGGCGCAACTGTTTTGAAACACGGGGTGCGGAACCCCGCCTCTGACAGCGGCATTTCGGCAAAAACCTGCCGATGTTGCAAAGGGCCCCGGTGTGACCCTGGGGCACGGGTCAGGGCTTCGGACTGGCGTCTTCGGCCAGCGGCCAGTAGAAATCGGGCGGAATGCCGGCCTCGGCCCGCTTCTCCTCGTTGAAGGGGGGCTTCAGGGATCCGTGGAAATAGCGACGGACCAGGCTGTGAAATGCGTCTTTCGGATCCTCTGCTGCGCGACCGCAGAGCCAGTTGAACCATTTCGCGCCATAGGCGACATGGGCAACCTCTTCGGCATAGATCACCTCCAGCGCCGCCACGGCCTGGGCCGCTCCGGCCTGGCGAAAGATTTCGATCATGCCGGGGGTCACGTCCAGACCGCGCGCTTCAAGCACCATGGGCACCACTGCCAGGCGGCCCGGCAGATCCTGTGCCGTATCTTCGGCGGCGCGCCACATGCCGGCATGGGCGGGCAGGGCGCCATAGAAAGATCCCATGCTTTCAAGGCAATCGCAGACGAGGTTGAAGTGCCTGGCCTCGTCGTCCGCGGCCTTCACCCAATCGTCGTAGAAGCCCAGCGGCATGGGTGTCGCCGCGAAACGGGCGATGATGTCCCAATGCAGATCGACGGCATTCAGCTCGATATGCGCCACGGCATGCAGCAGGGCTATGCGGCCCGGCAGCGTGCCGGGGCGGCGCCGGGGCACCTCCCTTGGCGGCAGGAGAAGGGGCCTGGCGGGGCGCGCGGGGAAATCGGGCGGAGGGCTTGCCCCCAGCGGCAGGGGCTGGCCATCGGCCCGGGCGGCGAACCAGCGCGCGGCCATCTCCCGGCCTCGGCGGGTCTTTTCCCGGCCGTCGGCCGTGGTGAGCACTGCGACGGCCATTTCGGTCAGGGTCTGGGTCAAAGTGCTTTCACCGCCGCCAGAACCTCGGCTGCATGGCCTTTCACACGGTCAACCTTAGAT
>JAKALB010000033.1 GCA_021813365.1 Pseudomonadota bacterium | reverse complement strand
GTAGCCGGCCTTGATCAGCCGGTCGAGGCCGGCCTCATGCAGGCCCATCTCTTCCAGGAACATCTGCGCCTCGTCGGGGGCCAGCTGGCTGATCTCTTCCTCGATCCGGGCCGAGATCACCACCATTCCCGCGCCCTGCGCCCTGGCCATTTCGGCCACCCGTTCCGACTGGAAATTGCCGGTCGCGGCGCTGGATTCCTCGACATTGCAGACATAAAGCACCGGCTTGGCGGTCAGCAGCTGCAACAGCCGCCAGGCGCGGGCGTCGTCGTCCGGCACCTTCACCGTCCGCGCCGGCCTGCCCGCCTCCAGCGCCGCCTGAGCCAGGGCCAGCAGCCGGTCCTGGTCCTGGCTGTCCTTGTCGCCGCCCTTCAGTTTTCGCGCCAGGTTGGCCCGGCGGCGCTCCACCGATTCCAGATCGGCCAGCATCAGTTCGGTCTCGATCGTCTCGGCGTCGGCGACCGGGTCGATCCGGCCCTCGACATGGGTGATGTCCCCGTCCTCAAAGCAGCGCAACACATGGGCAATGGCATCGCATTCGCGGATGTTGGCCAGGAACTGGTTGCCCAGCCCCTCGCCTCTCGAGGCGCCGCGGACGAGGCCCGCGATGTCGACGAAGGTCATCCTGGTCGGGATCGTCTGCCTGGACCCGGCGATGGCGGCCAGCTTGTCCAGCCTGGCATCGGGGACGGCAACCTCGCCCACATTGGGTTCGATCGTGCAGAAGGGGAAGTTGGCAGCCTGGGCCGCGGCGGTGCGGGTGAGGGCGTTGAAAAGGGTCGATTTGCCCACATTGGGAAGCCCGACGATGCCCATCTTGAAACCCATGCTGCCCTCCTGAAGTGACCGGAGGGGCATAGGATCCGCCGCGGCCGGGGTCAAGGTGGGGCTGCGAAGCGGCCGGGCAGGGGGCAAGAGGGCCACGAGGGGTGGGGCAAGGCCGGGCGCGCGGGCGTGCCCGGCGCGCAGGGCGGCACCGGCCACGCCCCCCATCCTGCGCGTCAGGGAGCAAAGGCCAGGACCGCCACGGGAGGCAGGTTGCCCGACAGAAGCCGCCAGTTGTCGCCACCATCGCCCGAGACCCAGAGATTGCCTGTCGTCGAGCCCATGGCCAACCGGTCGCCCGTGGCATCCACCGCCAGGCAATGCCGATAGATCAGATCCCAGGCGGGATCTTGCGGCAACCCTTCGGATAGGGTTTGAAAACTGCGGCCGCCGTCGCCGCTGGTCGAGACCACCAGCCTGCCATCCTTCGGCACGCGGCATTCGTCCTTGACCCCCGGCACGAACCAGGCGCGGTCGGGGTCTTCCGGATGCGCCGCCACGGCAAAGCCGAAGGCGGTGGGTTGCATGCCCCGACCCTCGCGGAAGCTCTCGCCTCCGTCATCGCTGACGAAGATCGAGCAATGGTGCTGGCACCACAGCCGGTCGGGGTTGGACGGGCTTTGCACCAGGCGATGAACGTCCTGCACCACCGGCTCGGCGCTGCGTTCGGGCGGCATGTAATCGGCCCGCATCCCCTGGCCGATCTGCCGCCAGCTGGCGCCGCCATCGCGGGTGGTCCAGACTCCGGCGGTCGAGATGCCCAGCGTCACATGGGCGCTGTCGCGGGGATCGACCAGGATCGAGTGGATGCCGGGGTGATCATAGCCGCCCCCGAACCAATGCGGCCGGCTGGGGTCGTTCCACAGGGCCGCATTCAGCCGCCAGGTCTGGCCCCGGTCGTCGGACCGGAACAGCCCGCCCGGAATCGTGCCCAGCCACAGGACGCCCGGCTGATCCGGCCCGCCCGGCGCCAGTTCCCAGATCAGCTCCAGCGCGGGGGCGTCGGGTGCGTCCGACCTGGGAAAGGCCGGGGCGGGAAGTTCCACCCAGGTGGCGCCCCGGTCGTCGGACCGGTGCAGCTTGCAGCCGAAATGGCCGTGGGCGAGCGCCACATAGAGCGCGCCGTCGCGCGGATCGTCGAGCAGCATGCTCACCGGCGCGGCCAGGAAGGCGGGCGGGCCGGCCACCTGCCAGCCGTTCGGGCCGTCGTCATAGCGGAACAGCCCCTTGCGGCTACCTACCCAGAGTGTCGCCATCGGTCCTCCTAACCGCCCGACAGGGCCTGCATCACATAGATTTCCGCCACAGGACCGACCGGATCGGACAGGCGCAGCCGGTCACGGATCGGCTGACCGTCCAGATAGATCGTCACGTGTTTGCGCACCCGATCCTGTTCATCCAGCACATAGGATCTCAGCAGCGGGTCATCCGACAGCGCGGCCCCAAGCACGTCCGCCAGCGTCGCCCCATCGGCTTGCAGGGCGCGCACCGGACGGTGGCGCATGAGATGGGTGGTGAAGCGGATCGTGGCCATCGGGGGCACCTGGATTGCAGGGTTTTCCGGGCAAGCCGAAGTTTCGCGTCCAGCTTGATATCAAGGAAAGATTCGGCCAAGCGGTTTCCGGTGCCAACCGGTGCATGACTGCATTTTCGACAGGATCGTGCCGCATGGCGGCCCGGTGCGGACCGTCCCCGGATGGCAACACGCTCGAGCCGGTTTCTTCCTGCCGGCCGGGTGCACGCCGCCCCATTGCTTTTCCGGGCGCATCATTGCAAACCGGACCGGAGTTTCACGGCAGGCAGGCACGGCAGATGACCCGGATCGATGACACATTCGCGCGGCTGAAATCCGAAGGTCGCAAGGCCTTTGTCGCCTATATCATGGCTGGCGATCCGGATGTGGAGGCATCTTTCGCCGTGATGGAGGGCCTGCCCGCGGCGGGGGTGGACATCATCGAACTGGGCCTGCCCTTCACCGATCCGATGGCCGATGGTCCGACCATCCAGCTGGCCGGACAACGGGCGCTGGACCACGGCATGACGCTGGACAAGACCCTGGCCATGGTGCGCCGGTTTCGCCAGGGTGATGCCAGAACGCCGATCGTGCTGATGGGTTATTACAACCCGATCTATTCGCGCGGGGTCGACACGTTCCTGGCACAGGCGAAAGATGCCGGGATCGACGGGCTGATCATCGTCGACCTGCCGCCGGAGGAAGATGCCGAACTTTGCATCCCCGCCCAGAAGGCCGGGCTGAACTTCATCCGCCTGGCCACCCCGACCACCGACGCCAAGCGCCTGCCCAAGGTGCTGACCAACACCTCGGGCTTTGTCTATTACGTCTCGATCACCGGGATCACCGGGGCGGCGGCGGCATCCGCGGCAGAGGTGGCGCCGGAAGTGGCGCGCATCAAGCGGTCGACCGACCTGCCGGTGATCGTGGGGTTCGGCATCACCTCGCCCGAGTCCGCCAGGGCGATTGCGGCGGTGGCGGACGGCTGTGTGGTGGGCTCTGCCATCGTGAAGCAGATCGGCGCGGGCAGACCCGCCGCCGAAGTGCTGGCCTTTGTGCGCGGCCTGGCCCAGGGCGCGCACGGCGCCTAAGCGGGCGCGGGATCGGCCCGCCGGCTCGCACCGGGCTTCGCCTCCGCCTCGGCAGGGGGGCGCTGCCCCCCGGCTTCGCCGCCCCCCGGGATATTTGCGGCAAGGCGAAAGAGCCGTCGGTCACTCCGGCCGGACATGGCGATCCGACGGGATTGGCGGCGAGGGACAAGCCGTCGCCGGCCGCCCGTGCGACGTGGCCGGGCCCGGCAGGACCGGCTGTGAGATCGCCGGGTCAGAACGGTTGCCGTCGGCGGCGCGACGGGCTACCAAACCAACCATCACAGCCCTGGGGGGAGCCATGCCCGTCATCACCTGCATCGAGGATCTGAAGCGCATCTACCGGCGCAAGACGCCGAAGATGTTCTACGATTACTGCGAATCGGGCAGCTACACCGAGCAGACCTTTCGCGACAACGTGAACGATTTCGCCCGGATCCGGTTGCGTCAGCGCGTGGCGCGTGACCTGTCGGACCGCACGACCGACACTGTGATGCTGGGCAGGACGGTGGCGCTTCCGGTGGCGCTGGCCCCGGTCGGATCCTGTGGCATGCAGGCTCCCGATGGCGAGATCAAGGCCGCGCGCGCCGCGGCCAGCTTTGGCGTGCCCTTCACGCTGTCGACCATGTCGGTCTGTTCGATCGAGGATGTGGCGGCGCATTCGCCCGAACCGTTCTGGTTTCAGCTTTATGTGATGCGGGACGAGGAATTCGTCGATGCGATCATCGAGCGGGCACGCCGCGCGAAGTGTTCGGCCCTTGTGCTGACGCTGGACCTGCAGGTGCTGGGCCAGCGCCACAAGGATCTGAAGAACGGACTGACCACGCCGCCGAGGCTGACCCTGCCCAACCTGATCGACATGGCGCTGAAGCCGCAGTGGTCGCTGGGCATGGCGATGACCCCGCGGCGGACCTTTCGCAACATCGTGGGCCATGCCAAGGACGTGACCGATGTGGCGCGGCTGACGCATTGGGCGAACGAGCAATTCGACCCCAAGCTGGACTGGTCCAAGGTCATCCGCATCCGCGATCAATGGAAGGGCAAGTTCATCCTGAAGGGCATCATGGACCCCGACGACGCCCGCATGGCGCTGGATGTCGGGGCCGACGCGCTGATCGTGTCGAACCACGGCGGGCGGCAACTGGACGGGGCGCTGAGCTCGATCCGGATGTTGCCGCAGATCGTGCGCGCCGTGGGCGACAGGACCGAAGTCTGGATGGATGGAGGCATCCGCAGCGGCCAGGACATCCTGAAGGCGCTGGCGCTGGGCGCCAGGGGCACGATGATCGGCCGCAGCTACATTTATGGCCTGGGCGCGATGGGCCAGGCCGGGGTGACCAGGGCGCTGGAACTGATGCAGAAGGAGCTCGACATCACCATGGCGCTCTGCGGCGTGAAGAACGCCCGCGACATCAGCCGCGATAACGTGCTGGTCCCAGAGGACTTCGAGGGCCGCTGGGCCTGATCTGCCGGAAGGGCGGAGCCAGGCCCGGGGCGCACCACGCCGCTGGGCCGGCGGGCAGAAGTGTTGCCGCGGGTCAGCCTCGGCGTGCCAGCGCCGGGGACAGCGCCATGTTCAGCGCCACCAGCATCGCCGCAAAGACGAAGGCGAAGCGCAGCCCGTAGCTGCCCGCAATCACGCCCAGCACCGGCGGGCCGATGAAATAGCCGAAATAGCCCACCATTGTCGCCCGGGCGACGGCGCGGGCCCGCAGCCCGGCCGGGACGTTCTGCCCGACCAGGGTAAAGGCCGTGGGCGAGATGACCGAGGTGCCCGCACCCAGCAGGATCAGGCCCAGGTAGGCGACCACGGGGCCCGGGGCCAGCGCCACGACCAGGGCTCCCAGCGTGCCCAGCACACCGCCACCCAGGATCAGGTGCAGCGGCGGAATGCGGGCGGCCAGGCGCTGCCCGGCCAGCCGGGCCAGGCCCATGGTCAGCGCGATGGTCGCCGGACCGGCCGAGCCCGCCGCCGGACTGCCGTGCAGGGTCTGTTCGATATGCAGGGCCGACCAGTTCTCGGCGGCATTCTCGGCCATGAAGGCCAGGAGCACCATCAGACCGCCCACCATGGGCACCAGACCCAGCCGGGCTGCGCCCCGGCCCCGGGGGCGGTCCAGCCCCTCGATGCGGCCATCCGGTTCCAGCGTCAGCAGCGCCAGTGCGCCCGAGGCCAGGGCCACGGCCAGCATGACCACCGGAGGCGGCAGGCCCTGGGTGCGCAGCACTCCGACCATCAGCGCGCCGCCGGCATAACCGAAGGAATAGGCGGCATGAGCCAGATTCATCAGCGAACGGGAAAGCTGGGCCTCGATCGCCGCAGTGCGGGCATTCATCAGCACATCGGTCACGCCGGTGCCCGCACCGCAGGCCATCATGGCCAGCGGGAAAAGATACCAGACCGGCACCAGACCCGGCAGGGCAAAGGCGGCGCACATGCCCAGCGTGGTGACGGCCAGGGCCCGCCGCCCGAAGCGGCGGGCGATCCATGCCGCGCCCAGCATCGCCAGGACCGCCGCCATCGGCGTGCCGAACAGCACCAGCCCCAGGCGGGATTCGTCGATGGCCAGCATGCCCTTCAGATCGGGCAGTTCGGCCGCGAAGCTGCCCCAGCAAAGCCCCATGGCGGCAAAGGCCGCGATGGGCGCACGGGCGGCGCGCAGGGTGGATTGGGGCAGGCTCATGCGGGTATCTCGCCCATCGCGACGGGGCAAGGCATGTCTGCCGCCGACCTGTGTCGGGCGGCCTGCGGCCTGTTTCGCCGTTGTCTGGCCGGAATGATCATTTCACAGGCAACAATTCACCGGCCATTGACCGGCGATCGTCGCTGACAGACGCTGGTCCTGTTCCCACCTGCCCAAGGCCTGCCCTTGACGACACCCGAGGCTTGCCACGAAATGCCGCCAGGCCCGCAAAGGCCCTTTCCCTGCCGGCGATTCTCTGCTACCCGCCCCCGGTCGCGCCACGCACCCTTGGAGGGTGGCGGACTGATATGGAGAATTGACACATGGCACGCGAAATCGCGGATCTGGTGGTCGAGAAGCGGACGGGGACAGGCAAGGGGGCCGCCCGTCGGGCTCGGCGCAATGGGATGGTTCCGGGGGTCGTCTATGGCGACAACCAGGATCCGATCGCCATTCAGATCGGTTACTATCCCCTGCTGAAGCGCCTGAAGGCCGGCCGCTTCCTGCAAACCCTGTTCAACTTGAAGATCGAAGGCGAAAAGGACGTTCACGTCGTCTGCCGCGCGGTTCAGCGCGACGTCGTGAAGGATCTGCCGACCCATGTCGATTTCATGCGCCTGCATGACGAAAGCCGCGTGGTGCTGCACATCCACGTGGCCTTTGAAAATCACGACGCCTGCCCGGGGCTGAAGCGTGGTGGCACGCTGACCGTGGTGCGCCCGGAAGTCGAACTGGAAGTGCTGGCGGGCGACATCCCCGACCACGTGACGGTCGACCTGACCGGCAGGAACATCGGCGACGTGATCCACATCGGCGACGTGGCCCTGCCGGAAGGCACCAAGCCCACGATCGCGCGGAACTTCGTGATCGCGAATATCGTGGCGCCGGCCGGTCTGGTCGAGGCCTGAACCCGATTCTGAGTCAGGACGATGGGGGCGGAGGGGAAACCTTCCGCCCTTTCGCTTGCCCCAGGCCGTGAACCGGCGGCCGCCTTCGGCGACACCTCCCGTCTCGGCGTCGCCTTCGCGCCGCCTCGGGATGGGGGCGCTGCCCCCCGCTGCGCTCCCCCCGGGATATTTGGTGCAAGGTGAAAGACCGGCAGCGGCCCTGCTTTCACCTTGCTGCAAATATCCATGGAGGCCGATATCGGCCGGGCGTGACGGTGGGGGGCTGAGGTTTCCGGCATGGCGATGTGCCACCGGGATGCCGGGGCACCGGGCCCCGACCGCCAGGCTGCCCCGGATCTGCCGGTCGTCAGGCCGCAGCACAGGATGCGCGGGCTGGCGGGGGCGGTGAAACGGCCGGTTCCGAGACGGGGGGTGTCGCCCAAGGCGGCCGCTGCCCTACCGCGGATCGGTCCTGCCCGCGGCCTCTGCCTGCTGGGCCAGGGCCAGATGGCGGGCGATGCGGGGGTCACGGCCGGGATCGCGGCCCTGCTTGACCGCTATGGCCTGCAGATGATCGGCGCAGCACAGGTGATGCAGGCGCGCGATGCCGGGCAGGGCCATGGCCCGGTCCCACTGCGCATCGAATGCCTCGCGGTATTTCAGCGCGGAATGGTCGATCACCTCGGCCAGGTTGGCACGCTCGCGATAGGCGGCGTCATAACGCGGCGACAGGGCGACCGGCGACAGCGTGCCTTGCTTCAGCAGATAGCTTTCCTCTGACCGGATCATGTAATGGTTCACCTGGGCCAGGTCATGGGCCGTCAGTTCGGGTGGCAGGAAGCGCAGATAGTCACCCTCGGGCTGCCACTGCGGCACGATCTGGCCGCGGGCGTTCAGCCAGATCATGTCGCCGGTGCCGAAGGGGCCGCGGTCGGCCTTGAGCTCGTGCGGCCCGTGTTCGCCCAGTTTGCGGAACCAGCGCGGCTGGCGGAACAGGGTCTTCACAAAGCCCGAAAGGTGGCGGTTGACGCGCAGGGCGCCAAAGAACTGGCGGTGCACCGCCATGTCCTCGAAGGCGGTGCGGCCATCCGATCCGAAGACGCGCCAGTTGATCGCCAGCCCCAGGAAGGGCGGCAGGGCAGAGATCAGATCGGGCAGGCGGCCGGCGCCGACATGGATCACCAGGAATTCGTCGACATCGCAGACGAAGACCCATTCGGCCCGGGTCACTGTCGGGTGTTTGCGGGCAGCGCGCAGTTTCAGGGGTGTGATGGGCTGGCCGGGCGGCACGTCGCAGCGCAGGTGCTGCACCCAGCCCTGCGCCTGCAGCGCGTCCAGCAGGTCGGGCGAGTGGTCGGTGCAGTCGTTGGTCACCACCAGCGCCCGGGAAAAGCCCAGCATCCGATACCAGCACAGCCATTCCACGATGAACGGCCCTTCGTTCCGCATCGAGGCGACCACGGTAGCGTTCAGCGCAGGGGCGTTCGGCACGGGGCCGCTCAACGCGGCGGCGTTCGGATCGGCTGGGGGGGCGGGTCTGCTCACAGCCCAAACCAAGGACCGGGCGCGGCGGATGTCAAGCGGGGCTTGGCCCGGACGGGGCGGCACGGCATAAGGGGCGCAACGGGAGAGGACGATGAAGCTTTTCGTGGGGCTGGGCAATCCTGGCGTGCACTATGCGAAGAACCGGCACAACATCGGCTTCATGGCCGTGGACCGGATCGCGGCCGATCACGGGTTTTCCCCCTGGAAGCGGGCGTTTCAGGGCCTGGTGGCCGAAGGCCGGCTGGGCAGCCAGAAGGTGATCCTGCTGAAGCCGGAGACCTTCATGAACCTTTCGGGCCAATCGGTGCAGGGTGCCGCCGCCTTCTATCGTATCCCGCCCGAGGACATGATCGTCTTCCACGACGACCTGGACCTCGCCCCCGGCAAGCTGCGGCTGAAACGGGGCGGCGGACATGCCGGGCACAACGGGCTGCGCTCGATCCATGCGCATCTGGGCGAGGCCTATGGGCGGGTGCGGATCGGCATCGGCCATCCGGGGCACAAGGATGCCGTGGCCGCCTATGTGCTGCATGACTTTGCCAAGGCCGACCAGGACTGGCTGGAGGATCTGCTGCGCGGCATTTCCGAAGGTGCAGTGGCGCTGGCCGAGGGTGACGGGGCCAGGTTCCAGAGCGCGGTCGCCCTGCGCCTGAGCCCGCCGCGCAACAGCGGCACGGGCGAGGCGAAACCTGCGGCCAGCCACCCTCCTGCCCCGGCATGCGAACCGGCCGCCGAGCCGGCGCCTCAACCCGCCCCCGATCCCGCTCCCGACACCCGCAGCGCCCTGCAGAAACTGGCCGACAAGTTCCGCTAGCCTGGCTGATCGCGCTGCAGGATCGAGGCCAGTGCCCTGGTGATCGTGGCGCTGGTGCCGGGCCTTTCCAGCGCGGCAAAGGGCAAGGGGCGGCAAAGCTCCATCGCCGACAGGCCGACGCGCGCGGTCAGGGCGCCGTTCACCACACCTTCGCCAAAGCGCCGCGACAGGCGCGACAGAATGCCCCCACCCGCAACCGACCCGATCATGTCGTCGGTCAGCGCCACGGCTCCGGCCGCCACCAGCGACACGAAGACCCGGCGCAGCAGCCGCCAGGATCCGAAACTGCCCGCGCGCCCGCCGTAGATCTCTGCCACCCGGCGGATCATCCGCAGATTGGCGACAAGCGCCGTCGCCACATCGGCCAGGGCCAGCGGCACGAAAGCGGTGATCGCGGCCACCTGCCGCGCGGCGTTTTCGAGCTCGGCCCGGGCCTGGGCGTCCAGCGGCGCCATCAGCTCGGCCTCGGCCAGGCGCAGCAGGGCATCGGCGTCCATCACCTCGCCCCGGGCGTCGGCCAGGCGGGCACGGCCCCAGGCCAGGTCGTCGCGACGGGCGTAGAGCATCACGATCCGGTCGACCACGCCGCGCGCGGCCTTCAGATCGCCCGCCTCGCCGGCATGAACCGCTTCGGTCCGCAATCTGTCGAGCCGACCCAAGCGCAGGAAGGCCAGCGCCTCTCCCGCCGACCAGAGTGCGGCCAGCGCCAGCGCAGCCGCGGTCAGAACCGCGGCCAGCCAGCCAAGCCAGGCATTGGCCGTGAACAGGCCGGCCACGAAATTCCAGGCGGCGACCGACAGGATCAGCGTGAACAGCGCGCCGAACACCCATGTCGCCAGCCGCCCCAGGACCGAGGGGCGGCGGATGGCCAGCAGGCTGACCCCCTGCATCGCCCGGCCAGGCGGCTGGTCTGCATCCGGCGGCGGCGGGGCAGCGCCAGGGTCGGTTTCGGCCTCGCCCGTCAGTTCGATCACGGTGGGGGCCTTCAGCGGCGCCCCCGATTCCAGATGCCGCGTCATGCGCGCCTTCCTTCCCGGCAGAGGCCATCGGGCAGGCGGTCTGCCTGACCGGTGCCATCGCGATGTCGGGCCCCGGCAAGGTCCGGGGCGCCGCCCACGCCCCCGCTGCGGGCCGCCAGGCCCAGGGGCATACCCCCTGTCAGCCGCAGCCGGCCGATGACCTGCGGCACGTCAACGCCGTTCACAGCCGGTCCCCGATCAGGAATTCCGCCGCCCGATCCAGCCGGATATGCGGCGGGCCCTCGCCCGGACGGCGCGCACCGCGGGCCGGGGCAAAATCCATCATCGCGTAATCCGCCTCCAGCCAGCGCTCCGCGCCTTCGCGGGCAGGGGCCAGCAGGCGGGCGGGATCGGAGGGCAGTTCGCCGGCATACATCGCCACCTGGCGGCCATCGGGCAGACGGCCGCGCACGGCCTCCAGCACGCGGCCGTCGCGGGCAATCTCCTCCTCGATCGTGCAGCGCAGACTGGCCAGCGACAGGGCCGCGGTTTCGGCCCCGGCAAAATCGGCGCGGGATCTGGCGTCGCGCAACATCGCCTCCATGATCGCGGTCAGCCGAGGGTGTTGAACGTGGTGCAGATGGTCGGCCTTGGTGGCGGCGAACAGGATCTTCTCCACCCGCCGCCCGCCCAGCAGCCGATCCAGCCAACCGCTGCGACCCGGGCGAAAGGCGCCCAGCACCTCGGCCATGGTGCGGCGCAGGTCTTCCACGGCACGGGGGCCCTGGTGGATCGCCCCCAGCACGTCGACCAGCACCACCTGGCGGTCGATCCGTGCGAAATGGTCGCGAAAGAACGGACGCACCACCCTGGCGCGGTAGCCGTCATAGCGCCGGGCCATCTCTGCCCACAGGCAGCCACGCCCGACCTGGGCGGGCCTGGGCAGCGGCGCAAAGGTCAGAACCGGGCTGCCCGCCAGATCGCCCGGCAGCAGGAAGCGGCCCGGCGTGCAATCGGCCCAGCCCGCAGCGCGCGCGGCCTGCAGATAGGCCGTGAAGGCCTCGGCCAGGGCCATGGCGCGGGGCTCGTCCATGCGCAGCGCGCCATCCTCGGCCCGGGCCAGCGCCATGAAGGCCTGCGCCTCGGGCCGATTGGCGATGCGCGACAGCACGGCCTCGGACCAGTCCTCGTAACTCTTGTCCAGCAGGGCCAGATCCAGCAGCCATTCTCCGGGATAATCGACGATATCGACATGCAGCACCCGCGGCCCGGCCATGCTGCCGATCCAGCCCAGAGGCCGGGTGCGGAACGACAGGCGCAACTCGCTGACCGCGCGGGTCGACTGCGGCCAGCGCGGATCGTCACCGGTCATGGCGGCCAGGTGGTCTTCATAGGCAAATCGCGGCAGCGTCAGATCGGGTTGCGGTTGCAGATAGACCGCCTGGATGCGCCCGCCCCGCTCGGCAGACAGTTGCGGCATCCGCCCCCGCTCCAGCAGATTGGCCACCAGATTGGTGATGAACACCGTCTTGCCGGCGCGGCTCAACCCCGTCACGCCCAGCCGGATCACCGGTTCGCGCATCAGGCCCGTGGCAGCCGCAACCAGCCCATCCAGTTCCGTCGCAATCCAGCCCGCCACGCCCGCCTGCCTTTCCATTGTCCCCAACATAGGTGCGCCGCCGCCACCCCGCCAGTGGTGGACAGGCCGCGCCCGCTCGGCTATCGCAAGCCAGCCCCTTTCACCTTGCCCAAATATCCCACGGGGGTCCGGGGGTGTGAAACCCCCGGCGTCCCGGCCCGGAAAGACCCGCATGCCTCGCTTTGCCCTGCTTGTCGAATACGATGGCACGATGTTCCACGGCTGGCAGCGTCAGGCCGACGGCCAGCCATCGGTGCAGGCCGCCCTGGAAGCGGCCCTGGCGCGGCTCGAGCCGGGCGAGGTCATGGTCCAGGGCTCGGGCCGGACGGATTCGGGCGTTCATGCCTCGGGCCAGGTGGCACATGTCGACCTGAGCCGCGACTGGGATCCGGCGCGGCTGGTGGCGGCGGCGAATTTCCACCTGCGGCCCGGGCCGGTGGCGGTGGTGCAGGCATCGGCGGTGTCCCGGGATTTCCATGCCAGGTTCTCCGCGATCGAGCGCCGCTATACATTCCGCCTCCTGTCGCGCCGCGCCCCTTCGGCGCTGGAGCGCAACCGGGTCTGGCATGTCCATGCCCGGCTGGACGGCGCGGCGATGCGCCAGGCCGCGGCGGCACTGGTCGGCAGGCACGATTTCACCACCTTCCGGTCGACCCATTGCCAGGCGCAAAGCCCGGTGAAGACGCTGGACGCGATCACGATCGAGGAGGTTCCCGTTGCCGGCGGCGCCGAGTTCCGCTTTCACCTGCGGGCGCGCAGTTTCCTGCACAACCAGGTCCGCTCCATCGTCGGCACGCTGGAGCGGGTCGGCGCCGGGGCCTGGCCGCCCGAACGGGTGGGCCAGGCGCTGGCGGCGCGCGACCGGGCGGAATGCGGGCCGGTGGCGCCGCCGCAGGGGCTGAGTCTGACCCAGGTGCTATACCCGACCGACCCTTTTTCTGACAGGATGTGATGATGTTGCAACTGCTGATCGACCAATTGACCGACCCGTTCCGCATCGCCCTGCTGATCGCGCTGGTCTATGTCTGGAACCGCAACCGCGGCACGCAGGGCGGAGTGCTGCCGCTGGCGGTGGGCTATGGCTTTGTCGCGGTGCTGCTGCCCTCGACCATGGGCGCGGGTGGCCCCTGGGTGCCGGGCGTGCTGATCGGGCTGGTGTCGAATTTCGTCATCCTGGCCGTCGTGCTGGGCGCCTTCGCCCTGTGGCAACGGCGCGGGGGCTGAGCTTCAGCCGATCAGGCGGGCGATCCGGGCCTTCAATTCGGCCATCTCGAAGGGCTTGGAGATGAAGCCATCCGCGCCCAGGGCCAGCGCGCGGCGCTGTTCGGCGGCAGAGCCGCGCGCGGTCATCATCAGCACACGCACCCGCGCCAGACCGGGATCGCCGCGCAGCTCGCGGCAGATGTCATAGCCCGAGACACCAGGCAGCTTGACGTCGAGCAGCACCAGGTCCGGCCCCAGGCGGCGGATCGCTGGCAGGGCACCGACCCCGCTGGACAGGCGGATGCATTCCATCCCGTGGCGGGTCAGCACGAATTCCAGCGCCGTGGCGATGGAATCGTCATCCTCGACCAGAAGCACCTTGCGGGCCATGGGATCGCCTGGGTGTGAAAGGAACAAACGAATGGGAAAGGGAAGGCGAAGGGGAAAGGGAGGCGATGAAAAAGCCCGGGCCATGGCAGATGCCACAGCCCGGGGTCAGGAGGGTTTCTAGTCGTCGGCGAAGATCGACTTCTCATGCGTGCGGTTCGGCACGAACAGCGCGCCGATCACCACGGTCGCAGCCGCCACCACGATCGGATACCAGAGACCCGAGTAGATGTTGCCGGTCTGGGCCGAAATCGCCAGGACGGTCGCGGGCAGCAGACCCCCGAACCAGCCGTTGCCGATGTGATAGGGCAGCGACAGGCCGGAGTAGCGGATCCGCGTCGGATAGAGCTCGACCAGTTGCGCCGCCATCGGGCCGTAGACCATGGTCACCAGCACGATCAGATAGGTCAGCGCGAGGATGACGCTGAAGTTCTGGGCGGTGAACAGGTCACCAAAACTGGCGACCTTGGCGACCGTGGCGTTGTCGGCCGCAACCAGCGGATAACCCGCTTCGGTCAGTGCCGCGTTCACGGCCTTTTCGAAGGCACCTTTCACGGCATTGGCCTTGGCCAGATCGGCCGTGGCGGCGTCGAGCCTGGCCAGCGCTTCTGCCGGAATTGCCGCGCGAGCGGCATCCAGCGCGGCCTGGGCCGCCGGCAGCGCCGCATTCGCCGCGTCCAGCGCGGTCTGCGCGGTGGCCTTGGCGGTGTCGTCGGCGGCCGCCTTCAGGGCCTTTTCGGCATCGGCGACAGCGGCCTTGGCACTGGCCAGGCCCTTTTCGGCGGCGGCCAGCGCGTCCAGTTGGGCGGCATCGATGCCCTTCTTCGCCTCTTCCAGCGCGGCCTTGGCGGCAGCGATCTCGGCGGCGTTCACCTTGCCGTCATAGGCGGTGATCTCGGTGTCGCCGATCTTCACGCTGGCGATGGTGCCGGCGGGGGCATCGACGGTTTCCGAATTGGCCGAGTTCTTCAGCAGGATCGCCTTCACGACGTCGCAGCTGTTGGTGAACTTGGCGGTGCCGACCGGGTTGAACTGGAACGAGCAGTCGTTCGGATCGGCTGTCACGATGATCTTGGTCTGCTGGGCGGCGTAAAGCGCGGGGTTCGCCGTCTTGGTGATGAAGGTGAACACCGGGAAATAGGTCACTGCAGCCAGAAGGCAGCCGGCCAGGATGATCGGCTTGCGGCCGATGCGGTCCGACAGGCCGCCGAAGATCACGAAGCCATAGGTGCCCAGAACCAGGCTGCACAGCACGAAGACGTTGGCGGTGAAGGCATCGACCTTCACGACGTTCTGCAGGAAGGTCAGGGCGTAGAACTGGCCCGAATACCACACCACCGCCTGGCCCGCCGTCAGGCCCAAGAGGGCGATGATGGCGATCTTGGCGTTCTTCCATTGGCCGAAAGCTTCACGCAGCGGCGCCTTGGATTGCGCGCCTTCCGCCTTGATCTTCTGGAAGACCGGGCTTTCCGACATCGACATGCGGATATAGAGCGAGATCAGCAGCAGCGCGGCCGACAGGATGAACGGCACGCGCCAGCCCCATGCTTTCCAGGCTTCCAGCATGACCGGCTGGCCCTTGGCATCCAGCAGCGGGCTGCCGTCGAGGCCGAACTGGGCCACGGGGGGGAAGTTGTCGTTGATGATCGGCGTGCAGATCAGGATGACGACGAGCGACAGGAGCAGCCCCATGGTCGCGGTCGTCTGGATCCACGAGGTATAGAAGCCCCGGCGCCCCTGCGGCGCGTGCTCGGCCACATAGACGGCGGCACCGCCATATTCGCCGCCCAGTGCGAGGCCTTGCAGCATGCGCAGACCGATCAGGATGATCGGCGCGGCCATGCCCCAGGTCTGGTAGCCGGGCAGCAGACCGACCAGGAATGTCGAAAGGCCCATGATCATGATCGTGGCCAGGAAGGTGTATTTCCGCCCGATCAGGTCACCCAGCGAACCGAACACCAGCGCGCCGAAGGGGCGCACCAGAAAGCCGGCGGCGAAGGCCAGAAGCGCGAAGATGTTGCGCGCCGATTCCGGGAAGGGGGTGAAGAACTGCGCGCCGATGAACGAGGCGAGCGAGCCATAGAGGTAGAAATCATACCATTCGAAGATCGTGCCGGCCGAGGAAGCGATGATCACTTTCCTCTCTTCCGCCGACATCGGCCGCGCGCGAACGTCGCTATCCGTTATTGCCATCATGGCCTCCCTTTGAGCCGGTTCCCCGGCGGTTCCGTTCGTGCCGCCCCTTCGGACAAATCTTCCCCGTTCCCGGCCAAGGCCGGGTCCGGGCATCATGCCCGTGTGGCGGTTCTGCCTTTCCCCGGCCCGCGGATCAGGCGGGCGGGGCCTTCCTAGCCCACCACGGCCCCGACGATCCGGGACAGGGCGGTGCGGATCGCGGCGATGGTCCCCATCGCGTCGACCCGCTGCAATTGCCCCCGGGCCTGGTAAAAGGCGATCAGGGGGGCTGTCTGGGCGTGATAGGCGGCAAGCCTGTCGCGCACCGTTTCGGCCTTGTCGTCGGCGCGGCGCCTGAACGCCGTGCCGCCGCATTTGTCGCAAGCGCCAGCCCGCGCCGGCGGCTTGAACCTGTCATGGTAGCCCTCGCCGCAGGTGGCGCAGGTGAACCGGCCCGAGATCCGCTCCACCATGGCGGCATCGTCGACCTCGAGGTTGACCGCCGCCGTCACCTGGCGGCCCTGCCTGGCCAGCAACCCGTCCAGCGCGGCGGCCTGGGGCGTGGTGCGGGGATAGCCATCCAGGACGATCCCCCTGTCCTTCAGCCCCTCCAGCCGTTCGGCCAGCACGGCGGTCACGATGTCGTCGCTGACCAACCGGCCCGCATCCATCACCGACCCGGCGGTCCTGCCTGCCGGGCTACCGGCCTGTGCCGCCGCGCGCAGCATGTCGCCCGTCGACAGCTGCACCAGGCCGAAGTCATCCTCCAGCATGCGGGCCTGGGTGCCCTTGCCGGCGCCGGGCGGGCCCAGAAGGATCAGGACGGGAGCCACCATCTGGGCTCAGCCCCTGTTCATGCGGTTGGCGATCAGGTCGTCCACCACGGACGGATCGGCCAGGGTCGAGGTGTCGCCCAGGCTGCCGAAGTCATTCTCGGCGATCTTGCGCAGGATGCGGCGCATGATCTTGCCCGAACGGGTTTTCGGCAGGCCCGGAGCCCATTGGATCAGGTCGGGGCTGGCGATCGGGCCGATTTCGGTGCGAACCCATCTGACCAGTTCCTTCCGCAGCTCTTCGGTCGGCTCGACCCCCTTCATCAGGGTGACATAGGCGTAGATGCCCTGACCCTTGATGTCATGCGGATAGCCCACCACGGCGCTTTCGGCGACCTTGGGATGCGCCACCAGCGCGGATTCCACTTCGGCCGTGCCCATCCGGTGGCCCGAGACGTTGATCACGTCATCGACACGGCCGGTGATCCAGTAATAGCCATCCGCGTCGCGACGGCAGCCGTCGCCGGTGAAGTAATAGCCGGGATACTGGCCGAAATAGGCGTCCTCGAACCGGGCATGATCGCCCCAGAGTGTGCGCATCTGGCCGGGCCAGCTATCGGCGATGGCCAGGACACCTTCGGCCTGGGTGGCGGTCTGCACCTTGCCGCTGGCGGCATCCAGCACGACCGGCTTCACGCCGAAGAAGGGCTTGGTGGCCGAACCGGGCTTGGTGGGGATCGCACCCGGCAGCGGGGTCAGCATGTGGCCGCCGGTTTCGGTTTGCCAGAACGTATCGACGATCGGGCAGCGGCCCTTGCCGACATGGGTGTTGTACCAGTTCCAGGCTTCGGGATTGATCGGCTCGCCCACCGTCCCCAGCAGTTTCAGCGAGGACAGGTCGTGCTTTTCCACCCATTCCGTCCCCAGCCCCATCAGGCTGCGGATCGCGGTGGGGGCGGTGTAGAACTGGTTGACATGGTGCTTTTCGATCACCGCCCAGAACCGGCCGGCATCTGGATAGGTCGGCACGCCTTCGAACATCAGCGTGGTCGCGCCATTGGCCAGCGGACCATAGACGATATAGCTGTGGCCAGTGACCCAACCCACGTCGGCCGTGCACCAGAACACATCGCCGTCGTGGTAATCGAAGGTCAACTGGTGGGTCATCGCGGCATAGACCAGATAGCCGCCAGTGGTGTGAACCACGCCCTTCGGCTTGCCGGTGGACCCCGAAGTATAGAGGATGAACAGCGGATCCTCGGCCCCCATTTCGGCATAGGGGCAATAGGGCGAAGCAGCGGCCATTTCGGCCTTCAGATCGAAATCGCGGTGTTCGATCCAGTGGGTCTGGTCGCCGGTGTGCTTCACGACCAGGCAGATCACATCGTCCTTGCAATGCAGCAGCGCCTGATCGGTGTTGGCTTTCAGGGGCGTCTTCTTGCCGCCACGCGGGCCGAAGTCGGCGGTGATGACCACCTTGGCCTCGCTGTCGTTGATCCGGTTGGCCAGGGCATCGGGCGAGAAGCCGCCGAACACCACCGAATGGATCGCGCCGATCCGGGCACAAGCCAGCATGGCAAAGGCGGCCTCGGGGATCATCGGCAGGTAGAGCACAACCCGGTCGCCCTTCTTCACGCCATGGCTCTTCAGCACATTGGCCATGCGCGATGTCTGCTCCAGCAGTTCGCGATAGGTGATGCGGCGGGCGGCATGGCTGACCGGATCGTCGGGCTCCCAGATGATGGCCACCTGGTCGGCGCGGGTCAGCAGGTGGCGGTCGATGCAGTTGGCCGACACGTTTAGCGTGCCGTCCTCATACCACCTGATCGAGACATTTCCCTTCTGGAACGAGGTGTTCTTGACCTTGGTATAGGGGGTGATCCAGTCCAGCCGCCGGCCTTCGGCAGCCCAGAAGGCCTCCGGATCGGCGATCGAATCGGCATAGCGGCGGGCATAACCCTCGGCATCCAGATGCGCCTTGGCGACGAATTCGGGCGATGCCGGATAGATTTGGGTCTCGGACATGGCTCTCTCCCCTGCTTCGCGGGCCGGCCATGCCCGCATCGGCCCTTTCAGGCCTTCACATTGCCACAATAGCAACTTTGTAAATGTTACGTAAGATGCTTTGAAATAATGTTTTTCCTGTAAATTCATTTACTGGCCGGCGGTCAATCCTGTAAAGACCGGGAAAATCCGGCGATGCGCCAAGGGTTTTCCGTCCCCGTGCGCACGGCCCGCGAAAAATGGCCGCGTTCCTGGCTGCGCGGCCCGGCGGCCACGCATCCTGCGTGCGGCGAATCACACCGCCGCGCTTTCGTCCGGCCCGGCAGGGCTCGGCGAATACTCTGCCCGCTCATGGCATGCCCCATGCCGGCCCGCATCTTGCGATATGCGGTGCTGGCGATGATCCTGGGCGGCTGGCCGCATCCGGGGGCGGCGCCAGGCTTGTGCCTGCCATCGGCACGCCTAGAATGGCTTTGCGGCGTCACCTGCCGCGCTTGCGCCCAAGTCGATCCCCGAAGTCGATTTCAGGCCGCAGAGGTCAGTGCCGCCGATGTCGCAGCCCGCCCCCGACCGAACACTTCCCGCCGATGACGCGGCCCGATTGCTGGCCCGGACCATGCTGGAAAGATCCGGCCACGCCAGCCTTGCCTTCATCGATGCCGAAACCGGCACACCGGGCATCAGCCGCATTGCCCTGGGCCTGGCCCCCGATGGCCAGCCGATGACCCTGGTTTCGGCCCTGGCGCCGCATGACGCCGGGCTGCGCCGGGCCCCCGACTGCGCGCTGATGGTGGGCGATGTCGGGCCGAAGGGCGATCCGCTGAGCCATCCGCGTCTGATGATCCGGGCGCGGGCCATATTCGTGGCGCCGGACGATCCCGCCCGTTTGGCGCTGCGGGCGCATTGGCTGAAGCAACATCCGAAATCGACGCTCTACATCGACTTCGCCGATTTCAGCCTGGTGCGGCTGGCGCCCGTTTCGGCCCTGCTGAACGCAGGCTTCGGCCGCGCCTATCGGTTGGGCGCGGCCGACCTGGGTGCCTGAGGTCGCGGTGGCTTCGGTCCGGCCGCGGTCAGATAGGGTTGTCGCAGCGGATCGTGACCTGCGCCTTGCCCTTGACCGCCGAGGGCCATTTCAGGTTGACCAGCCCGCCACCCGCGCCCTGTTCGACCAGGACATAGGGATAGACATATTGCGTCACCGCCGAGGCATTGGTGACGGGCCCCTCGAACACCAGCCCGGTCACGTTCCGCGCCCTGCTGCCGAAGGGCAGGAAGGCCGAGCCATCCACCGTCCAGGTGGCGCTTTCGGTGTTTTGCGTATGTTCGATCAGAACCGGGCTGATCGCGGCCTGATTGACATTGGTGAAGGTGTTGCCGCTGAAATTCACGTTGCGGAAGGCCGTGTAGTTCAGCCCGGCATAGGTCGTGTCCACCATGTCCACCCGGTCGATCGTCGAGTTCAGCACCCGGAAGGCATTGTTCGCCACGCTCAGCCCGTTCAGCGAATGGCCCGTGCCCTTGGGTGAGATCACGATCCAGCGGAAACCCGCCGCCACGTCGTTGGCGGTGAAGGTGTTGCCGCTGATCGTCAGCCCGCCGAAGGTAAAGCTGTCGACCAGATCGGGGTCGTTGTCATGCTCGTTCGACAGTTCGATATAGCAGTTGTCGATATAGTTGCCCGTCACCAGTGCCTTCACATTGGGCTGGGTGAAGACAAGCCCGGCCTTGCGGCTGCCCAGGGACACGTCATCGCCGCCGAAGAAATGGTTGCCGACGAACATGTGCCCCGCGCCCGACAGCACGCCGAAGGTGCCGAACCGGTTTGACCGGTTCATCCGGATCTTCGTGTCATTCGCGTTGACGTTGAACACGACAGAGGTGCGGTCCTGGCTGGGCAGCGAGGCCTCGTTCGAGATGAAGTCGCAGCGGTTCAGGTTCAGGTTCTGGCAGGCCCCGCCGATCGAGGTCAGGCCGCGATCCCTGGGCCGGTTCAGCACCGAATCCGCCAGGCGGAAACTGTCGCCGTCCTGGGCCAGCATGATGCAGCTGGCAAAGCCGCCGGCCACCATTTCCACGTCGGCGATTTCGAACTTTGACAGGGTGGTGAAGCCGGAAAAGTCCAGCATGTACTTGAAACGGTCGAAGGTGTAGCTGTGCGTGCCCGACCCGCCGAACAGCGGATGCGACAGCGTGACCGTTCCGGCCGAGACGTTCCTGGACGCCACATAGACCTCGCGGCCGACGCCGGTGCCGCTGACCCGTGCCCCCAGCGGTATGGCCGAGATGTTGGAAATCCCGGTCAGCTTGCCCGGGTTGGCGGTGGAATAGGTGGCCGTGGCGGTCACCGTGGTGGTGTCCCAGTTCGACGACGACAGCGCCACAAGCTGACCATTGCGGATCAGCCGCCGCTGGCTGAAATTCGTCACGCCGGACAGGGCCGCCACATCGATCGGCCCGTCCAGCTCGACCCGTCGCCCCGACAGGTCGAGCTCCACATTGTCCGAGGTGTAGAACAGGGCCTGAAGCGCCTTCTTGAATCCCGCCAGTTCGCCCCCGAAGGCCGAGGTATAGGTGTCCAGGTCAAAGTTCCGCACGCAGATCAGCCGCGCGGTGGACGGCATGGTCAGCGTGCCTTCGAACTGCACCGGATTGTCGATGGTCAGGCTGGAGGACAGGTAATAGTTGCCGGGCGAAACCAGCACCGTCTTGCCCGCCGCTGCCGCGTCTGCCGCCTGAAACGCCGCCAGATCATCGGTCACGCCGTCGCCGACCGCGCCATGATCGCGCACATCGACCCAGTTGAACATGACGGAAAAGAAGATGTCGCTGACATCCTCGATCACGATGTCCTCGATCCGGACCACGCCGCCATTGGCGCCTGTCAGGTCCAGGCCGAAATGGCCAAGCACCGGCGCGGTGCCCCAGATCATGTCGACCCCGGTGCGGTTGCCCGACCCGATGATGGCCTGCACCGTCACGACCTCGCCATAGGTCGTCAGCGCGACCGCGGGGCCGATCTGCTGGGCTTCGGCCACGTTGCCGCCACTGGAATTGCCCGCCCAGCCCGCGATGCGGACCGATGGCAGCGCGCCCGACATGGCCTTCACCCTGGCGGTGACGCGCAGATACAGGCCCGGCTCGAACGGAATCGCCTGAAAGCAGCGCAGCTTCTGCGTCGCGCTGGTCTTGGTCAGTTCCAGACAGCCGCCGAAATCCTGGTCCGAGGGCACGAAGGCCGCGTTCGGCTGGCCGAGGTAAGACCCCTGACCGGTCAGCCCGTCCTCGCGGCTCCACAGGTTCAGCCCCGCCGAGAAGGGCGGCGGCATCAGCACCAGACCTTCGGTAATCGCCTTGTTCATGCCAGACACCCCTTTCGCAAGCCGATCCCGGCGGCGCATGGCCTGCCGGTGGCCCAAAGGGCTAGCAAGCGCGGGTTAAGGCAGGCTATGTCCGGCGCTCGCCGGTGGGCGCCTTCGCGCAACGCCCCGCGCGCCGGTGCGCCGCGACCGGGCACCCGAAACGGCGCCCGACGGGGCTGCACACCCTCCGATCCTCCAGCCGTCCGCCGCTTCGGAGGGCTGGCAATCCTGTCCCCGGCCGCGCCTTTGACGGGTATTGCTGACGGGTATTGCTGACAGGCAGCCGCTGCTGCGGGGCACAGCCGCGGGTGGCGGGCGTCAGGCCCGCGGTCCGCCGGGCGACCCTCAGTTTGCCAGGCCACCCACCAGGGCGCGGTCGATCAGGGCGATGGTTTCCTCGATGCCGTAGAGCGCGATGAACCCGCCGAACCGCGGGCCTTCGCTGGCGCCCAGCAGCACCTCGTAAAGCGCCTTGAACCAGTCGCGCAGCGGCTCGAACGCATGCGCCTTGCCCACGGCATAACAGACGTTCTGCAAGGCTTCCTCGTCCGCCGGGCCCTCCCAGGCGGCCAGCCTGGCGCGCAGATCCTCGATCGCGGCGCGCTCCTTGGCGCTGGGCAGGCGATAGTGCCGGCTGGGGGCGATCTTGTCGTTGAAATAGCGCAGGGCATAGCCCGCCGCCGCATCCAGATCGGGATGGGTCTGGGGGGTGGCATCGGGCGCGTATTTGCGGATGTAGCCCCAAAGCCCCGCCGCATCCTTGGCGCCCGCCACCGAGGCCAGGTTCAGAAGCATCGCGAAGCTGACCACCATGTGGCTGGCGGGCGGCGCCCCGTTGTGAATGTGCCAGACCGGGTTGTTCACCTGGGCTTCCAGATCCTGGGTCGGATAGGCTTTCAGCTGCTGGTGGTATTCGTCCACCGCCTTCGGGATCACGTCCCACCACAGCCGCTTGGCCGTCTTGGGCTTCTGATACATGAAATAGGACAGGCTCTCGGTCGCGGCATAGGTCAGCCATTCGTCGATGGTCAGCCCGTTGCCCTTCGACTTGGAAATCTTCTGCCCCTCGAAATCCAGGAACAGTTCATAGGTGAAATGGTTGGGCGGGCGGCCCCCCAGCACCTTGCAGATGCCGTCATAGATCGGCGTGTTGGTGGAGTGGTCCTTGCCATACATCTCGAAGTCCACGCCGAGCGCCGCCCAGCGCGCGCCGAAGTCGGGCTTCCATTGCAGTTTCACATGACCGCCCGTGACCGGAAGCGTCCATTCGCGGCCCTCCTCGTCGTCGAAGGTGATCTCGCCGCGCCTGGCGTCGACGTGTTTCATCGGCCCGCCGAGCCCCTGGGGGCGCCGCCGCCGCTTTCCGAAGAGGCGGTCGAGGTCACGCTCTACGAGCTCGTGCACGCGCTCAAGACGGTGGTGAAGCGCCTGCCCGAGAAGAAGTACCACGAGGTGCTTCGCGAAACCGTCTCGCTCACCCAGCGCATTTACGAAGTCATCGAAATCTTGAAGGGCAAGGGGCGCGTCGAGTTTGACGAGCTGTTCGCCGACGCCCAGAGCCGCCCGCAGGTAATCGTCACCTTTCTGTCGCTGCTCGAGTTGCTCAAGCGCCGCCTCGTGCGCGCGCAGCAGGCGCTGCCGGGCAGCATCATCCACATTTTCCCCACGGGCGACTTCAGCGATCTCGGCGGGGTGAGCTTCGAAGACGTCGAGGGCGATTACGGCGGAGCCGCCGAAGAAGAACCGCTCGACCATGAACTTCCCGATGAGGAACCGGGTTCCGTGCAATGAACGTCGATAAGATCCGCACCATCATCGAAGCCATTATCTTTTCGTCTGAGCAGCCGGTGACGCTCGACATGCTCGCCGCCACGATCGACGAGGTTCCGCGCGCAGAGCTCGGCGTGTTGCTCGAGCAGCTCGTCACCGAGTGGCGCGGGCTCAACCGTCCGTTTCACCTGGTCGAGGTGGCCGGCGGCTGGCAGTTCCGCACGAAGGCCGAATTCGGGCCCTGGATCCATCGCCTGGCGCACGATCGCCCCACCAAGCTGAGCCGTGCCTCGCTCGAGACGCTCTCGGTCATCGCCTACAAGCAGCCCATTACCCGCCCTGAGATTGAAGACTTGCGCGGCGTGGACTCAGGCGCCGTGGTCAAGAATCTGCTCGACCGCAACCTGATCAAGATGATCGGCAAGAAAGACGCGCCCGGCAAGCCTGTGGTGTACGGCACCACCCAGCGTTTTCTCGAGGTGTTCTCGTTGCGCGACCTGGGCAGCCTGCCGAGCCTGCGCGATCTGCGCGATCTCGAAGAGGGCGAGAGCGGCCAGCTCACGCTACCCGCGGTCGAGGGCGAGCAGCCGCCGGTCGAGGAGGGCGCCGAGCCCAAGAAGATCAGCGATTCGGAGCGCCGCAAGCTCATCCGCGACAGCGTGCGCGGCTTGCTTTCGGTGCCCATCGATCCCGACAACGGCGAAGTGGTGAGCGAGCTCCCGCCGCCCATCGAGAACGAAGATGACGCGCTCGCCGAGCTCGAGGCCGCACTCAAGCGCCGCCGCGAGGTGGCCGACCGTGCCGACGCCGTGTTCGAAGACGCCGAGAAAGATTTCATCGACAAGATCAAGTCGCCGCTCTCAGGCGAAGAGCAGCCTGTAGCTCCGGCGGCGCCTGCCGAGGCGCCTTCTACGCCGCCGGCGGCGGTAGGCGCCGGCAACGAAACGCCCGACGAATAGGAACGCCATGGAAGAGCGGCTTCAGAAGATCATCGCCAACGCGGGCCTTGCCTCCCGCCGCCACGCCGAGGAGATGATTCTTGCGGGGCGTGTGCGCGTGAATGGCCAGCTCGTGAAGGAGCTCGGCTCGCGCGCCGATCCCGACACCGATCGCATCGAGGTCGACGGCGAGGCCATTTACCAGCCCGACAAGGTGTACTACGCGCTGCACAAGCCGCCCATGTACATCACGTCGCTTGAAGATCCCCAGGGCCGTCCGCACATCGGCGAGCTCATCTTGCGTATCCGCGAGCGCGTAGTGCCGGTGGGCCGGCTCGATTGGGAGAGCGAGGGGCTGCTCGTGCTCACCAACGACGGCGAGGCCGTGTACCGCATGACGCACCCCAAGTACGGCGTCAAGAAGACGTACCACGTGAAGGTGAAGGGCGTGCCCACCGACGATCAGATTACGCTGCTCCGCCGCGGGGTCACCATCGACGGCCGCCGCACCGGACCCAACGAAGTCGCATGGGCGCGCAACACACGCGGCGACATCAACTCGTGGTGGCGCGTCACGATCAACGAAGGCATCAACC
>JAKALB010000032.1 GCA_021813365.1 Pseudomonadota bacterium | reverse complement strand
TGCCGCTGGCCCCCGACATGCGGCCGTCGGTGACCAGAGCCACTTTCAGCCCGCGGTCCTGCAGCACCGACAGGGTCGGCGTCAGCGCGTGCAGTTCGGGCATGCCATTGGCCCGCGGCCCCTGAAAGCGGACGACGACCACGGTGTCGCCGGTGAATTCGCCCGCCTTGAACGCCGCCTTCACCGCATCCTGGCTGGCAAAGACCCGCGCCGGCGCCTGAACGATGTGGCGTTCCGACGCCACGGCGGAAACCTTGATGACGCCGCAGCCCAGATTGCCGTTCAGCTGCCGCAAGCCGCCGGTCGCGGCAAAGGGATCGGCGACCGGCCGCAGGATCCTGTCGTTCAGGCTGGCTTTCGGCCCGGGAGCCCAGGTCAGGCGGCCGTCTTGCAGCACCGGTTCCAGCCGGTAGGCGGCCAGCCCGTCGCCCATCACGGTTCTGGCGTCGTCATGCAGCAGGCCGGCATCCATCAACTGGGCCATCATGAAGCCCAGGCCGCCGGCTGCATGGAAGTGGTTCACATCGGCCAGGCCATTGGGATAGACCTTGGCCATCAGCGGCACGACCTGGCTGATTTCCTCGAAATCCTGCAGTTCCAGCACGATCCCTGCCGCCCGCGCCATGGCGGGCAGATGCAGCACCAGGTTGGTCGACCCGCCCGTGGCCATCAGCCCGACCATGCCGTTGACGAAGGCGCGTTCGTCGAGAATCTCGCCGGCCGGCCGAAAATCCTGGCCCAGCGCGGTCATCGCGGCGGCGCGTTCGACGGCGGCGACGGTCAGCGCCTCGCGCAGGGGCGTGCCGGGGTTCACGAAGCTGGCGCCCGGCAGATGCAGACCCATGAACTCCATCAGCATCTGGTTGGTGTTGGCCGTGCCGTAGAAGGTGCAGGTGCCCGGCCCGTGATAGGCCGCCATCTCGGCCGCCATCAGCTCGGCGCGGGTTGCCTTGCCTTCGGCAAAGGCGTTGCGGATCCTGGATTTTTCGTCATTGGCGATGCCGCTGGTCATCGGGCCCGCTGGCACGAAGACTGCCGGCAGATGGCCGAAGGTCGCCGCCGCGATCACCAGGCCCGGCACGATCTTGTCGCAGACGCCCAGAAACAGTGCCGCGTCAAAGACGTTGTGGCTGAGCGCCACGCCCGCGGCGAGCGCAATCACGTCGCGCGAGAACAGCGACAGTTCCATCCCCGCCTGGCCCTGGGTCACGCCATCGCACATCGCGGGCACGCCGCCGGCCACCTGCGCCGTGGCGCCGGCCCGGCGCGCAGCCTCGCGGATCAGGGCGGGATAGGTCTCATAGGGTCGATGCGCCGACAGCATGTCGTTATAGGCCGTGACGATCCCGATGTTGGGCAGACGCTCGGCCAGCATCTGCGGCTGATCGGGCCCGGCCACCGCATAGGCATGCGCCTGGTTCGAACAGCTGAGATGCGCCCGCGCCGGCCCCGCCTGGATTGCCTTGGCCATATGCGTCAGATAGGTGCTGCGGCTGGCGGCCGAACGTTCGCGGATCCGGTCGGTCACGCGGGCCAGGGTGGGGTGCAACGCCATCTCTCATCTCCTTCGATGCGGCGGCAGTCTAGCAAGAAATGTTAGCGCTAACAATATCCGATCTTGGCTCGCGCCTTCGCGCCAGGGCTGGAAAAGGACCGTATCGGACCTATCGAAAGAGAGTGAAAGCTATACTTTGGCGCAAGTTCATCGCAATTCAGCCATATTCCGTCGACAGATAGATCACAACGAACGCTGACCCCGGAGGGTATCATATGGCCATGTTGCGTGCATTTCTGGTTTGCGGTCTGGCGCTGGGCCTGGCGGCCTGTGCAACGTCGGAGCCTGCGACGCGGGGTGCCGGCCTGACTCCCTCCGCCCTGTCCGAAGGCCTCTCCGGGGGCGCGACGACCATGGTGCAGCCAGATTACAGCGTCGTGGCGGTCAACATCGACGTGCCGCAGAACCTGCGCGTATCCGAGGCCAACAGCTTTTTCCCGATGGCCGATATCGTCTGGCATGGCGACCCGCTCGGCGACCGCCGCCTGCAGGTGAAATCGCTGTTCGAGGAGGCATTCGCCTCTGGCACCGCCGATCTGCACGGCAGCCGCGGTGTCACGGTCGAGGCCACGCTGACCCGGTTCCACGCCCTGACGCCCAAGGCGCGCTATACGGTGGGCGGCATGCACACGATCCATTTCGTGCTGACGGTGCGCGATGCCCTGACCGGCGAGATCCTCGACGGGCCGCGGCAGGTCGTGGCGGATGTCCACGGTTCGGGCGGGGCCCGCGCGCTGGAGGAAGAGGCCGCCGGCCTGACCCAGAAGATGGTGATCGAACAGCGCCTGGCCCAGGTGATCCATGACGAACTGACCGCGCCGCACGCAGTGCCTCCGGCCGGAGCGAATCTGCTGGCGGTCAGCCGGCAGGCCTTCAGCCCGACGGATCTGAACATCGTCCAGTAAGCGGCTTCAAAGCGGGCAGTGAATGGGGTAGGGGAGGTCGCATGACCTTCCCTACCGAACTTTTCGATGCTGCCGATGGCCCGCAAGGCCGCTATGCGGGCCGGCCCGTGGTGCGTCTGCGGCCCAGGGCCGATGCCCGCGCGATCCGTTGGGGCTTTCCCTGGATCTATGCCGATGAACTGGTGACCGACCGGCGCACGCAGAACCTGCTGCCGGGCACGCTGGCCGTGCTGGAAGACGCCGAGCGCAAGGCCCTGGGTCTGGTGACGGTGAACCCGCGATCGAAGATCATCGCGCGGATGATTGACCGCGATCCCCTGGCTCAGGTGGACCAGGCCTGGTTTGCGGCGAAATTCTCGCGCGCGCTGGCGTTGCGTCAGAGGCTGTTCGATGCGCCGTTCTATCGTCTGATCCATGCCGAGGCCGATGGCCTGCCCGGCGTGGTGGTGGACCGCTTCGGCGATGCCGCGGTGATCCAGCCCAACGCCGCCTGGGCCGAACTGCTGCTGGGCCCCCTGGTGCAGGCGCTGCAACAGGTGACCGGCGTCAAGGCCGTGGTGAAGAACGGCACCGGCCGGGCGCGTGGGCTGGAAGGCCTGGCCGAGGAGACGGCGGTTCTGGCCGGCGCGGTCGCCGGGCCGATCCAGGTGCCGATGAATGGCGCGACCTATCTGGCCGACCTGCTGGGCGGGCAGAAGACCGGCCTCTACTATGACCAGCGGCCGAACCATGCCTTTGCCGCGCGCCTGGCGCAGGGCGCGCGGGTGCTGGATGTCTTCGCCCATGTCGGCGGCTTTGGCCTGGCCGCGCTGGCGGGTGGCGCGAGCGCGGCGCTGGCCGTCGATGCCTCGGCCGCCGCGCTCGACCTGGCGATGCGCGGCGCCCGGATCTCGGGCATGGCCGAGCGTTTTGCCACGCGGCAGGGCGATGCTTTCGAGGTGCTTGAGGCTCTGGCGACCGAGGGCGCGCGCTTCGACATGGTGATCTGCGATCCGCCCGCCTTTGCGCCCGCAAAGCCGGCACTGGAGGCGGGGCTGCGCGCCTATGAACGGGTGGCGCGGCTTGCGGCCGGGCTGGTCGCGCCGGGCGGCTATCTGGTGCTGTGTTCCTGCAGCCATGCCGCCGACCTGCAGGCCTTCCGCCAGGCCTCGGTTCGCGGAATCGGGCGCGGCGGGCGGGCGGCGCAACTCTTGCACACCGGCTTTGCCGGGCCAGACCATCCGCAACTGCCGCAACTGGCCGAGTCGGGCTATCTCAAGTCGCTGTTCTTCCGGCTGGACGGCGGATGAAGGCGGTGCTGGATGCCTGCGTCCTCGTCCCGCCGGTCCTGCGCGAAATCCTTCTGGGCGTGGCGCGGCGCGGTCTGTTCCAGCCCTGCTGGTCGGATCGCATCCTGGAGGAATGGGCTCGCGCCAGCGCCAGGTTCGGCCCCCGGTCCGAGGCCGAGGCGCGCGGGCGCATCGCCCTGCTGCGGGCCGAATTTCCCCGCGCCGGCCTGCCCGCCGCACCTGGCGTCGAGGCCCGCCTGCATCTGCCCGATCCCGATGATGCGCATGTGCTGGCCGCGGCCATTGCCGGCAGCGCCGATGCCATCATCACGCTCAACGCCCGGGATTTCCCCCGGCACATCCTGGCCGAGGACAAGATCGCCCGCCGCGATCCGGATGGCTTTCTGTGGGAATTGTGGTCGGGCGACCGCGAGGCGGTCGAGGCGGCGGTGGCCGAGGTCGTGGCCGAAGCCGGCCGGAGGGACGGGGTGCCGGCAAGCCCGAAGCGACTCCTCAGGAAGGCCGGGCTGAACCGTCTGGCCCGCGCCATGGCCCTGTGACGGCCGAAGGGGGCGGGCGCCAGCTCTGGCCCTATCGCCGAATGGCCTCTGGCCCTATCGCTGGGCCCTTGCCATGACGATGATGCGGCATCCGCCGGGCTCGCCCGGCCCCCCCGGATTCGCCTCTGGCGCAAGGAGCCATCCCATGAACGACATGACCAACGATCTCTCGGGCGTGATCGCCGCCGACAAGGCGCACGTCTGGCATCACCTGATCCAGCACAAGATGTTCGAAACGGTGGACCCGCGCGTCATCGTGGAAGGCAAGGGCCTGCGGGTCTGGGATGCCAGGGGCAAGGAATACATCGATGCCGTGTCGGGCGCGGTCTGGACGGTGAACGTGGGCTATGGCCGGGAAAGCATCGCCAATGTGGTGCGCGACCAGCTGATCAAGATGAACTATTTCGCGGGGGTCGGCGGTTCGATCCCGGGCGCGCTCTTCGCCGAGAAGCTGATCTCGAAGATGCCGGGGATGAGCCGCGTCTACTATTCCAACTCGGGCAGCGAGGCCAACGAGAAGGTCTACAAGATGGTGCGGCAGATCAGCCACAAGCACCACAAGGGCAGGAAGAACAAGATCCTGTACCGCGAGCGCGACTATCATGGCACGACCATCGGCGCGCTGGCGACCAGCGGCCAGGCGGAACGTGCCGTGCAATACGGCCCCTATCCGGACGGCTTCGTGATGGTTCCGCACTGCCTGGAATATCGCAAGCAGTGGGACGTGGAAAACTATGGCGAGCGCGCTGCCGACGCCATCGAGGAGGTGATCCTGCGCGAGGGGCCGGATACGGTGGGCGCCATCGTGCTGGAGCCGGTGACGGCCGGCGGCGGCGTCATCGTCCCGCCCAAGGGCTATTGGGAACGCGTTCAGGAGATCTGCCGGAAATACAATGTGCTGCTGCATATCGACGAGGTGGTCTGCGGTGTCGGCCGCACCGGCACCTGGTTCGGCTATCAGCATTATGGCGTGAAGCCCGATTTCGTGACCATGGCCAAGGGCGTCGCCAGCGGCTATGCCGCGATTTCCTGCACGGTGACCACGGAAGAGGTGTTCAACCTGTTCAAGGACGATGCCGGCGATCACCTGTCGTATTTCCGCGACATCTCGACCTTCGGGGGCTGCGCCAGCGGCCCGGCGGCGGCGCTGGAGAACATGCGGATCATCGAGGACGAGGGCCTGCTGGAGAACACCACCCGCATGGGCGCCCGTGTGATGGACAACCTGAACGCGCTGATGGACAAGCACAAGGTCATCGGTGACGTGCGCGGCAAGGGCCTGTTCTGCGGGGCCGAACTGGTGGCCGACCGCAAGACGAAGGAGCCGATGGACGAGAAGAAGGTTGCGGCCGTCGTGGCCGACTGCAATGCGCAGGGCGTGATCATCGGCATGACCAACCGCAGCCTGCCGGGGCTGAACAACACGCTGTGCCTGTCGCCGGCGCTGATCTGCACGGCGGATGATGTGGACCAGATCACCGGCGCCATCGACAAGGCACTGACGAAGGTTTTCGGCTGAGCCGGTCGCCGGGGGTTTCACACCCCCGGACCCCCGTGGGATATTTGTGGCAAAGTGAAGGGGCGCCGGCCGAAAGGTCTGCGCCCTTGGGCTGTGCGGCGCCCCGGCTGGGCGGGGGTTGTTGCGGCGGGCCGGATCGGGGCGCGGGCGGATCTGCCACGGATCTGGCGCGCAGGGCGCGTCATGCCGGCGCGGTGGCGCGGGTGTGCCATGGGTCTTGACCCCGGCCGCGTCGCGCCGCATGAGTCCAGTGCTGCCATGTGATGAGGCCAGAGCCAGAGAATGCTGATCCCGCCCGAGGCCTTTGTGCTGCCGCCGGCCGACCAGGGCAGCCTGCAGCAGCGCATCCGCCAGATGGTGATCGATGGTGTGCTGTCGGGGCGCTTTCGTCCGGGGCAGAAGCTGCCGTCCTCTCGCCGCCTGGCCGCGCATCTGCAGGTCAGCCGGATCACCGTGACCCTGGCCTATGCCGAACTGGTGGCCCAGGATTACCTGGTGGCGCGCGGGCGGTCGGGCTATTTCGTGTCCGACAATGCGCCGGTTGCCGCGGAACTGCCGGCCCGGGCGCCGCGGGTCGAGGCGGCGGAGTTTGCCCGCATCCAGGGGCGGTTTTCGAACCGGCAGGGGGTGGAGCGGCCCGACGACTGGCAGCGATATCCCTATCCGTTCATCTATGGCCAGGCCGATCCGGGCCTGTTCGACCATCAGAACTGGCGGCTCTGCGCCGTCCGCGCGCTGGGCAAGCGCGATTTCGCGGCAATGACCGCGGATTTCTACGAGCGCGATGACCCGCTGCTGGTGGAGCATCTGTTGCGCCGCATCCTGCCGCGAAGGGGCATCGCCGCGCGCGAGGACGAGGTGCTGTTGACCATGGGGGCACAGAATGCGCTCTGGCTGGCGGCGCAATGCCTGCTGGGCGCTGATTCGTCAGGTCAGCGCCGCCGCGCGGTGATGGAGAACCCCGGCTATCCGGGCCTGCGCAACATCCTCGATGCCTCGGGGGCCGAGGTGCGCTCGGTCGATGTCGATGCCGATGGATTGCCGCCGGATGCGATTCCGCGCCGCGCCGACGTGGTGTTCACCACCGCCAGCCACCAGTGTCCGACCAATGCCACCATGCCCGTTGACCGCCGTCGTGCCCTGCTGGAGGCGGCCGGGCGCGAGGGCTTCCTCGTGGTCGAGGATGATTATGAATTCGAGATGTCCTTTCTGAAGCCCGTCTCGCCGGCGCTGAAGAGCCTGGATGGCGAGGGGCGGGTCGTCTATGTGGGCTCGTTCTCGAAGTCGGTGTTTCCGGGGATGCGGCTGGGCTATCTGGTGGGCCCGCCCGGCTTTATCCGCGAGGCCCGGGCGCTGCGGCTGATGAGCCTGCGGCACCCGCCCGGCCATATCCAGCGGACGATGGCCTATTTTCTGTCGCTGGGTCATTACGACACGCTGATCAACCGGATGCGGCAGGCCTTCCGCCGCAGGCGTCAGGTGATGGAGGAGGCGATCGGGCAGGCCGGCCTGACCGTGGCGGGGCAGGGCGGCTTTGGCGGCTCCAGTTTCTGGATGCGCGCGCCGGTGGACACCGAAGAGCTGGCGCGGCGGTTGCGCGCCGATGGCGTGCTGATCGAGCCGGGCGGCAGTTTCTTTGACCCCGGCCGGCCGGATCGGCGGCATTACCGCCTGGGTTTCGGCTCGATCGCGGCGGCCCGGATTCCGGACGGCATCGCCCGGATTGCCGAGGCGATCGCGCGGGAGTGAGGGGGCGGGCGGATCGCCCGAACTGCCAATCGCCCACCCGCGATTGCCCCCCGCGATTGCCCCCCGCGATTGCCCCCCGCGGTTGCCCCTGCCATTGGCTGCGGGCCGGGCAGACCCGACCATCCCGTCGCTGCTGGCATTATCGCGGCGCCAGTTCTGGCCCTAAGCCTGGCCCGCGCGCGGCGTTAGAACCGCTGCAACCCGCTGATCAGGAGTTGCTTGCCATGCGCATGACCACCGAAGAAGCCTTTGTCAAAGTCTTGCAGATGCACGGCATCGAACATGTCTTCGGCATCATCGGATCGGCCTTCATGCCGATTTCCGACCTCTTTCCCAGGGCGGGTATCACCTTCTGGGACTGTGCGCACGAGGGCTCGGGCGGCATGATGGCCGACGGCTTCACCCGCGCCAGCGGCAAGATGAGCATGATGATCGCCCAGAACGGCCCGGGCATCACCAATTTCGTGACCGCCGTGAAGACCGCCTACTGGAACCATACGCCGCTGCTGGTGGTGACGCCACAGGCCGCCAACAGGACCATCGGCCAGGGCGGCTTTCAGGAGGTCGAGCAGATGGCGCTGTTCCGGGACATGGTCTGCTATCAGGAGGAGGTCCGCGATCCGTCGCGCATGGCCGAGGTGCTGAACCGTGTCATCGTGAACGCCCGCCGCAACTCGGCTCCGGCGCAGATCAATGTGCCGCGTGATTTCTTCACGCAGGTCATCGACATCGAACTGCCGCGAATCGTGGAATTCGAGCGCCCGGCGGGGGGCGAACATGCCCTGGATCAGGCGGCCAGGCTGCTGTCCGACGCGAAGTTTCCGGTGGTGCTGAACGGCGCGGGCGTGGTGCTGGCCGGGGCGATTCCGGCTTCGATGGCGCTGGCCGAGCGGCTGTCGGCCCCGGTCTGCGTGGGGTATCAGCACAATGATGCCTTCCCCGGCAGCCATCCGCTGTTCGCCGGCCCGCTGGGCTATAACGGCAACCGGGCGGGGATGGAGCTGATTTCCAGGGCCGATGTCGTGCTGGCCCTGGGCACGCGGCTGAACCCGTTCTCGACCCTGCCGGGCTATGGGCTGGACTACTGGCCCAGGGATGCGGCGATCATCCAGGTCGACATCAATCCCGCCCGGATCGGTCTGACCAAGAAGGTCGCCGTGGGGATCGTGGGCGATGCGAAAAAGGTGGCCGAAGGCATCCTGGCCCGGCTGGCCGACCATGCGGGCGACGCCGGACGCGCCGAACGCGAGGCCGAAATCGCGCAGCGCAAGTCGCGCTGGGCGCAGGAACTGGCGAGCATGGATCACGAAAACGATGATCCCGGCACCACCTGGAATCAGCGGGCCCGATCGGCCAAGCCGGACTGGATGAGCCCCCGCATGGCCTGGCGCGCCATTTCGAGCGCCCTGCCGAAAGATGCGATCATCTCTTCGGACATCGGCAACAACTGCGCCATCGGCAACGCCTATCCGACCTTTGAGGCGGGCCGCAAATACCTGGCACCTGGCCTGTTCGGCCCCTGCGGCTATGGCCTGCCCTCGATCGTCGGCGCCAAGATCGCCTGCCCGGACACGCCGGTCGTGGGCTTTTCCGGCGACGGCGCCTTCGGCATCGCAGTGACCGAACTGACCGCCATCGGCCGTCCGGAATGGCCCGCCATCACCCAGGTCGTGTTCCGCAATTATCAGTGGGGGGCGGAAAAGCGCAACTCGACCCTGTGGTATGACGACAATTTCGTCGGCACCGAACTGAACGAGCAGGTCTCCTACGCCGGCATCGCCAGGGCCTGCGGGTTGCAGGGTGTCGTGGCCCGCACGATGGACGAACTGACCGCAGCCCTGCGCCAGGCGATCGACGACCAGATGAAGCATCGGAAGACCACGCTGATCGAAGCGATGATCAACCAGGAACTGGGCGAACCCTTCCGGCGCGACGCGATGAAGAAGCCGGTCGAAGTGGCGGGGATCTCGAAGGCCGACATGCGGCCGCAACCGGGTGTGTAAGCCGGTCATGGGGGGCTGTGCATCGGCGGGCTGCCGGGTTATCAAGGCAGGCGCCACCGGGGAGACCGCCCATGCATGTGTTTGACCTGTCAAACCTGGGCCTGGTCTGGATGGCACTGGCGATCCTGATCGCGGGTTTCGTGCGCGGCTATTCCGGCTTCGGCTTTTCGGCCCTGGTCATTGCGGCTTCGGGTCTGGTCATGAACCCGCTGCATTTCGTGGCCGTCGTCGTGATCTGGGAAACGCTGATGACCGTCCAGGCCTGGACCGGCGTCAGCCGCAGCGTGGATTACCGCAGGGTCGGCTGGCTGTTGGCCGGGGCGGTGATCGGCCTGCCGCTGGGCCTGTGGGCGCTGACCTCGATTTCCGAGAATGCGGCGCGGGCCGCGATCTCGGCCTATGTGCTGGCGATGTGCGTGGTGCTGCTGATGGGCTGGCGTCTGCGCTCGGAGGCCGGAGCGGCGGCGACCTTCGGCGCCGGCGTGGTTTCGGGCCTGGCCAATGCGCCGGGCATGGGCGGGCTGCCGGTTGCGGCCTTCTTTGCCGCGCAGCCGATGGCGCCGGCCGTGTTCCGCGCCACGCTGGTCGCCTATTTTCCGATCCTGGATATCTACTCCGCGCCGCTTTACTGGTACAGCGGCCTGGTCACCTGGGATACGCTGCAAGCCTCGGCCATCGGGCTGCCGCTGGTGCTGTTTGCCAACTGGCTCGGCGCGCGGCATTTCCTCAAGACCGATCCGCAGGATTTCCGCCGCTTTGCGATCGGGCTTCTGGGGTTGCTTGCCGTGCTGGGGCTGGTGAAGGCGGTGCTCTAGATGCTGCTGGTGGTCAATGCCGGGTCGTCCTCGCTGAAGATGGCGCTGTTCGACATGCGGCCAGAGCAGCGGGCCGAGGCGCGGCTGGAACGTATCGGCATCGGCGGGGCGCCCGACCATCTGACAGCCCTGCAACAGGGCCTGGCGCAGATGCAGGTCAGCCCGGGCGATCTGGCCGGGGCGGCGCATCGGGTGGTGCATGGCGGCACCGCGCTGACCGCCCCCGCGCGGCTGACGCCCCAGGTGATCGACCGGATCGAGGCCTGCGTGCCGCTGGCGCCGTTGCACAACCCGGCCAACCTGACCGCCATTCGTGCCCTGGCCGCGCTGGCCCCCGATCTTGCGCAATTCGCCAGTTTCGACACCGCCTTTCACGCCAGCAACCCGGAAGTCGCCCGCCGCTATGCCCTGCCGCCGCAGGCCGAGGCGCTGGGCCTGCGCCGCTATGGCTTTCACGGCATCTCCTATGCCGCGCTGGTGGACAGGTTGCGTCAGGCCGGCCCGCTGCCGCGTCGCCTGCTGGCGCTGCACCTGGGCAATGGCGCTTCGCTTTGCGCAATTCTGGACGGGGCTTCGGTGGCCACCACGATGGGCTATTCGCCGCTGTCCGGCCTGACCATGGGCACGCGGGCGGGCGACATCGACGGCAATGCCGTGCTGCGTCTGGCCGAGGAACTGGGGCTGGCCGAGGCCGGGCGCATCCTGAATCGGGCCTCGGGCCTGCTGGGCCTGGGCGGGGCCTCGGACCTGCGCGAACTGGCCGCGGCGGGGACGGATGCGGCCCGCTTTGCCCTGGACCACTTCGCCTATTGGGCGGTGCGGCATGCCGGATCCATGGTGGCCGCGATGGGCGGGCTGGATGCGCTGGCCTTCACCGGCGGCATTGGCGAGAACGACGCCGCGATGCGGGATCGGATCGTGGCCGGCCTGGCCTTTCTGGGCCCGGTGCCGGTGCTGGTGGTGCCCGCCGCCGAGGAGGCCCGGATCGCGCGGGAGGCGCTGAGCCTGATCGCGGGATGAGGCGCGGGCCCGGGCGACGGGCACGATCCCGTCGCTGGAGGGGCTGTTGCACCAGCGGGCATGGCCGGCCGGCCGGTCGGCTAGCGCACGCCGAGCCCGGCCTTCATCAATGTCCTGCGGACGGGCGCCAGGGAATAGATTGCGTTCAATGCGCCGGCGCGGGCGTCGCGCAGCCAGGGCGCGCCCAGCATCGAGGCGCGGTTCAGAAGGTCGATACCCGCCACGCGGGCCTCGATCTCGCAATGGCGCAGCCGGTGATAGCGGTCCAGCATGGCCCGGCTGCCCAGATCGGCGGGATGCGCTGCGGCCAGGTCCAGAAGGCTGGACAGGTCGGCCAGGCTCATGTTCAGGCCCTGCGCGCCAATGGGCGGCACCACATGCGCGGCCTCCGCCATCAGGGCCAGGCGCTGGCCGGTCATGCGCGCGGCGACCTGGGCAATGATCGGCCAGGTGGTCAGGCGCGAGACCCGCTTCAGCGGGCCCAGGACACCGGCGGAACGCGCGGTCATTTCGGCCTCGAAATCCGCGATGGGCAGGGCGGCGAGCCGGGCGATTTCGGGGCCACGTTCCATCCAGACCACGGCCGAAGCCGGAACACCGCCGCGGTCGGGCAACGGTACCAGGGTGAACGGGCCTCCCGAGCGGTGCACCTCGGTCGAGATGTTCTGGTGTGGCAGCGGGTGGGTCACGGCGAAGGCCAGCGCCTTTTGCCCATAGGTCAGGGTCTTGACCGGAATGCCCGCCGCGGCGCGCAGCGTGCTGTTTCGGCCATCGGCGGCCAGGGCCAGGCGGCAGGTGATCCGTGCCCCGGTCGACAGGGTGACGATCGCCTCGCCTTCACGGGTGAACAGCCCGGTCGTGGCCATGCCGGGGCGAAAGCTGACATCGGGCAGTTCGGCCAGCCGCGCCACCATCTCGCGCCGCAAGAGCCAGTTCGGCAGGTTCCAGCCAAAGGGCTGCTCGCTGATTTCCTCGGATCGGAAATCCTTGATGATGCGGGGTTCGGGCATGGCGCCCCCGGCATCGATGATCCGCATTGTCCACAGCGCCGCGGCATGTGGCTCCAGCCGGGCCCAGAGCCCGGCTGCCCGCAGCACGGGGATCGAGGGTTGCAGAAAGGCGGTCGTCCGCAGGTCGGCGCCTTCGTCGGTTTCGGCAGTGACCGGGGGGGTCGGGTCAACGACGATGACGCGCAATCCCAGCGTGCCGAAGGCCGCGGCTGCCGTCAGGCCGGCCACGCCACCACCGGAAATCAGGATGTCGCAGTCTTCACGCATCGGACTCTCCTGGGCCAGCCGTCCTGGCCGGGGATGGGGCGCCGGAAGGCCCGCGACCCGGCGCATCAGGGGCGGGCGATGGCCAGCAGAAGGCCAAGCATCACCGGCACCGCGGCCAGTGCCGCCAGGGTCAGCGCCGGCAGGCCAAAGAAATACACCGCCACTGCGAAGATCGCCAGCAGGAACACCAGAATGTGGAAGATCACCGGAATGTCCTGCCCCAGCAGGCGGGCCAGCGGGCCGGGCAGCGGCAGGGCATGGGGCGGATGGCTGGGGCGGGCGGTCTGGGGCATGACGGACTCCTGTGCTGAGCGCCAGCTAGTCCGGATCGCTGACGGGCGCAGCAGGACGGAAGGTCGCAGGCGGCAGAAGCGCCTTCAAGAAGCCGTGCAGATCGGCGGTGTGATGCTGGATGTGCTCGGCCACATGCGGCGTCGGGGCGACATGAACGGTCGTCATGCCCAGTTGATGCGGCACGGCCAGGTTCTTGGGATCATCCTCGAACATGGCGGCGCGGCTCGGGTCCAGACCGTCCTTGTCGAAGATCGCCCTGAAGGCGCGGGCCTGGGGTTTGGGGTGAAACCCGGCATCCTCGATGGCATAGATCGCGTCGAACACACCGTCCAGCCCGCGGGCCGAAAGGACTTTGCGTGCATAGATGCCATCGGCATTGGTGTAGATGATCCGCCGCCCCGGCAGACGCGCGATCACCCGCGCCAGCTCTGGCGACGGCCGCAGCACGGTGAAATCGACGTCATGCACATCGGCCAGATAGTCCAGCGGGTCGATGCCATGTTCGGCGATCAGACCGGACAGCGTGGTGCCGTAACGCTGCCAGTAGTCGCGGCGCAGCGCATCGGCGCAAGCCTGATCCAGGCCCAGGTTGCGCATGACCCAGGCGGTCATCCTGACCTCGATCTGGGGGAACAGGCCCATCTCGGGGGGATAGAGCGTGTTGTCCAGGTCAAAGACCCAGGTGGTCACATGTGTGAATTGGTCGCGCGGCATGGGGCAAGGCTAGCGCGGTGCGCGCGCCGCCGCTAGTCTGGCCGCGACGCGAAGGGAGTGGACATGCAGAAGGACGCCTACAGCCTGATCCTGGATGCCATCGAGGCCGGAGTCTACAAACCGGGCGACCGGCTGGTGGAAAGCGAGCTGGCCGACCGGTTCGGCGTGTCGCGCACCCCGGTGCGCGAGGCATTGCAGCGGCTGGAGACCCAGTCGATGCTGACGCGCGACGGGCGCAGCCTGATCGTCGCCAGTCTGGATCACAACCAGCTGGCCGAGCTCTATGTCGTCCGCAGCGAGCTGGAAGGGCTGGCGGCGCGGCTGGCGGCGCGGCATGCCACCGAGGAGGAGATGCGCGTCCTGCGCTCCATGGTGACAGAGGACCGGGCGCTGGTGGGCGGCGACCCGCGCGCCCTCAGCCGGGCGAACAAGCGGTTTCACAAGCTGATTCACCTGGCCAGTCACAACCGCTTTCTGGTGCAGCAGCTTGATCTGGTGCACCGGTCGATGGCGCTGATGGCGACGACCTCGTTTGCGGCCGAGGGGCGCGACATGAAGGCGATCGACGAACATGACGCGATCGTCACCGCCATCGAGGCACGGGATGGCGAAGCGGCGGCCCGGGCGCTGAAGGCGCATATCAGCCTTGCCTATGAAACCCGGTTGCGGGTGGATGCGGGCGAACTGAAAACGCGGGGCAATTGAGCGGGCGACAGCCGGCGCCGAGGAAATTTCCGGGAATTTCTGGCCCCTATCTCAGGCTCGCATTCGGGGCCCGAAATCGTGCCGGGCCGGACTGTTTGCAGAAAGTTTCCCGGCGCGGTCCTTGCCAGGGTCGCGGGCAGGGGAATTCGGTCGGGGCGATCGTCATGCGTCAGCGTCGAACAGGCCGTGGCTGGTCTTGTCCCAGTAGAACGGCAGATGCAGCACTTCCCACAGCGCCTTCCAGGCGGCAAGGCTTTGCAGCGGGAAGTAGAGTGGCAGGGTCAGCAGCCAGGCCGGGTTGATCTTCTGCCGCGACCGCCGCAGCCCCACCAGGCCCAACCCCAGGTTGGCCAGCTCCGCCGCCAGGAACAGCGCGCAGCCGGCGGTGATCAATCCGCTGGTCAAGATGCCGTGCAGCGGATGCGCCACACCCAGGCGGAACAGCCACCAGGTCCACAACACCGGCGCCAGCAGGCCCTGCAGGATCGAGCCCAGGAACAGCACCTGAAACCCGATGAATTGCCGGGTGCCCAGCTGTTTCCAGGTCAGTCCGGGCTGGCGCATATGCGTCAGCCAGGTCATCATGTAACCCTTGACCCAGCGGCTGCGCTGCCTGACCCAGGGCAGGGCGCGGCAATTGGCTTCCTCGTAGGTCGTGGTCGACAGGATGCTGGTGCGATAGCCCATCCGCGCCAGGCGCAAGCCCAGGTCGGCATCTTCGGTCACGTTCCAGGCATCCCAGCCGCCCAGGCCCTCCAGCGCGGCGCGGCGAAAGAACAGGGTGGTGCCGCCCAGCGGAACGGGCAGGCCCAGGCGTTCCAGGCCCGGCAGCATGGCGCGGAACCAGATGGCATATTCCAGGGTGAAACAGCGCGCCAGCCAGTTCGAGCGCGGGTTGTAGAAATCGAGCGCACCCTGCAGGCAGACGGTTTTCGGATCGGCCATGGCAAAGGCTTCGGCGACGCGGGCGATCTGATCGGGTTCGGGTGCATCCTCGGCGTCATAGACGCCGATGATCGACCCGCGGCAGAAATCCAGCGCAAAGTTCAACGCGCGCGGCTTGGTCTTCACACGGCCTTCGGGGGCCACGACCACGCGCATCCAGGGTGGCAGGCTGGCCGCCTCCAGCGCCTGGCGGGTGGTCAGATCGTCTTCCTCGACCACCAGGACAATGTCCAGCAGCGCCTTGGGATAGGTCAGCCGGCCCAGGCGCCGGATCAGCCGGGCGGCAATGGCGTCCTCGCGGTAAAGCGCCACGATGATCGAGACGACGGGCAGCGGGCCGGAATGCCCCGGCTTCGCGGGGCGGGGGCTGCGGTCGCTCTGGCCGGCAGGCAGGCTGGCCAGAAGCGCCGCGATCTTCAGTGCCAGGCTGGCCAGCAGGCTGAAGCCGGCCAGCATGGTCAGCGCGGCCAGCACGCCCGGAATGGCCAGTCCCGCGGCGGCCGCCAGCGCCAGGATCAGCATGGCCTCGCGCGGGCGGAACAGCCTGGCGAAGCCTCGGCAAGACAGATCGGCGGCCACGCGGGTCTCGGCCCGGCGCGCCAGTTCCGGGCCACGGACCTGCCGAACCTTGGCTTCGATCGCAGCGGCAGGGGCCAGAGCCGGGATGACCGCGCCGAACACCTGGATCAGACGGTCACGGTTGCGGTGAAATCCTTCGGGCGTCGCCGCCACGATCAGGGTCTTGCCGGCCACCTGCCGCCAGGGCAGCAGCCCCTCGGCCAGGCAGGTCAGCGCGCCCAACTGGTCGATCAGCCGGGGATCTGCCGGTTCGCTCAGATCGGCCAGGCCGAAGCCGTAGGTGCGCGCCAGGTGCTTGTACAGGGGCTCGGTCGCCACGACCCTGCGCGCCAGCAGCCGTTCGATCGCGCGGTCGGGCAGGCCCACGGTGGCGCGGGCGGCGGCGGGCAGGTCATGCACCCGCAACACGCCCTCCTTCAGCAAGTCCGCCAGGCGCAGCGGCTGGGGGGCAGGCGTGCCGCCGGCAGACGGCACCAGTTCGAACCCCGGGCGCAGCCTGCCGTCGGCAAGGCGGCGCGCACGGTCCAGCGCCGCGGCCGACGCCGCGCGGCTCGTCATTGTCGATTTGAGTGGCTCTTGCCCGGCCATGTCCGGCAGCTTCCCGACCGATCCCCGGGTTGAAGCTGGCGGCACGAGGTTAACAGGGCGTTAACTTAACGCCCCTTCAACCCTATCGGGCGATGAAAATTTCAGGCGGCGCGCCGCGCCCGCATCGCCGCAGCAAACCGTTCGAACAGGTAGAAGCTGTCCTGCGGCCCCGGCGAGGCCTCGGGGTGATACTGGACCGAGAAGATCGGCCTGCCATCCACCGCGATGCCGCAGTTCGACCCGTCGAAAAGGCTGACATGGGTTTCGCTGACGCCACTGGGCAGGGTCTGGCTATCGACCGTGAAGCCGTGGTTCATCGAGGTGATTTCCACCTTGCCGGTGGTCAGGTCCTTCACCGGATGGTTCGCGCCGTGGTGGCCGTGGTTCATCTTCACGGTGCGCGCACCCAGGGCCAGGGCCAGCATCTGGTGCCCCAGGCAGATGCCGAACACCGGCAGATCGGCTTGCAGCACGCCCTGGATCATCGGCACGGCATAGGCGCCGGTGGCCGCCGGATCGCCCGGGCCGTTCGAAAGGAACACACCCTCGGGGTTCAGCGCCAGCACATCCCCGGCCGTCGCGGTCGCGGGCAGCACGGTCACTTCGCAGCCGGCCGAGGCCAGGCAGCGCAGGATGTTCCGCTTGGCGCCGTAATCCACCGCCACAACGCGCAGGCCGGGGCCCTGACGCCTGACATAGCCCTGCGGCCAGGCCCAGGTCATCTCGTCCCAGGTGTAGCTCTGGGTGCAGGACACCTCTTTGGCCAGGTCGAGGCCGACCAGCCCGCGCCAGGCCCGGGCCGTGGCCACCAGCCTTTCGATGTCGAACCTGCCTTCGGGGTCATGGGCCAGCGCCACATGCGGCGCGCCCTGCTGGCGGATCGCCCGGGTCAGGCGGCGGGTGTCGATGCCGCCGATCCCGATACGGCCATTGGCCAGCATCCAGTGCTTCAGATCCTGGGTTGCCCGCCAGTTCGAGGGCTCGGTCGGATCCCATTTCACCACCATGCCCGCGGCGACCGGGGTGCCGGTTTCGGCGTCTTCGGAGGTGGTGCCGACATTGCCGACATGCGGGAAGGTGAAGGTCACGACCTGGCCGGCATAGGACGGATCGGTCATGATCTCCTGGTAGCCGGTCATGGCGGTGTTGAACACCAGTTCCGCCACCGTCTGGCCCGTGGCGCCAAAGCCCTGGCCGAAGAACAGCGTGCCGTCCGCCAGGGCTAGGCAGGCGGTCGGCTTCTTCGCTTGGTCGAAGGGGGTGGGCATCGGGCGACTCCCATGAGGCAAATTGCGCGGAACGTAAAGAGACGGGGGGGCGCGGTCAAGGGGCCGGCCTGTGAAGAAATTATAGTTCAAACAATGGCTTGGCTTTTTCGTGTCCGGTTGCGGACCGGGCCGTCCGCGGATAATGTCACAAGTGACAAACAGGAGACGGCGATGGATCTGAAGGCAAGGCTTCTGGAGGCCACGAAACAGGCCATGAAGGCGCGGTCGGCGGATCGACTGTCGACGCTGCGGATGATCTCGGCCGCGGTGAAGGACCGCGAAATTGCGGCGCGGGGCGAGGGGGTGGAGCTGGACGAGGGCGATCTGCGGAGCCTGCTGGGCAAGATGGTCAAGCAGCGGCAGGAATCGGCCAGGGCCTATGCCGCGGGCAACCGACCCGACCTGGCCGCCAGGGAAATGGCCGAGATCGGCGTGATCGAGGAATTCCTGCCGCGCCAGCTGGACGAGGCCGAAGTCGAGGCTGCGATTGCGGCGGCGATTGCCGAGACCGGAGCCACGTCGCTGAAGGACATGGGCCGGGTGATGGCGGCTCTGAAGGCCAGGTTCGCCGGGCAGATGGATTTCGGCGCGGTGGGCGCAAAGATCAGGGCGCGGCTGGGGTGAGTGCGGCAGAGGGGGGCTCTGCCCCCCGGCTGCGCCCCCCCCGGGATATTTGTGGCAAGCTGAAAGTCATTTCAGCGCCTGGAGCAGGCGGTCGAGTTCGGCCTTGAGGGCGAGGCGTTCGTCTTCCGACAGGAAGGCGCCCAGCTCCACCTCTCGTCCGGTGCCTTTCAGGGTCAGATACTGCGGCACCGGGCCGCCCTGGGGGTAAAGCCGGGTGCGGACCCAATAGGGGTTGTCCTGCCAGTCCAGGCTGGGCCGGCCGGGACGGCGGTGCGTCAGGGTCAGGCACTCGCGGGTGAGGGTCAGCTCTTCGATCACCGATCCGCTGCGGTAGGACAGGTGCAGGGCGTACCAGACAGCGGCGAGGGCGGCGAGCAGGAAGGGCAGCAGCACCCAGAGTGCGGCGGTGCCGAGCTGGGTCAGCAGCGGCAGCGCCAGCAGGGCAGCGGTCGCGCCGATGAACCAGACAAAGCCGCGCCGGGGCAGCGAGCGGTGCGGCCAGAGCGTCAGCCTGGCCGGGGCGGAGGGTGTGGCTTCGGTCCAGCGGTAGGGCATGAGGCAAGATTAGCGATGCGCGGGGCGAAGGAAAGGGGGGCGCGGGCGTCTTGCGCGCGCGGCGCCTTGCATCACATTGGAATTATTGAATTTCGTCATTTTCCTTCAGAGAGTGTTCGCCCCGGTTGACTGAGGCCGGCGCAGGCGTGGCCCGGTTGTGGGGGTTGTCAGTGCCGATGGTCGATCCGGAGCTTTCCGTCCGGGCGGGGCAGGCGGGCGCGACCCGGGCGGTCGGATCGCGGGTCGGACACGGGAAAGGGAAAGGCCCCGGGGGTCTCCCTCCGGGGCCTTTCGTTTCTCGTCTGGCGTCAGGCCTCAATGCGCGTGGGAATGATCCCAGTCGGACCGCTTCGGCAGCGTCTCGAACGTGTGTTCGGGCGGCGGGCAGGGCAGGGTCCATTCGAGCGTTTCGGCATATTCGTTCCAGTAGTTGTTCTGGGTGATCTTCTTGCCGGCGCGCAAGGTGTAGACCACGATGCCGATGAACAGCAGGAACGAGGCAAAGGACAGGAACGCGCCATAGCTCGACACCTTGTTCCAGTAGGCGAAAGCCTCGGGATAGTCGATGTAGCGGCGCGGCATGCCCTGGCGACCCAGGAAGTGCTGCGGGAAGAAGGTCAGGTTGGCGCCGATGAACATGGTCCAGAAGTGGACCTTGCCCCAGAACTCGGGATATTGCCGACCCGACATCTTGCCGATCCAGAAATACATCCCGGCGAAGATCCCGAACACGGCGCCCAGCGACATCACATAGTGGAAGTGCGCCACGACATAATAGGTGTCGTGATAGATGCGGTCGATCGGCGCCTGCGACAGCACGATGCCGGTCACGCCGCCCACGGTGAACAGGAACAGGAAGCCGAAGGCGAACAGCATCGGCGTCTTGAACTCGATCGAGCCGCCCCACATGGTTGCGATCCAGGAGAAGATCTTGATGCCGGTCGGCACCGCGATGACCATGGTTGCCAGCATGAAGTAGGACTGCTGCGTCAGCGACATGCCGACGGTGTACATGTGGTGCGCCCAGACGACAAAGCCCAGAACACCGATCGCCACCATCGCATAGACCATCGGCAGATAGCCGAAGATCGGCTTCCTCGAGAAGGTCGAGACCACGTTGCTGATGATGCCGAAGGCCGGGATGACGATGATGTACACTTCCGGATGGCCGAAGAACCACAGGATATGCTGGTACAGGATCGGGTCACCGCCGCCCGAGGGCGAAAAGAAGGTGGTGCCGAAGTTGCGGTCGGTCAGGAGCATGGTGATGGCGCCGGCCAGCACGGGCAGCGACAGCAGGATCAGCCAGGCGGTGACGAAGATCGACCAGGCGAACAGCGGCACCTTGTGCAGGGTCATGCCGGGGGCGCGCATGTTCAGGAAGGTCGTGATCATGTTGATCGCGCCCAGGATCGAGGAGGCACCCGACAGGTGCACCGCGAAGATGGCGAGGTCCATGGAATAGCCGGCTTCGGTCGAGCTGAGCGGCGGATACAGCACCCAGCCGACGCCCGCGCCGCGCCCGCCTTCGCCGCCCGGTGCGAAGACCGAACAGATGGCCAGCGAGGTTCCCGCGACATAGAGCCAGTAGCTGAGGTTGTTCAGCCGCGGGAAGGCCATGTCCGGCGCGCCAAGTTGCAGCGGCATGAAATAGTTGCCGAACCCGCCGAACAGGGCCGGGATCACCACGAAGAACATCATCAGCACGCCGTGTCCGGTGACGATGGTGTTCCACATGTGGCCGTCCGGGGTGCAGACGGCGGAGGCATCGGCTGTCAGGCGCAGGCCTTCCGTGCACAAGTATTGCACGCCCGGCTCCATGAGTTCGAGCCGCATGTAGACGGTGAAGATCACCGAGATCAGGCCGACAAGCCCGCCGGTGAACAGGTAGAGGATCCCGATGTCCTTGTGATTGGTCGACATGAACCAGCGGGTGAAGAACCCCTTCTGGTCGTGATCGTGGTCGTGGCCATGAACGGCTGCATCGGCCATTGGCTTCTCCCGCTTGATGTCCCTGTTGACCAGAGCGCCTCTGGTCGCGCACTGCCGTTTTCTAGTGGCAGGCCCGGTCAAGGGCAATGGCGGAAATCCGGGTGCGTCAAAAAAGCCGCATTGCAGGCATGGCTTTCGGACGCGCCGGGGCGGAATGCATTGGCCCGGCGTGGGGGCGCCGGGCCAATGCAGGACAGCGCGCGCCCGGGTCGGGCGCGGGGCCTGGAGATTACTGGAACGTGGCCAGATAGGCCGCGATATCGGCCCCGCCGTCCTTCAGCTTGAAGGCCATCTTGGCCTTGGCGGCATCGTCGGCCAGCAGCTTTTTCAGGAAGGCGGTCGGATCGACCAGATATTCGGCGATCAGCTCCTCGGTCCAGGTGTTGCCGGCGGCGCCGGCGGCAACCAGGGATTCACCATAGGCATAGCCTTCAAGCCCGCCCATGGTGCGCCCCACGACACCGAACAGATTCGGGCCGACCTTGCCGCCCTTCACCAGATCGGCGCCCGAGGCGTCGGTGATCGCATGGCAGGCCTTGCACTTCGAGAAGAGCTTCTCGCCGGCCGCAGCATCGCCCGCCAGGCTGGGCGTGGCGGCAAGCATGGCCAGGGCGGCCGTCAGCATCAGGGTTTTCATTTCGTCCTCATTCAGAAGGCGACCTTCCGGGGATGACCGACTTGGATCGGCCGGGCGAGTCGCAGTGGCGCCAACGCGGCGCAATGTGCCGGCTTTGGCCCGGCGCGGCAAGCCATGGGGCCTCGTGTCGCAGGCGGGCAGCCCGATGCCGGCCTACTGCCCGGCGCAGAGTTGCCCCTTTTCCTGGCCGCTCGCCGGGACGTGCAGTTCAACTGCGGGCTCGGATCCGGGGTCAGGGCCTGTCCGGCAATGGCCCGAAGATCCGGTCGAATTCGGTCTTCAGCGCGATGTCCAGTTCGGCCATGCCGACCGGCAGGCCCAGGTCCACCAGGCTGGTCACGCCGTGGTCGCGGATGCCGCAGGGCACGATGCCGGAAAAGTGCGACAGGTCCGGCTCGACATTGATCGAGATGCCGTGAAAGCTGACCCAGCGGTGCAGGCGGATGCCGATCGCGGCGATCTTGTCCTCGGCCAGGGATCCGTCGGGCCGTCGCGGCTTGTCGGGGCGCTGCACCCAGACGCCGACGCGGCCTTCGCGGATCAGGCCGGTCACGTTGAATTCGGCCAGGGCCGCGATGACCCAGGCTTCGAGTTGCCGGACGAAGCGGCGCACGTCATGGCCGCGCCGCCCGACGTTCAGCATCACATAGGCCACCCGCTGGCCCGGGCCATGATAGGTGTATTGCCCGCCGCGCCGCGCCACATAGACGGGAAAGCGGCCCGGATCGGTCAGATCCTCGGGCCGCGCCGAGGTGCCCGCGGTGTAGAGCGGGGGATGCTCCAGCAGCCAGATTGCCTCTTCGGCCTGGCCCGCGGCGATGGCGGCGGCCCGGGTTTCCATGAAGGACAGGGCCGCGTCATAGGCGACGGGCTGGCTGGAGGTGATCCACTCGACCATGGCGGCTCTCGCAGGGGGATGGATCGCTTATAGGCCAGGGGTGGGGCGGGGGGCAACGGGGGGCGGCGGCCGGGGGCGGCGGCGGGGCCTGCGAAACCCGTTCCGCCCGCGAAGCCGGGTGCAACTTTGCACTTTTCCTTGTGGCGCAGTTGCGTTAATCAGCCGCCACCCGAGCCGGATCGTTGCGGATGTGGCGGAATTGGTAGACGCGCAGCGTTGAGGTCGCTGTTCCTTAACCGGAGTGAAAGTTCGAGTCTTTTCATCCGCACCATCCGGACCGGTCTGACGGCCGGAGAGGCGCCCTTCGGGGTGCCTTTTTGCTGGCCGGTGCCAGGCCGAAATCGGGTCGTCCCTGGGCCGAAACCGGGTTGATCCGCCAAATTGCGACCTGTGGTGCAGCGCATCGCAAGACAGGTGATTCGGGCCGAAATTCTTCGAATTCTGGCGTCAGGCGGCGCGAATCCGTCGCAGCCGGGCGCATCTGCGTCGGGTTTCGGCTGTTTGCGGCGGCCGGGCCAGCGCCCTGCAAGCGGCGAATCGGGCCCGGAATTGACGCCCTTGCCCGGAAATCGGTCGCAATTTGCCCGATCGGACGATGTTTCCGTATGGGAAATTTAGTTTCCCTACAAGATACTTGCGCTCCCTCCGCCCCCCCGATTAACTGAGAGCAACAAGGGCGGCGAAACGTCCGCCACAAACGGGGAGAAAGGCGCGGTGACGACCAGCCAGGGCGACGCATTCGTTGCTTTTGAACATGTCCAGAAAAGCTATGACGGCGTTTCGCTGGTCGTGAAGGACTTGAACCTGTCGATCGGCAAGGGTGAGTTCCTCACGATGCTGGGGCCGTCGGGATCCGGCAAGACGACAACGCTGATGATGCTGGCGGGCTTTGAAACCGCGACGCATGGCGAGATCCGGCTGGCGGGCCAGCCGATCAACCAGGTGCCACCGCACAAGCGCGGCATCGGCATGGTGTTTCAGAATTACGCCCTGTTCCCGCACATGACGGTGGGCGAGAACCTGTCCTTCCCGCTGGAAGTGCGCGGCATGGCCAAGGATGCGCGCGAGACCAAGATCAAGCGGGCGCTGGACATGGTGCAGATGGGCAGCTTCATCAATCGCCGTCCGGCGCAGCTGTCGGGCGGCCAGCAGCAGCGCATCGCCCTGGCCCGCGCGCTGGTGTTCGATCCCGCGCTGGTCCTGATGGACGAACCGCTGGGCGCGCTGGACAAGCAGTTGCGCGAACACATGCAGTTCGAGATCAAGCACCTGCACGAAAGCCTGGGGATCACCGTGGTCTACGTGACCCATGACCAGGGCGAGGCGCTGACGATGTCGGACCGCGTGGCCGTGTTCAACGATGGACGCATCCAGCAGCTGGCTCCGCCCGAGGATTTGTACGAGCGCCCCGAGAACAGTTTCGTCGCGGGCTTCATCGGCGAGAACAACAAGCTGACCGGCGTGATCGAGGATCTGTCGGACGGGCGGGCGCTGGTGCGGCTGCCCACGGGCGAGCTGATCGAGGCGACGGCGGTGAACGTGAAGGAAAAGCACGCCAGGACGATGGTCTCGGTGCGGCCCGAGCGGGTGGAGTTCCGCCCCGAGCGCATGCCGGAAGGTGCGCATGTGCTGGATGCGGAAGTCAGGGAAATCATCTATATGGGCGACATTCTTCGCACGCGGCTGAAAGTGGCCGGGACGGAGGAATTCGTGATGAAGATCCGCAATGCCGCCGGCCAGGCCCGGCTGGAAAAGGGACAGAAGATCCGGATCGGCTGGCTGCCTCAGGATGCCCGCGCTCTGGATCCGATGTAATCCCCGACAGGGGTCGCCCCGGTCGGGGCGCAAGGAAACAACCAACCAAACAACCAACATGTGGGAGACCCGAATGAAGAAACTGCTCGTCCTTTCCACCGCGCTGTCGGTCGTGGCCTTTGGCGCCTCGGCTGATGTGACGGTGATGTCCTGGGGTGGCGCCTATGGCGCGGCCCAGACCGAGGGGCACCTGAAGCCCTTCACCGCCGAGACCGGCATCGCCACCACCATGGTCGACAGTGACAACCCCGCCACGCCGATCAAGGCGATGGTCGAAGCCAACAACGTGACGGTCGATGTCGCCTCGGTCGAATATGCCGATGCGATCCGCCTGTGCGACGAAGGCGTGCTGGAGCCGATCGACATGGCCATGCTGCCCCCGGGCGACGATGGCACCCCGGCGGCGGAAGACTTCATCCCCGGCGCTGTCACCGATTGCGGCGTTTCGACCGACGTCTGGGCGACGGTGTTCGCCTATGACACCACCAAGTTCCCCGACGGCCCGAAGACCGCCGCCGACTTCTTCGACCTGCAGAAGTTCCCCGGCAAGCGCGGCCTGCACAAGGGGGCCAAGGCCGTTCTGGAATTCGCCCTGATGGCGGATGGTGTGGCTCCGGCCGACGTCTATGCCACGCTCTCGACGCCGGAAGGCGTGGACCGGGCCTTTGCCAAGCTGGACACGATCAAGGATCAGGTCGTGTGGTGGGAGGCCGGCGCGCAGGCGCCGCAGCTGCTGGCTGACGGCGAGGTGGCGATGACCACGGCCTACAACGGCCGGATCTTCAACGCCGCCGTGGCCGAGGGCAAGCCGTTCCAGATCGTCTGGGATGGTCAGATCTATGAAAACGAAATGTACGTGGTCCCGAAAGGCGCCCCGAACAAGGACGAGGCGATGAAGTTCATCGCCTATGCAACCTCGACCAAGGGCGAGCGTCAGCAGGCACAGCACATCTCTTACGGTCCGGCCCGCAAATCGTCGATGATCGAACCGATCATCTACATCGACGGCAAGACCGAAATGGGCCCGAACGTGCCGACCGCGCCCGAAAACATGACCAATGCGCTGGGTTCGTCCTTCGAGTTCTGGGTGGACAAGGACGCCGAGATGAACGAGCGCTTCAACGCCTGGCTGGCCGGCAACTGAGCTGCCGACCCGGGGAGGAGC
>JAKALB010000171.1 GCA_021813365.1 Pseudomonadota bacterium | reverse complement strand
GATGCCGTTCTGGGCCACGGCGCCGGCCGTGTAGGTGCCGCGGATGATGTCCTCTAGCGGCTTGCCCTCCCATTCGGTGCCGGCGATCAGCTTGTTGCCGTTGTCGACATAGGCCTTGTGGTGCAGGTCGTGGTGGTATTCGAGGGTTTCCCTGGACATGCCCAGCGAGGCCAGCGCGTCATGGGCATAGGGAAGGTCAGGAAGGGTGAAAGCCATGGGCGACTCCTGTTCATTGCGCTGAGGTCAATAAGCGACCGCCCGGCGCGAAGGTCAAGGGCGGCCGGGGCCTGTCGTGATGCGGGGCGCCTGTGGTGCGGGGCCTGCGGCTAGAAGAGTTCGGAGCCCGGCATGGCGGAATGGCTCAGCAGTCCCATCATGTATTGCGCCACCGAACGAAAGCAGACGAGCGTGAAGCCGTCGCCTTCGGCCCAGATCGCCGCCGCCGTCTGCGCCGCGCGCGAGCGGCGCAATTCGCCGGGTGCCAGGGTGGCGAAGTCGACCGGCATCAGCTTTGCCAGGACCTGGGTCGCCTTCGCGCCCTCGATCCGGAAGACGGCGCGGGCATCCGAGACATTGGCGACCAGGTGATGTTCGCCCGAGAGCTGCTGCGACAGCGCCGCCATGGCGGCGTTGGCCTCGTCATAGGGCAGGATCACCAGATATTCGTCCGGGCTCATCCAGCCGCAGCCGCGCTCGCCGGTCAGGGCCATGCGGCGCGGCTCGGGGCGCGTGACGCCGATGGCGGCCAGCGCCGCCGTCAGGCCGGCGACATCGGGTCTGGCGCGCAGGGTCAGCATCCCGAGCGGGCCGATTTCGCGGATACGGGCAAAGCCGTCGAAGGAAGCGTGGCCCAGGGCCGAGACGGGCTCAGACATTCTGCTTCTCCCCTTCCTTGTCATAGAACACCGGGTCCACCACCCTGGCCCTCACGGTGCCGCCCGAGACGGTGTTGAATTCGACCACCTCGCCCATCCGCTTCAGCCCGCCCCGGATCAGGCCCATGGCGATGCCCTTCTTCAGGGTCGGCGAATAATAGGTCGAAGTGACGCGACCCTGGGTGTTGCGCTGGCCGTTGTCGTTCACGCCCGGGGCAATGATATAGGCGCCATCGGGTATGACCGAGCCGTCCAATGTCTCGAACCCGGCCAGTTTCCAGCGGTCGGGGCTGGCCAGATGGGTCCGCTCCTGGCCGCGCTTGCCCAGGTAATCGGCCTTCTTCCTGGAAATCGCCCAGTCCAGGTTCAGGTCTTGCGGGATCACCGTGCCGTCGGTTTCATCACCGATCATGATGAAGCCCTTTTCGGCGCGCATGACGTGCATCGCCTCGGTCCCGTAGGGGATGACGCCCAGGTCGCGACCCGCCTCGATCAGCCGTTCCCACAGGGCCAGGCCCAGCGAGGCCGGGACGGCGATTTCATAGGAAAGCTCGCCCGAGAACGAGATCCGATAGACGCGCACCGGGAAATTGCCCAGCGTGCCTTCGGCATGGGTCATGAAGGGCAGACTGTCCTTGCCGACATCCATGCCGCCCAGCCGTTCCAGCAGCTGGCGCGCCCTGGGGCCGGCCACGGCGATCTGGGCGTATTGTTCGGTCACATTGGCGACATAGACCTGCCAGTCCCACCATTCGCATTGCAGCCAGTCTTCCATGTGGGCATGGATCCGGTCGGCGCCGCCGGTGGTGGTGTGGCACAGCCACGTGTCCTCCGACAGCCGCACGACAACGCCGTCATCCGACAGGAAGCCCTGCTCGTTGCACATCAGCCCATAGCGGCATTTGCCGACGGGCAGGGTCGACATGACATTGGTATAGAGCATGTCCAGGAACCTGCCGGCATCCGGCCCCTTGACGATCAGCTTGCCCAGGGTCGAGGCGTCGAGCATCCCGACGCCAGACCGGACCGCCAGGATCTCGCGGTTCACCGCCTGCTGATGGGTCTCGCCGCCCACCGGAAAGCAATAGGGACGGCGCCACAGGCCGACGGGTTCGAAATGGGCGTTGTGGGTTTCATGCCAGCCGTGGATCGGGCTGCGACGCAGCGGCTGGAAGATGTCGCCCCGGCTTTCGCCGGCCAGCGCGCCGATCGTGACCGGCGCATAGGGCGGACGGAAGGTGGTGGTGCCGACATTCGGGATTTCGGTATTCAGCGCCCCCGCCAGAACGGCAAGACCGTTGATGTTGGACAGTTTTCCCTGGTCGGTCGCCATGCCCAGCGTGGTGTAGCGCTTGGTATGTTCGACCGATTCATAGCCTTCGCGGGCGGCCAGCTGCACGTCCGACACCTTCACGTCGTTCTGCGGATCGAGCCACATCTTCATCTTCAGTCCGGGGCCGGCGCCCTGGGGCATGATCCAGACCGGCTCCAGCGGGGCCTCGATGCTGACGGCGGCCTGGGCATGGGGGCCGGGCTGCTTGCCGAAGGCGCTGGCGCCGGCGCGCGCCGCATCGGCCAGCGCCTCGGCGGCGGTCAGTGCGCCATTGGCCGCGCCTGCGGCAAACACCAGGGCCTGGCCGTCATGCGAGGTCGGCGGCCGGGTCGCATCGGGGCGGAACATCGCCTGCGCGGCATCCCAGGTCAGCTTGCCGCCGCAATGGGACCACAGATGGACCACCGGCGACCAGCCGCCCGACATGGCGACGGCATCGCAGCCGATCTCCTCGAGCGGCGCACCCTCGCCGGCCTGCAGGCAGAGCGCGACACCGGTGACGCGCTTGCCGCCCTTGACCCAGGCGATGGCCTTGCCGGTCTCGACGCGGATGCCCAGGGCACGGGCGCGCTGCGGCAGCGGGCCATCGGCGTTGCTGCGGGCGTCGATGATGCAGGGCACTGACAGCCCCGCCTCTCTCAGCGCCAGCGCGGTGCGGTAGGCGTCGTCGTTGTTGGTCACGACCACGGTGCGGTCTCCGGGCGAAACGGCCCAGTTCGTCACATAATCGCGCACGGCGCTGGCCAGCATGACACCGGGAATGTCGTTGCCGGCAAAGGACAGCGGACGTTCGATGGCACCGGTGGCGGCCACGATCCGGGTGGCACGGATGCGCCAGAGGCGCTTCTTCGGACGGCCGTCGCCGGGGGTGTGGTCAGCCACGCGCTCTTCGGCCAGGACATAGCCGTGGTCATAGACACCGGCGACCATGCAGCGGGTCTTGAGCGTGACATTCCCCATCTTTCCAAGAGCTTCGATGGTGGCTTTCACCCAGGTTTCGGCGGGCTGGCCGTCGATCACATCCCCGTCCACCGGCGCCCGCCCGCCCCAGACCGGGGCCTGTTCCAGGAGGATCACGCGCGCACCCTCCCCGGCCGCTGCCAGAGCGGCCTGCAGGCCGGCAATGCCGCCGCCCGCGACCAGCACGTCGCAGAAGGCATAGGCCTGTTCATAGCGGTCGGCATCCTTCTCGCGCGGGGCTTTGCCCAGGCCGGCCGATTGCCGGATGATCGGCTCGAAGATGTGTTTCCAGGCGAAGCGCGGGTGGATGAAGGTCTTGTAGTAGAAACCGCCGGGCAAGAAGCGGGCGAACCAGGAATTGACCGCGCCCAGGTCGAATTCCAGGCTGGGCCAGTGGTTCTGGCTGGTGGCTGTGGCCCCCGCGAAAAGCTCGGTCGTGGTGGTGCGCTGGTTGGGTTCATGCCGCGCGCCGGTGCCCAGGTTGACCAGGGCGTTCGGCTCCTCTGCGCCCGAGGCCACCAGGCCACGCGGGCGGTGATACTTGAAGCTGCGACCCAGCAGCATCTGGTCATTGGCCAGAAGGGCCGAGGCCAGCGTGTCGCCCTGAAAGCCCATCAACCGCTTGCCGTTGAAGGAAAATTCCAGCGCCCTGGACCGGTCGATCAACCGGCCGCCCTTCTGAAGACGGGTGCTCATGTCAGAAACCCTTCCAGTCCGGCCGCCTGGCCCTGATCTTGTCTTGCAGCGCCTGGGGAGGCGCCGAACATTGCGCGGGATAGGTGCCGAACACTTCCAGCGTGGCGGTGCAGCGGGCGGCCAGGAACCACTTGCCGCAGCCATAGGCATGGCGCCAGCGTTCGAAATGCACGCCCTTGGGGTTCTTGCGGGCGAACATGTAGGCTTCGAATTCTTCCGGGGTCGAGCCCGGACCGACACGTTTCAGATGCGCCTCGCCCCCGGGGGCGAGTTCGGTTTCCTCGGCCATGACGCCACAGTAGGGACATTCAAGGGTGAGCATCTTTGCGCTCCGTTTCTGCGGGACGACCGCAAGAGTTTTCGAAAACCCCCGCAGGTCTCTCTGACGAAACCTGCAGGATGCGACCAAGGGTCAATGGGCCACTCCGGCGGCAACGCTTTCGTCGATGAAGCGACCTTCCTTGAAGCGCCACATCGAGAATTCCGCAGCCAGGGGGCCCGGCTCGCCCTTGGCCATCAGCTCGGCCATGGCCCAGCCAGACCCGGGGATCGCCTTGAACCCGCCGGTGCCCCAGCCACAGTTGATGAAGCAGTTGCCGAGCGGCGTCTTGGAAATCAGCGGCGAGCGGTCGCCGGTCATGTCGACGATGCCGCCCCACTGCCGCAGCATCTTCAGCCGGCTGATGACCGGAAAGGTTTCGACCAGGGCGCGCAGCGTCTCCTCGATATGGTGGAAACTGCCGCGCTGGGTGAAGTTGTTGAACCCGTCGGTGCCACCACCGATCACCATCTCGCCCTTGTCGGATTGCGATATGTAGCCGTGCACGGTGTTGGCCATCACCACCACGTCCAGGCAGGGCTTGATCGGTTCGGACACCAGGGCCTGCAGCGCCACCGCCTCGATCGGCAGGCGGAAGCCCGCCATTTCGGCCAGCTGGCCCGAATGGCCGGCCACCACCAGGCCAAGCTTCTTGCAGCCGATGAAGCCCTTGGTCGTCTCGACGCCGGTGACGACGCCATTTTCCTGGCGCACGCCCCTGACTTCGCAGTTCTGGATGATGTGCATGCCCATGGCCGAACAGCCGCGGGCATAACCCCAGGCCACGGCATCATGCCGGCCGGTGCCACCGCGCGCCTGATAGAGCGCGCCGAGCACCGGATAGCGCGGGCCGTCGATGTTGATGATCGGCACCAGCTCCTTGACCTTGGCCGGGCCGATGAATTCGGTCGACACGCCCTGCAGCATGTTGGCGTGGACCGTGCGCAGATAGCCCCGGACCTCGTGATGGGTCTGGGCCAGCATCAACAGGCCGCGCGGGCTGAACATGACGTTGTAGTTGAGGTCCTGGCTGAGATTTTCGTAGAGTTGCAGGGACTTGTCATAGATTGCGGCCGAGGCGTCCTGCAGATAGTTCGAACGGATGATCGTGGTGTTGCGGCCGGTGTTGCCACCGCCCAGCCAGCCCTTTTCCAGGATCGCCACATTGGTGATCCCGTGGTTCTTGCCCAGATAATAGGCCGTGGCCAGGCCATGGCCCCCTGCCCCCACGATGATCGCATCATAGGAATTCCTCGGTGCCGGGCTGGCCCAGGCGCGTTCCCAGCCGAGGTGGTGGTTCATCGCCTCGCGGGCGATGGCAAAGACCGAATAGCGTTTCATCGGGCATCCTTTCGAACGGCTTCAGCTTTGACCGGATCGGCACGAAACCCGCTTTCGTCAGCGGCACAGTAGGGAAAATTG
>JAKALB010000170.1 GCA_021813365.1 Pseudomonadota bacterium | reverse complement strand
TGAAGATGTGAAAGCCCCGCGTCGGTTCCATGTTGCGGGCCATGTAGGTGAACACCTCGTCCTCGCGTCCGACGGTCCGGCCCAGACGCGCCAGGCTGACGCGGGCGGTGGGGTCGGGCGCCAGCCAGTCGGTGCGGATGCCGTCATGGCAGACATAGCTGCGGGCGCGGAACTCGGCCGGATAGGTCTGCATCTGCCAGTCGGTCGGGCATTGGCCCAGGTCGATCATCGGCAGGCAGAGGTGGTTCACCGCGTTGCGCGCCAGGCTGATCTGCCGCGCCGCCTCCGTGGCGGGGAACTCCGGGTCAAAGCCGACCGAGCCGCCGTCCGACAGGAAATAGTATTCCCAGTATCCAAGGATCGGCACATCGGGCCAGACCTGCTTGACGAAGGTCAACTCTCCCCAGCCGACATGGCCAAGCACGATGTCGGGTTTGAACCCCTGGTCCTGGATCTGGCGGCAGGCCAGGTAGGCGCCGTAGCCCGCGCCCATGCATTCCTCGAAGTAGCGCGACAGGGCATAGGCGTCCTTGGCGGGCTTGCGGTGTGGCGCATAGCGCGCAAGCGTCACGCCCTTGATCGGCACCGCGTCCTTTCGCTGGGTCAGGAACAGGATCCGGTGTTCGCCCTGCGCGGCCAGCCAGGCCAGCATCTCGCGATACTGGCCGGGCATGTTCTGGTGCACGAAAAGGATGTTCATGACTGATACGCTACCCGGGGCACCGACCCGGCCCTTGATGCATGGTTAGGCAAGCGTTCCGGCAATCGCAAGCTGGCCCCCGCTAGACCAGCCCGACGCTCGCCGCTGCCCAGAGCGCGGCGGTGCCGATCCAGGTCTGGCGGCGCAGGCCCGCCCGGCCCAGCCGGGTGGCGCAGCGCGGGCCGGCTGCGCCCCGGGCCTGTGCGAATTCGGCCAACAGCGCGCGGCTTTCCGGGGTCAGGTAGGGCGTGGCCCGGTGCAGCGCGGCGATGTTCATGGCGTTCCAGTCGCGATAGGTGCCGGTCAGAACGATCCGGCCGCGGCGCAGCATGGCGCGCAGGCCGCGGTTGGCCCCGATGACATTGGCGCCGTGCTGGCGGTAGAGCAGGCTCGGCACCTCGTCCGGCAGGATCACGCCGCCCGCACCGCTGACCACCTGATAGGCCCACCAGTCATGCGCGGCCACGTCCTGCACCCGCCGGGCGGCCGCGCGCAGAAGGCGCTGTGCCGCGTGGTTCAGAACGATCGTGTTGCCCGCCGCGATGTTCTGCACCAGCGCATTGCGGAACGATGGCGGCCGTTCCCACAGCCGGGATCGCAGCGGTCGGCCCAGCCGCGCGTCGCAGATCCAGGTCTGGCTGCAGTACAGCGCGGGCGTGCGTTCTTCCACCATCGCCAGGCGGTCGACGGCGCGGCTGAGCTTGCCGGGCAACCAGACATCGTCCTGGTCGGCAAAGGCCACCAGCCGGGCGTCGGGCCCCACCGCCGACAGAAGCCGCAGGAAGTTCGCCGCAAAGCCCCGGCAGGGCCCCGGGATCAGCCGGACATCGTGCCCGGGGTGGCGCACGGCCCAGCGCAAAACCTGCAACGGCCCGTCATCGGTCGAGCCGTCATCGCTGACCACCAGCCGCCAGGCCCCGTGGGTCTGGGCAGCGAGGCTATCGAGTTGATCGGTGATGAAGCGTGCGCCGTTGTGCAGGGCCAACAGGATCGTCACCTCGTCGCCGGGTCGGGGCGGCGCGTGCAGGGCCAGAGGCCTTGCGCGGGCCAGGATCGGCAGATCATCGGGGGCATGTCGCATGGGAACCTCGCAGGGCGTGCCCGAACGATAGGTCCGTATTGGTTAATTCGCCCTGAATCGATGCCGCCTCGGGTGGCGGGTGCGCCACAGTCGGTGGGGTTCCCGGTGGTCGGCGGCAAAGCGGTTGTGGCGCCCGGCGCAGGTTCGTAAGGTCTGCCGAAAAGGTGAGGCGTAGATGCGATTTTGGCGACTGTTTTCGCTTTCTCTCGGGGCCTTTCTGCTGACCACGGCCGTCGCAGGGGTCCGTGCGGCACGGGCCGACGGCGTCGGCACGCCTCCCAGCCTGAGCTTCTGGGGCGTGCCCGGGCTGATCGACATGCCGTCGGCGGAAACCGGGCCGGATGGCGAGGTGACGGCCAGCGTCAGCAGTTTCGCAGGCATCAGCCGCGGGGTTCTGGGCTTTCAGATCACGCCCTGGATGTCGGGGACCTTCCGCTACAGCAGCATGCGGCGGTTCAACACCAGCTTTCCGACCACCTATTACGACCGCAGCTTCGACCTGCGGTTCCACCTGGTCGACGAAGGGCGCTATGTGCCCTCGGTGACGCTCGGCCTGCAGGATTTCATCGGCACCGACCTGATGTCGGCCGAATATCTGGTGGCGACCAAGCATGTGACGCCTGCGCTGGCCCTCACCCTTGGCCTTGGCTGGGGGCGGCTGGGAAGCTACGGCTCGATCGGCTCGACCTTCGGGACGCGCGCGGCGCATGGCGGGCTGACCAGCACGGGGCAGCCGAATGTCAAGCAATGGTTCCACGGCCCGGTGGCGCCCTTTGGCGGGCTGGCCTGGCAGGTCAATGACCGCTTGACCTTCAAGGCCGAATATTCGTCGGACGCCTATGTGCAGGAAACCGGCAAGGCGCTTCTTGACCGGCGCTCGCCGATCAATCTGGGAGTCGAATATGCCCTGACGCCTTCGACGCGGATCGGGGTGTACGAGCTTTACGGCGCCAAGATCGGGGTCAGCCTGCAGGTCTCGACCGATCCCGCCACACGGCCGAACAGCCTGATGGGCCCGGCGCCGGTTCCGGTTGCGGTGCGCCCGCCCGAGGCCGCCAACCCCGACGCCTGGTCGCCCGACTGGGTCCGCCAGCCGGATGCCGTCACGATCCTGCGCGACAACGTGGCGCGACAACTCAAGAGCCAGGGGCTGGAGCTTGATGCGCTGGCGGTCACCCCGGACACGGCAGAGCTGCGGATCATCAACCCGGTCTACGATTCGGGCGCGCAGGCCATCGGCCGCGCCGCGCGGGTGCTGAGCCAGACGATGCCGGCCTCGGTCGAGACGTTCAAGATCGTGCCGATGGCGAACGGGATGCCGGTGTCGCAGGTCACGATCCGCCGGACCGATCTGGAACGATACGAATTCGCGCCGAACGGCGACCTGCTTCTGCGCGGCCATTCCGATCTGGGTCTGCCCGATCCGCTGCCCGCAACCGCGGCCCGCGGCGTGGGGCTTTACCCGAAGCTGTCATGGGCGCTGACGCCCTACAGCCGGATCTCGATCTTCGATCCGGACAACCCGTTGCGGGCCGATTTCGGGCTGCGGCTGTCTGGCAGCTACACGCTGGCGCAGGGGCTGATCCTGTCGGGGTCGGTCACCAAGAAGGCGTTCGGCAACCTTGACCAGACGACCCGGGCGTCGAATTCGCAACTGCCGCATGTCCGCTCGGATTTCGCGCGCTACAACGCCGAAGGCGATCCCGCGCTCGAGTCGCTGCAACTGGCCTGGTACACCCGGCCGGGCCCGAATCTATTCGGCCGGGTGACGGCGGGCTATCTGGAACAGATGTACGGCGGGGTCTCTGCCGAACTGCTGTGGCAGCCGCCCACCAGCCCCCTCGCGCTGGGGATGGAGGTCGACTACGTCAAGCAGCGCGCCTTCAACGACCGGCTCGGGTTCCAGAGCTACAGCGTGGGCACGGGCATGGTGTCGGCCTATTACACGTTCGGCGGCGGCTATTTCGCCCGGATCGACGCCGGGCGCTATCTGGCCAGGGACGTGGGCGCGACGCTGACGCTCAGCCGCGAATTCGCCAACGGCTGGACGATCGGGGCCTTTGCCACCAAGACCAACGTATCGGCAGCAAAATTCGGCGAAGGCTCGTTCGACAAGGGGATCTTCTTCAGGATCCCGCTCAACTGGCTTCTTGGCGTTCCGACGCAAAGCGCCATCGGCACCGTCATCCGCCCGGTGCAGCGGGATGGGGGCCAGATGCTGAACGTGAACGGCAGGCTTTACGACGTGGTGCGCCAGTATCAGTCGGGCGATCTCGACGGCGAATGGGGAAGGGTGTTCCGGTGATGAAGCGGCTATGCGCGGCCCTGGCCCTGCTGGGGGTGACGGTTCTGGCGGGCTGCGGCAACGGCCCGAACCAGGAGATTGCGCGCACGATGCTGGCACAGGCGCGCCTTTCGGTCGGCAAGTCGCCGCAGGCGCCCGCGCCGCTGGCCGGGCTGACGCGCGCGCAGGTCGATGCGCTGGGGGTTCCGCTGTTGCGTGTCACGGCGATCAAGCTGAAGACGCAGGCGCTGGTGGGGGTCTATGGCACCAACGGCCCCGTCACGACCTGGTCGACGACCGACAAGACCTCGATCGCGCTGAACGGCGGGATCGTGGTGGCCACGCGCGGGCTGCCGGGTGACCTGATGTCGGCTGCGGTGCCGTCGCTTGCCGAGATCGCCGCCGGGGCGGGCGTTCTTGCGCGGACACACTATTATCTGGGCCGGAACGACCAGACCGAACCGGTCGTCTTCCGCTGCACGCTGGCCGATGCGGGCGCCGAACAGATCACGGTGGTCGGGCTGGCCTATCGCACGCGCCACGTCACCGAAACCTGTGTCTCCGGATCGCAGAGCTTCACCAACGACTACTGGATCGACGCGCGCGGCACCCTGCGCCGCTCGGTGCAGTGGATCAGTCCGCAGACCGGCGCCCTCGAGATCGAAAATCTGGTGAACTGAGGCGAATCACGCTGGGCCACGTGGGCCGCAGGCGGAAAGAGTGCCCGGAAAGGCGCCGAATCTCCGGGCGGTTTCGGCCAAGATGTGCAAGCGGCGCCACTTTGGCTCAGAACCCGTACAAAACCTCTCCCCTGGTCCCGCCGAAGTTGATATAACCATCCCGGTAGTATGATTTTCAGGAGGCCCCATGAAGTCGATGATCCTGACCGCAACGGTCGCCGCGCTGGTTGCAACCACGGCTGTGGCCGCGCCGGTCATTTCGGCCCAGGGCACGGTCGAGCCGAAGATGAGCACGCAGTCCTCGGTCGGTGGCGCGGCAGGTTCGCTGACGGCGCAGGCCTTTGCGGCACTGGTCGCGGTGGGCATCGTGGCCGGTGCCGCGGGCAGCAACAGCAGCACCGCCAGCACCCCCAGCACGCCGAGCACCCCCTGACCCCGGCTTCGGGCAGGAGCGCCGAAAGATCAGCGGTGCCGCGCAACCCTGTGCGGCGCCGTTTTTGCCTGTGAAAGCGGCGCACTGGCGGCTAGGCTGAACAGCATGGCCTTCAGGGGAGCGGCAGCGCTGGACGTCATCACCTTCCTGACCACCACGGTCCGCGGTGTCGTGCGGATCGTCGCCGACAGCAAGCTGGGCCTGATCGCGGCGGGCGTCGCGTTCTTTTCCATGCTGGCGGTGTTTCCGGCGGTGGCCGCGGTGATCGCGCTGTTCGGCTATTTCGCGGACCCCAAGGTGATCCTTGTCCAGGTTCAGCTTCTGGCCGATTTCGTGCCCGCGGAAGCCTTCGACATCCTCGATGCGCAGGTCAAGGCGCTGATTGCGGCCAATGTCTCGGCGCTGGGCTGGACCTCGGTCGTCTCGATCC
>JAKALB010000031.1 GCA_021813365.1 Pseudomonadota bacterium | reverse complement strand
CACCAGATCGGGAATGTCCAGATCAGGCACGGCCAGGCGGCCGCGTTCCGGCAAATCCTCGAGCGAGTTGAGGAAATCGGCGAAGGTCACCCCGCCAAAGCGCAGAAGCCGCCGGACGGCCTCGACGTTGCGGTGGCTGACCAGATAGGTGCCCAGATCCTCGAGGATCGATTCGCGCGACCGGCCCAGCACGGTGCCGGCAGCGGTGATGACACGTTCCGTCAGGCCGCTGTCATAGGTGAGCATCGCCTCGAACCCGGAAAAGCCCAACTGCGCCTCGCGCGCGACGGCATCCCAGACTGCCGATCCGTAAGTGTCGCGCAGAAAGCATTGGATCGAACGGTTGATCAGCCCATGCATGGGACAGGGATCCTGTGGTTGCCGGTTAGCCCGGAAGACTAGGTTGCAAAGCTTAAGAAAGGCCCAATTCCCGCGAAAGGATCAGGGCTTCAGGCCCAGCGCGCCGCCGATCGGCGCCACCAGTTCGTTGCGCGGCACCGGCCGGAATGTGGGCAGGCCGGCCCGCAGCGTGGCGATCAGCCGTTCGCCCTCGCCGAAATTTGCCAGCTCGCCCGAGGCGCTGTCGACCTGCAGCAGCCGCAGCGCGCCGTCCTGGATCGCGACCCCCATATAGGTCAGGTAGCCGCCGGGTTCGGCCATGATCAGCAGACCTTCCGGCCCCGGCAACTCGGGCAGGAAATCGCCTGCCACCATCACGCAGCCCGGCACACCCTGCGGCAGTTCGATGGCGCAGCTCTGGCGCCAGGCTTGCAGGTCGGCATCTGCGGCCAGACCGATCACCTGATCGCGGAATGGCCCGGCCGAGGCCGGTTGCACCGTCAGATCCCGGATCAGCGCAAGCCGCAGCGCCGCCGCATCGACGGGCGTCTCGCCCGCGCCCTGGCCCGGGCTCGGCAGCGCCCCGGCAAGCTCCGGGTCGGACTTCGCCTGCTCCTGCAACCGGGCGCGGGCGGCGGCCCCGGCACGGCCCCAGCTGTCCAGCGCCGCCCAGTCGAACTCTGCCGGCGTCACGGCCCCGGCATTCAGCCGCGCCAGCTGGCTGGCGGTCGAGATGCGTTCGGGGTCGAGGACGGGCGTCAGCCACAGCACAGCGGCGCCCATCAGGGCCAGCGCCATCCAGATGTTGGCCTGCCGGACACGCTCCATCCAGCCCGCCCCGCGCAATACCGCAACCAGATAGGTGGCGCCATAACCCAGGCCGAGCGCGGCCACGGTGGCCGCGAACAGACGGTCCGGCGTCCAGCCATGCGCGGCGACCCGCGTGCCGACCGACCAGGCGGCCATGCCCGCGGGCAGGATCAGCAGCACGGCCAGGCCCTGCGTGGCGCGGATCATCCACCGATTGTGCGTTGCCTCGGCATCGGACTGATCCACCGCCGCCGTCACCAGCGTGGCCGACACGCCCGAGATCAGCAGGAGGATCGCTCCGATGGAAAAGCCCGCCAGCACGGTGCCCGGCCCCTTCACCCCGACGGCGATCAGGAAGATCACCACCACCGGCAGGACCACCGGCAACAGCAATCGCAACAGGCGCAACACCAGATAGGCCGAAACGAATTCGGCCAGTTCCAGCGCCACGGCCATCGCCAGGCCAAGGCCCGTGCCGGTGATCAGCCAGGCGGTGGGCGGCACCTCCAGAACGCGGGCGATCACGTCGATCCCCACCAGGCTCAGCAGCGCATGACAAAGGTAGATCACCGCCCACAGGATCGCCACGAACACCCAGGCCACGGTGGATCGCATCACCACGCCCCAGGCCGCCGCGAACAGCGCGGGATAGTCGCGCCAACTGGTTGAGTCTTCAGCCAGGATGAAGGGCAGCGGCACCAGCGACAGGATCAGCACCGACACCACGGCGCCGGGGGACGTCAGGATGCCCTGGACCTCATCGAACCGGAACGAGGCCCAGAGCGCCAGGAGCGCGACGACCAGCGCCAGAACCGCGGCGCGCCCGGCCGCGCGGGGATAGGCGATGGGACCGGCGAGCGCCAGCAGGCCGGAAAAGAACACGCCGCAAAACACCATGGCGGCCAGCACGACCCGTCCGCCCAGGATACCCTCGAGGCCGAACCGGAACAGGAGATACAGGCTGCCCCCGGCCAGGGCCCCAGTCAGTGCCAGCAAAAGCCTCAGCCGCGGCATGTCAGAACTCCATTGCGCCAGGCCAGCCTAGCCCAGCCCCGAACGGCTTGCCAGCCCCCGTCCGGGACCGCCGCCCGATGCGATCGCGCAGGGTTTCACACGCGAAACGCTGCACAGCTATTTGATATATGGCAATTTTTCGGGAATTCGTCAGAAAGCGCCGACCACCGATCCACCCCGCGATCCACCCCGCCTGGCAGATCGGAAGACGGCCGAACCCCGGCGGGCTGCGGAGTCGCCCGGCCGGTTGTCGCGCCTTGGGCCACCGGCCCCGCCACCGGCACGCCCGACCCCGCAATCGGCAGCCCGGAAATCGGCCGGCAGGCCGGCGGCAGCCCCGGCTTGGCCACCTAGAAATCGGTTGGCGCGCCACCCTCCTGTTTGCGGCGGGCGACGAAGCGGCGGAGTTCCTCCTGATGGTCGCCATTCATCGGTGGCGCCTCGAAGGTCGCCATGATCTCCTTGTAGATCTTGTGGGCTCGGTCGGCGGTCCATTGGCCGCCATCCAGCATCCAGGCCTCGTAGTTCCGCCAGTCGGACAGGAAGGGTGCATAGAAAGCCGTCTGGTAACGCGCCTGGGTATGCGCCGCGCCGAAGTAATGCCCACCCGCGCCCACTTCGCGGATGGCATCGATGGCGATGTCGTCCTCGGTCGTGGCCCAGGTGGCCTCTTCGAAATAGCGCTGGATCATCTGGAGAACCTCGCAGTCCATGATGAACTTCTCGGGGCTGGCGATCAGCCCGCCTTCCAGCCAGCCGGCGGCGTGATAGACCATGTTGGTGCGCGACTGCACCGCTGCCCACAGGCTGTTCGAGGTTTCCCACATCGCCTGGCCGTCGGGCACGTTGGCGGCGCAGACGCCGGACGACCGCAGCGGCAGCTTGTAATGCCGCACCAGTTGCCCGGTCATCTGGGTCGCGCGCATGTATTCCGGCGTGCCAAAGGCTGGCGCCCCCGACTTCATGTCGACATTCGAGGTGAAGGTGCCGATCGCCACCGGGCAGCCCGGCGCGATGTATTGCAGCAGGGCGATGGCGGCCAGCGCCTCGGCCAGCGACAGGGTCACGGCACCCGCCATCGTCACCGGCGCCATGGCCCCGGCCAAAGTGAACGGCGTCACCACCACCGGCTGCCCGCGCCTGGCCAGGCGCATCGCGCCGTCGAGCATCGGATAGTCATGCTTCAGGGGGCTGACCGAGTTGATGTTGGTGTACATCCGGGGCTTGGCCTGGAATTCCGCTTCGCTCAGACCGCCGGCGATGCGGACCATCTCCATCACGTCCTCGACCCGTTCGGCACCCAGCGAATAGGCATGCACGACCTTGTCGGTCAGGGTCAGCTTTTCATACAGGCAGTCCAGGTGCCGGATCGAGGGATGGATGTCGATCGGTTCGACCGGATAGCCACCGGCGATGTGGATGCAGTTGAAATACTGCGTCAGCTTCATGAATTCCTTGAAGCTTTCAAAGGTTCCGGGTCGCTTGCCACGCTCCAGATCCCAGGAATTCGGCGGGCTGGAGACATTCACGAACAGCATGTGCTTGCCGCCCATGATCAGTTCGCGCTCTGGATTGCGCGGGGTCATCGTGAAGGTTTCCGGCGCGCGGGCCAGCATCTCCATCACGAAATCCTCGTCCATGCGGACGTTGGTGCCGTTCACGATGCATCCGGCGGCGCGCAGATGCTCGACCGCCTCGGGATTCAGGAATTCGATGCCGATGTCCCGCAGGATGCGCATCGCGCCCTTGTGGATCGTCTGGACGCCATCGGCATCCAGCGGCTCGATCGGCCGATCCGGGTTGACCGGGATACGCCAGGGCATCTGGTCGATGACCGCAGACCCGGCACGGAGCTTGTTGCCCGCCCGGCCCCCGGCCCGCCGTTTGCGCGTGTCGTCACTCATTCCGCACCCTCCGGTTGCTCACAGCGCAAGGATAAGGTTTGATCGGGCCGGCGCTTGCCACGTTCGCGACGAAAAGCGTCGCTTTCAGGTGGCGCTGTCGATCCAGGGGCCCAGCTCGGCGATCGTGGGCAGCACCACATCGGCATCGGGGGCCAGCGTCTCGGCCTTGGCTATTCCGGTCAGCACGGCCACCGCCTTCATCCCGGCAGCGCGGGCGGCGTGCAGGTCGTGCTGGCTGTCACCCACCATCGCCACGCGCTGCGGGGTCAGCCGGTGCGCCCTGGCAAAGGCCTGCAACTGCCCCGGCGCGGGTTTGCCGCCCCAGCCGCTGTCGCAGCCGGCGACGAAATCGAACAGGTCGATGACCCCCGCGCGGGTCAGATGGGCGCGTGCCGGGGCCTCGGTGTCGTTCGTAGCCAGACCCAGCACCAGGCCGCGCTGCTTCAGCCCGCCCAGCACGGCGCGCAGGTCTACCGCCGGCACCATCGGCGCCTCGGCGGCCAACCCGGTCAGCAGGTCGGCCAGGGCGGCATAGCTGGTTCCGGGCAGGTTGTCGTGGATCAGCCGGGCGATCTCGAGCGTGGTGCAGCCGATCACCGGGCTGGTGGGGGCAAAATCCACCGCCACCGGATCATAGCCCAGCAGCCGCGCCAGCCGCGCCGCCGTGGCCGGATCGGGGGCGACACTGGCCAGCACCTGCCCGGTCCATGCGCCCCAGCTCTTGCGGAAATCGAATAGCGTGCCGTCCTTGTCGAAGATCACTGCGTCGATCATGCCTGGCCTCTTGGCTTTCGGCGCACAATGGCGGGATCGGCCGGGATGGTCCAGAGGGTCAGGTCCAATGCCACTGGGCTCCGCCCGGCAGGGCCGCCCGGGCGCGCATCGGCCGATCGTAGGCGATGGCTTCCGCGTCACAGAAGGCCACCACCAACGCATCCGACGACAGCAGATGATCCAGCACCGCCCCCAGGAACGCCGGCTCGCCCGCCTGTCGCGCCAGATCGGCGGGCGCGGCCCCGCTCGCAGCCAGAAAGGCCCCCAGACGATCACGATCCTCGGCCAGCCAGGCCAGGGCCTTCAACGCCAGCGTCTCGGCGGATTCCTGTCCGGACATCGGATCTCCTGTGGCTTTTCGCGCAATCCTGCGAATTGGGGCCAATTATTCAAGTGTTCGGAAAGGATTTCTTAACCACTTGGAAACACTATGGGGCAAAGCAGCCAGAGAGAGAGCAGTCTTCCCGATGACCGGCAAAGTTCTCATCGTGGATGATGTGTCGACGAATCGCATCGTCCTCAAGGTCAAGTTGACTGCCGCCGGCTATCAGACGGTGATGGCGGCGGATGGCGCATCATGTCTGGCGGTGGCGCGCAGCGAAAGGCCCGATCTGATCCTTCTGGATTTCGGGCTGCCCGACATGGCGGCGGTCGATGTCCTGAGGGATCTGCGCGCCAGCCCGCTGACCTGGCGCATCCCCCTTGTCGTGTTCTCGGCCCAACCCGACACCGAACACCGCCTGGCCGCGCTGCGGGCCGGGGCGGATGATTTCCTGATGAAGCCGATCGACGACCAGACCCTGCTGGCCCGTCTGCGCAACCTGATGCGCGCCCAGATCGAGGCGAGCGAGACCGAATTTGCCGGCCTGGCAGAGGGGCCGATGCCCTACGAGGGCCCGGGGCTGGTGGCGGTGGTCAGCGGCAGCGCCGACAAGGCCATGAAACTGAAACGCGAAATGAAGGCGGTCAGCCGGGATCGTTTCGTGCATGTGCCCAGCGACGCCGTCTATGACGAAAGCCTCCGGCCCGATGTCTACCTGATCGAGGCCAATCTGTCCGGTCCGGGATCGGGCCTGCGGCTGATGTCGGAACTGCTCAGCCGTCCGGCTTCGCGGCACGCGACCTGCATGATCCTTTATGACGAGGTGCCACCCTTTGCGGCTGCGATGGCCTACGACCTGGGTGCGCATGACCTGGCCGACGGATCGCTGAGCTCGGCGGAACTGGCGCTGCGCCTGTCGCGGCTGATGCGCCGCAAGCGCGAGGCCGATGCCGCCCGCGCCAAGGTGCAGGACGGCCTGCGCCTGGCGATCCGCGACCCGCTGACCGGGCTGCACAACCGCCGCTATGCCATGGCGCAGTTGCAGGCCCTTGCCCGGGCGGCCGAGTTGCACGACCAGCCCTTTGCGGTGATGCTGCTCGACCTTGACCGATTCAAGTCGGTCAACGATCGCTTTGGCCATGCGGCAGGCGATGCCGTGCTGATCGAAGTCGCCCGCCGCCTGTCGGATAGCCTGCGGGCCCAGGATCTTCTGGCCCGCATCGGCGGCGAGGAATTCCTGGTTGCCCTGCCCGATTCAGGGCTCGAGGATGTGAAGGCCGTGGCCGCGCGGTTGTGCGACGTGGTGAAGGACGATCAGATTGCCCTGCCCGACGGACAACGGATCCGGATCACCGCCTCGATCGGGGTGACGGTCGCCGCCCCGGGCGAGGCCGGCCCGGCGCCGGACACCTTGCAGCAGGTGATCGACCGGGCCGATGTGGCGCTGATGGCGGCCAAGAACGCGGGTCGGAACCAGGTGACGGTGGGCCGCAGCGCCGCATGACCTCAGTCGCCCGCAGCCGGCCCGTGGCGCAGGCTGCGCTCCAGCCGGTCGGCAAAGGCCGCGCGCTGTTCGGGGGTCATCGCCTTCAGGAAATCGGAGATCAGGGCGCGGCCGACGTCCATCCGCTGGGTCACATGGTTCTGCATCGTCGTCAGCGCCGCATCCAGGCCCGCCGGATCGAAAGGAACCGCCCGCAGCGCCGCAAGAATCGCGTCGCTATCCGCGCGCATCCGCTGACGTTCGGCCCGGAAGTCGGGCAGCCTGGTCAGAAAGGCGCCGCGCAGCGCCATGCGGTCTTCCGGCGCCAGGGCCTCGGTGAAGGGGCCAAAACCCACATCGCGCACCATGTCGCCATGCCCGCCCGGGCCGCCATGCAGCATGACGCCGATCCCCATCCCCACCACGGCCAGATTCAGCGCCACCGAGACCGCCAGTGCGATCCGCAGGCCCTTGCCTGCGCCGGCGGGCTTTTGGGGGTTCGTGGCATCGCTCTTCGTGGCATCGCTCATTGTGCGACCTCCGTCCATAGGTTGTCGCTGCCCGAAAGCAGGTCCAGGCTGTCCAGCGGGGTTTCCGAATAGAGCGGGGTCAGCAGGGCGGGTTGCGTCACGCCCAGGAACAACCCGGCCACGGTGGCCAGCATCATGCCCGCCAGGGCACCGCGCCCGCCAAAGACCTCGGCCAGCGCACCGATCCAGCCGGCGCTGCGCCCGGGGACCGGGCGCAACACCCTGGCACCGCGCGGCAGGCCCGGCAGGACGTCTCGCGCGGCGGCGCCGGGCTGTTCACGCGCGGCATCGGCCATGACCCGGGCGAGAAAGGCCTCGCCCGGCTCGGGCGGCGGTGCCTCGGCCATTTCGGCCAGCAGACGGTTCAGCTGCATGTCGATCCTGTCATTCATCTCACACCTCCGCCTCGTCCGCGTAGCCCAAGGCATCGCGGCGGCCCGACAGGGCCGCGGCCAGGGCGCGCTTGCCGCGCGCCGTCAGACTCTCCACCGCCTCGACCCCGACTTCCAGGATCGCGGCGATCTCGGGGTTCGAAAGCCCCTCGACATGACGCAGCAGCACGGCCTGGCGCTGACGTTCCGGCAAGGCCTGCAACGCCTCTTCCAGCGCCGCCATCCTCTGGGCCTGCATCATCTGCGCCGCGGCATCCGGGCTGCCCGAGGCCACTTCGGGCGCATCCGCCAGCGCCGAGGCGGGCCGGCGCATCGCCGCGCGCTTGCGGTCGATGCACAGGTTCGAGACGACGCGGTAGAGCCAGGTCGACACCTGCGCCTCGCCGGGCCGCCAGTTGGGCGCCATGCGCCACAGCCGCAGCAGCGCATCCTGCACCACGTCTTCGGCCTCGGCCCTGTCGCCCAGCAGACGCCCGGCATAGGCCAGGGCCCGAGGTGCCAGCCGCAGCGTCAGGCGGCGGGCGGCATCGGGGTCGCCGTTGGCATAAAGCACCAGCAGCGCATCGTCGGAAACCTCGGCCAGTGTGTCCCTGGGCATGTCCATGTCCGAGGCTTAGCCGCCGCCTCCCCCTTTCACAACCGCGCCGCGACATGCCGCGACATGCCGCGGCGCGGTCTGCTGTCTGTTGCCGCTGTCAGTTGCCGCTGCCCTGCGCCGGAGCGGTGGCACCGGGCGCCGCCGGCTGGGCGGTGGAAGCGCCGTTGTCGAACATCGGCCCCCTGCCCATGGCACCCGGCATCGGCATCTGCGGCTGCAACTCGTCCTCGGTCACCGAACCATCCCCGTTGCGGTCCAGCCGCGAGAAATCGGGCATCGCCAGCGGCCGGGCCAGCAGCTCGGCCGAGGACAGGAGTCCGTCACCATCAGTATCCAGCCGGGCCACCATGGTGCTGGCATGTTCGGCGATCCGCGACCGGACCTGCGCCATCGCGAAACCCGAGATCTCGTCGGCCGACAGCTTGCCGTCCTTGTCGGCGTCGATCGAGGCGACCTGGGCGGCCTGCCATGTCTTCAACTCGTCCTCGGTCAGCTTGCCGTCCTGGTTGGCATCGGCGGCGCCGAAGTCGATATGGGCACCGGGGCCCATGCCCATGCCGCCGCGCATCTCCATCATGCCGCCGCGGCCCATGCCACCCATCATGGCACCTTCGTCGTCCATCATGCCGCCGCGACCCATCCCGCCATTCATGGCACCCTCGCCACCCATCATCGCGCCGCGATACCCATAATGAACCCAGCCGAACATGCTGCCATCGGCCAGCACCATTCCGGCACCCGCAGTCAGCGCCACGGCCAGCGCACCCGCCGCAACGGCGATCTTGGTCTTCTTCTGCATTGCCATTCTCCTGCCTGATTTCCGGTCATCGGACCGGGTCGATGCACATGAAACGGCAGGGCGCGCGGGTTCCGTCGCGCAAACCGGAGCCAGGCGGGCCGGACCCATGCGACAAAGCGCGCAGTGGCGGCTTGCGCCCTCAACATGCAAAGCGAATGCGCATATGGTCAGGCAATCGTGCCAGACGGCAACTCCAGGTATCGGCCATGACCTTCTCCACCGCGCAAGACGTTCCCCTGCCCTCGTCCGGACCGGATACGCCCGAAGACCGGCCGCTGGGCCAGGCGCTGCGGCGCGGCTGGATGTGCCGCTGCCCGGCCTGCGGTGCGGGGCCGATGCTGAAGGGCTATCTGAAGGTCCGCGACTACTGCCCGGTCTGTCAGGAGCCGCTGTTCCATCATCGCGCCGATGACGGGCCGGCCTATCTGACCATCCTGATCGTCGGGCATATCATGGCACCCACGATCTTCTGGTTCTTCGTGAAGTTCCGCCCCGATCCGCTGACGCTCGCGGCGGTCTTTTCCGTGGGCACGGTGGCGCTGTCGCTGTTCCTGCTGCCGCGGCTGAAGGGCATGATGGTGGCGCTGCAATGGTCGCGCCGGATGCACGGCTTTGCCCCACCCGAGGCGCACCGCCCGACCGATGACTGAACCTGCCGCGATCCGGCCTGCCGCCACGGTGGTGCTGTGGCGCGACGGGGCTCTGGGCACCGAGGTACTGATGGGTCAGCGCGGCGCCAGGGCGGTGTTCATGCCGTCGAAATTCGTGTTTCCGGGTGGCGGAATCGAGGCGACCGACCGGCCGCGGCCCGGCCACCTGACGCCGGCCTGCCGGGCCCGCCTGCAAGAGGATGTGCCGCCCGACGCCCCCGCGCCCGACCGGATCGTCGGGGCCGCGCTGCGCGAACTGGGCGAGGAGACCGGCCTGCGCCTGGCGCCTGCGGCGCCGCTGCGCTTCATCTTCCGTGCCATCACCCCACCGGGCGCGCCGCGCCGGTTCGACGCGCGCTTCCTGCTGGGCACCGCCCAGGCCATCGAAGGCGATCCGCAGGACTTCTCGGCCGCCTCGGACGAGCTTTCCGCCCTGCAATGGGTGCCGCTGGTGCAGGCGCGCACCTTTGATCTGCCCTTCATCACCGAAATCGTCCTTTCCGAAGTCGGCGCCCTGACGCGAGGCCTGGACCAGCCGGGCGTGCCCTTCTTTGACAATCGTGGACCTCGACCGCAGTTCCGGCGCCTGCTGGGCTAGAAGGTTTCAGTTCTGCGGGCCTTCGGGTGTCATGTCGGGCGTTTCGGTTTTCCTCACCGGCCAGACCGGATGCGGCACCGGGTCTTTGGCGCGTGTGAAATAGCGGCGGAAGATTTCGACATAGTTGCCATAGACATAGCCATCGTTCCGCCGCTGGTAATGCGCCTTCCGCTCGGCATAGAGCCTCGGAAGATCGTACCAGGGCACCGCCGGATGCATGTGATGCACGACATGCAGGTTGTTGTTCAGGAACAGCAGGGCCAGCGGGCCCCGATCCTCGATGATGACGGTCCGGGCGCGGAATGCCTCATGTGCGCGGTGCTCAAGAAACGTGCGGATCTTCAGCACCGACTGGCCCAGATAGGCCGCCAGGACATAGGCCAGCAGCGGCATCTCCGTTGCCCCCCACAGCCAGGCCAGGACCAGCGCCACGCCCAGTCCATGCAGCCCCCAGGCCAGCGCGATGCGCCGATCCCCGGCGCGGATCGCCGCTGCATCCTTGGCAATGAAGCTGACGTTGCCCAGCACCGGCCCCAGAACCAGCCGGCCCAGCAGCGTGTTGTTCCAGCGCAAGAGCTTGTGCATCGGGCGCGACAGGCGCTCCCAGACCGCCGGATCCTGATAGTTCGACTCCGGGTCGTCATAGGGGTCGGTCAGGTTCGGGTCGTAGTGATGCGCAAGATGGGTGTCGCGGAACCGGACATAGGGCACGGTCAGGGTCAGGCCGGGAAAGACCAGCGCCTCGTTCAGTCGCTGGTTGGCAAAGGGATGGCCATGCAGGACTTCGTGTTGCAGCGAAGAAAACTGGGCGATGGCATAGGTCGTCAGCAGCAGCGACAAGAGCGCCGAATCCGCCCAGATGAGCGTGCCGCTCAACCATATGACATAGGTCGCCACCAGCAGCAGGATCGTCGGCCATTCAACGGGTCTGGACATGGAAGCCTCCCTCCTTGCCACGGCGGTCTAGCACCGGACCGCCGGCCTGCCCAAGCCCCGCAGCGACGCGGAATGTCGCAGTCAACCGCCGCCGAACCGCAGCAGGCCCGCAGCATAGCCGTTCCAGACCAGAATGTCTGCCGCGGCCTTTGCCCGATCCGCCGGGATCGCGCCCCGATCCAGCACGATGCCGAACTGGCCCGACGGCGTGCCCAGAACCAGCGTCCGGTCATCGGCATCGGCCCATAGCACCCAGATGTCCTGCGACAGCCCCGGCAAGGCGAACCGCCCCGGTCCGGTGGAATGCAATGCGCCCTGCCCCGATTGCCGGCGCCCGTCCAGGCACAGGCTCCAGGCCACCGACCAGGCCACGCTCCGTGCCGGGGCCGGGGCCGCGCCGCTGACCGTCATCCGGCCCGGTGCACAGCCGGGATGGCTGGTCACTTCGGCCACCTGAACCCAGTCGCCGGCCAGCCGCGACAGATCGAAACTGGCGGTGGAATAGACCGGGCGGGCCAGGTCGCGCAGGGCCGGTGCCTGGGGCGACCGCGCCGTGCAGGCAGCCAGCAGCGCCAGCAGGATCAGGCTCAGTCGAGACACAGCGTCACCATCCTGCCCTGGGAATCCAGCACCTCATTGCAACCCAGAAGCGGCGTGACCGGCGCACAAGTACCCGATCTTGCAAGACACTCTCCCTGGCAATCGGTCTTTGCCCGGCAGATCCTGCCGCCGTCACCGGTGGGCTTCTGGCAGACATAGACACCGCTGTCGGGGAATTGGCCCCAGGTGCCACCCGCCGCCTCGCACAACAGTTGCGGCTGGGATTTCGGCGGCTCGGCAGGTGGGATCACGGCGGCTGGCAGGTCTGTTGCAGTCAGGTCCGTGACAGGCTCGGAGCCGGGGCGCTGCCGGGGATGCGGTGTGGCATCGCTGGCCTCGGTGATCGGCACCGCCGCAACCTCTGCCGGGGTGGCATCCGTGGCTTCGGGCAGGGCAGCAGCCGGGGTCTCCGCGACCGAAGCATCCGTGGTGGCGGCCGGGGCATCAAGCGGCGAGACTTCGATCGTTTCGCTGCCAAGACCCTGCGCGGCGGGCGGGGCCGCGGCGCCATGATCCCCGCCGCCCGTCAGCGCGCAGGCGCTCAAGGTCAGAACCGCCGCAGCGGCAAGGATCAGGGCATGGCGCATCGGCATCTCCTGCACGGCATCTGACCCAACCCATGGGGGTCTGGCAAGTGGCGATCAATAGGGCTGGGGATGCGCCCGGTGCGCCGCGTCGATGGCCGCCAGAACTTCGGGCGCCAGCCGCAGCGGCGCGGCGGCCAGCGCATGCGCCAGTTGCTCCAGCGTGGTCGCGCCCAGAATCGGGATCGTGGCAAAGGGCCGTGACCGGCAAAAGGCCAGCGCCAGCGCCACAGGGTCCAGGTCAAAGCGGCGCGCCACCGCCAGATAGGCCGCGACCGCCGGAAAACAGCGCGGCGCAATGCGGCCGCCGAGATCGGGGTTCAGGCTGCGGCGCGATCCGGGCGGTGTCACGTCGCCCTGGTATTTTCCGGTCAGAAGCCCGGCCGCCAGCGGCGAAAACGCCAGAAGCGGCATGTCCTCCATCACCGAGAATTCGGCCCAGTCGCTGTCGAACTGCCGGCAGAGCAGCGAATATTCGTTCTGCACCGTGGCCATGCGCGGCAACCCATGCCGATCAGCCAGCCGCAACCAGCTCGCCGCGCCCCAGACCGTTTCGTTCGACAGGCCAAGGTGGCGGATTTTTCCTTCCCGAACAAGCACATCCGCGGCCTGCAGGATGTCGAGCATCTCGGCTTCGATCCTGGCCCGGTCATTGCGGCGCGGGTCATACTGCCAGATTTCACGGAAATGGTAATGCGCCCGGTTCGGCCAGTGGATCTGATACAGATCGATGTAATCGGTCTTCAGCCGCCCCAGCGAGGCTTCGACCGCCCCCCGCAGCGTGGCGGCCGAAGGCGGTGCGCCATCGCGAATCGCGGCCCGGCCGCCACCGGCGATCTTGGTCGCCAGCACGATCCGGTCGCGCCCGCCCCGGGACGCGATCCAGTTGCCGATGATCTCTTCCGTACGGCCGACGGTTTCGGCCCGCACCGGGTTGACCGGATACATCTCGGCCGTGTCCCAGAAATTGATGCCATGCGCCAGGGCCAGGTCGATCTGGGCATGGCCTTCGGCCTCTGTGGTCTGGGTGCCCCAGGTCATCGTACCCAGGCACAGGTCCGAGACGGTCAGGCCGGTCCGGCCCAGGGGAATTTGCTGCATCAGGTGCCTCCGCGTGTCGGGCGATCGGCCCTTGACGGGGCAAGGCTAGAGCCAGGCGGGGGCCGGGGCAAGCGCAGGCCGACAGCGGCGGGATATTGAGAACATAAAGAGAACATTCTAGGCTGACGGGCATGAGTCTGCCACTGCACCACGCCCCCCTGGGAGGCCACCCGCATCCCGCCCAGCCCCTGCCGGGCGGGCTGGGCCTGGGGCTGGCCCGCGGGCGGGTGCACGAATTCTGCGGCCCGGCTCGGGCGGCGCTGGCCGTGCTGACCCTGGCGCTGTCGCAGGGGCCGGTGCTGTGGATCTCGGCCTCCTGGGTGCCGGACCGGCCCTATCCCCCGGGTCTCGCGGGGTTTCTTCATCCCGGGCGGCTGGTCTTCGCCCGCCCGCGCCGCCCCGAGGATCTGTTGTGGACGATGGAAGAGGCGCTGCGATCCGGCGCGGTGCCGATGGTGCTGGCCGATCTGCCCGCCCCGCCGCCGCTAACCCCGGTGCGCCGCCTGCATCTGGCGGCCGAGGCCGGGGCCGAAACGGCGCTTCTGGCGGGCGATCTGCCGCCCCTGGGTCTGATTCTCACCCCGGCCGAAGGCGGGGCGCAGGGTGTGGAAAGCCGCTGGCATCTGGCGCCAGCGCCTTCCAATTCCAGCCTTTACGCCACCCGCCCCGCCTGGGTGATGCAGCGGCTGCGTGCCCGCCTGGCCCCGCCCGCCCGCTGGCGGCTGGAGGGCGGGCCGGATGGTAACGTCACGGGCCAGCCCCTCACCCAGCCCCTTGCCACGACATGAGGCGCGCAACGCGCCGCGGGCGATGCAGCGCGGATCGCCAGCCGGATCGCGATCAGGGGCGTCACCGGCGCCCTCGAAGGCCCCCACCCGGTTCAGATGCGAATGGCGCCAAGCCTCTCGAATCCCGGCCTTTCCGCCTGCATGAAGCCATCGGCGCCACGGTGCCGGCCCTGGCGGTGCAGCGGCTCATCCGGCAACGGGTCAGTCCGCGGCCCCTGCCCTGCGGCCACCCCACCCACCGCGCGCGATGCCCCGGCGGCGCCGCTGGCCGCCTTTCGCATTGCAGCGGACCGGCGGCGCCGCCGGGCATCGACCCGGTGATCCGGCAACATCGGTTCCTGCCCGCCATCGCCCCTGCCGGCCCTCGGCCGCGGATCTCAGGTCTGCCGCCGGTCTGGTCGGCCCGCCTGCCCTTTCACCTTGCCTCAAATATCCCGCGGGGGTCCGGGGGGCGCGAAGCTCCCCGGCGCCCGAGCCGGCTGCGCGACACGCGCCGAGGCGCGAGCGGAAACCTGGCCGAAGGCGCCGCTGTTTCCCAGGCCTCAGCCTGGCGCGGCTGCGGGCTCCTCCGGCGGGCCGAACCGCGCCACCATCCGGTCGCGAATCTGGTCGCGGGTCTGGCGATAGGCGGCCAGCTTGGCTTCGCGCGTCTCGCCCAGGCCGGTCGGGTCCAGGATCGGCCAGTATTCCACCGTCAGGTGATGATTCCGCGTCAGCTCCAGTGCCATGCGCTGGCTGGCGGGCGACAGGGCCACGATCAGGTCATACTGACCCAGGTCGTCACCCCATTCCTGCATCTCCTCGAAGCTGCGCGAGCGGTGGCGCGACAGTTCCACACCGATCTCGGCACAGACCGCCACGGAAAACCCGTCCACCTCCATGTCGTTCTTCACGCCGGCAGACTGCACATAGGCCCTCTGGCCGTAGAACTTCTTCATCATCGCTTCCGCCATGGGCGAGCGGACTGCGTTGTGATCGCAGCAGAACAGCACCGATTGAGGGAAGCCGGCTGCCATCCTACCCCCAGTGCAGCACGCAGATCAGGGTGAACAGGCGCCGCGCCGTATCCGTATCGACAACGGCCTTGCCCTCCAGCCGTTCCTGCAGCACACGGGCCCCTTCGTTGTGGATGCCGCGGCGGGCCATGTCGATCGCCTCGATCTGGCTCGGCGGCAGGCGCTTGACCGCCTCGAAGTAGCTTGCGCAGATCTGGAAGTAATCCTTCACCACCTGGCGGAACGGCCCCATCGACAGGTGGAACTCGGCCACCCTGGCGCCCTGTTCGGTGGTCACCGAGAACACGAGCCGCCCGTCCCTGACCGCCAGCGCCAGATGGTAGGGCCCGGCGATGTCGCCGGCGCGCGGCAAGGCGAAGGAATTCTCCTCCAGGAGATCATAGATCGCGACCTTGCGTTCCTGTTCGATCTCCGGCGTGGGCGCGGCCAGACCGCGGTCGTCGATATGGACGGCAGACAGGCGGTTGGTCATCGCCCTCCCCCCCCGTTCAGCGCATCCAGCCGCGCCCGCACCGACAGCCCATGCGCCTCCAGGCTTTCCGAACGCGCCAGCCGTTCGGCTGCGGGCCCGATGGCGGCGATGGCCGCCGGGGTCATCCGGGCCAGGGTGGTGCGTTTCACGAAATCCAGCACGGATAGACCCGAGGAAAACCGCGCCGAACGTGCCGTGGGCAGCACATGGTTCGGCCCGCCCACGTAATCACCGATCGCCTCGGGCGTATAGGCCCCCAGGAAGATCGCACCGGCATGGTGAATCCGCTGGCTCAGCGCCTCGGGATCGGCCACGCACAATTCCAGATGCTCTGGCGCGATCCGATCGGCCAGGATGGCGGCCTGGTCCAGGCTGTCCACCACGATCACAGCCCCGTTCCGCGCCCAGGAAGCCCCGGCGATGGCGCGGCGTTCCAGTCGGGCCAGCCACTTGTCCACGGCGGCGGTGACGGCCCGGCCCAGACCGGCATCGGTGGTGATCAGGATCGCCTGCGCGCTTTCGTCGTGTTCGGCCTGACTCAGCAGGTCCAGCGCGATCCAGTCCGGGTTGTTGGCGGCATCGGCGATCACCAGGATTTCCGACGGCCCGGCGATCATGTCGATGCCGACCCGCCCGAATACCCGCCGCTTGGCCGCAGCGACAAAGGCATTGCCCGGCCCGGTGATCTTGTCGACCGGCGCAATCGTCGCCGTGCCAAAGGCCAGGGCCGCGATCGCCTGCGCCCCGCCGATGCGATAGACCGTATCGACCCCGGCAATCCGAGCCGCCAGCAGGACCAGCGGGTTCACCACGCCGCCCGGCGTCGGGCAGGCGACGACCAGACGCCCTACCCCCGCCACCTTGGCCGGGATCGCATTCATCAGCACCGAGGACGGATAGCTTGCCTGCCCGCCCGGCACATAGAGCCCCGCGGCCGACACCGGCGTGAAACGCCAGCCCAGTTCCGCTCCGTCGGGATCGGTCCAGCGCGCATCGGCGGGGCGCTGGCGCAGATGGTAGGCGCGGATCCGTTCGGCCGCCAGCTCCAGCGCCGCGCGGTCCTCGGGCGCCACCTTGGCCACTTCGCAAGCGATCTCCTCGGCGGAAAACGCCAGGGTTTCGGGGGTCAGGGACATCCGGTCGAACCGGGCGGTCAGCTCGATGACCGCCTGATCGCCGCGGGCACGCACATCGGCGATGATCGCGGCCACCGCCTGATCGACATCCTCGGCCTCTTCGCGTTTCATCGCCAACAGGCCCTGGAAGCGGGCTTCGAAATCGGCATCAGCGGCATTCAGGATCATCGGCATGGCCAGGCCCTCGGTTCGATGCCACCCCATAGCTTGAGCGCCCGGCTCACTCAAGGCCGGCGGGTGGGCAGCCCGGATGCGCGCAAGCGAATCGTGCCGGGCAGGATCGGACCGGATCGCAACAGGGTTGACAGGACATATTCAAAACACATGATGTATCTTTGCGGCTGGCGGAGGGGGATGCGGGGTGGACATCGGGGCGGAAGAGGCCGATCTGGCCCTGTCGGCGGGCATCGTCGAGGCGGGGCTGGGCCCGGCCGCGCGGCACCTGGCGCGCGATGCGGCCCTTCTGGCCCTGCATGCGCGGGGCCGGATCGGCGACCGGCTGGTGCTGCACCGCTTCCTGCCCTCGGTCGTCGTCGGCCGGCATCAGACGCTCGGCCACGAGGCGCGGCTTGACCATTGCCGGCGCAACGGCATCGCGCTGGAGCGGCGCCCGACGGCGGGCGGCGCGCTTTACCTCGACCCCGGGCACCAGGCAGCGAGCCTGATCCTGCCGCGCGCCCTCCTGGGTGCCAATCTGGCCGAACGGCTGGAAACCGGGGCCGCTCTGGTCGCCGGTGCCCTGGCGCGGTTCGGGATCGAAACTGCGTTCAAGGCGCCGAACGACCTGGAGCTGCCCAGCCGGCAGAAGATCGCCTCGGTCTTTCTGGCGGAAGAGGGCGAGAGCGCGCTGCTGTTCCTTTCGATCATCGTCACGCTCGACCTGCCGGCCGCGATGCAGGCGCTGCTGGTTCCGACCGAGAAGCTGACCCGGACGGGGCTGGAACATGCCCGCGACCGGATGGGCTCGCTGACCGAGACGCTGGGGCAGGCCCCGGACGCGACGGAACTGGGCGCCGCGCTGGCCCAGGCAGCAGATGACCGGCTTGGAACCCGCCTTGCCGGCGCGCCGCCTCTGCGGCCTGAGGCCGGGGAATCCCCCGCCCTGCCGCTGCCCGAGGATTGGCAGGGCCTTGGCGCGGGGTTCGAGACCAAGGACAAGGTGCCGGGCGCCACGCTGCGCCTGTGGCTGGCGCTGGATGCGAAGGACCATGTGACCGACCTGCGCCTGGCCACCGATGGCCATGTCGGCCCGGCCCGGACGCTGGCCGATCTGGCCGCGCATCTGACCGGGCGGCCGCTGGCCACGCTGGCCGCGGATGCCGCGGCCTGGCTGGACCGCGCCGCCCCTGATTGCGCCGGTTTCGGGCCCGAGGATCTGCTGCGGCTCATCGGCCGCGCGGCCTCGAAATGGCGGATGCAGGCCGATCTGGGCCTGACGCCGGCACAGACCTCTGGCCTGATGCTGGCGGGGGACGGCGCCGACCCGGCAGCGGCGCTGGCGCGGGCCAATGTCATGCTGGTGCCCTATTGCGCCAAGCCCGCCTGGTGCAAATGGCGCCACACCGTCGATTGTGTGGAATGCGGCGCCTGCGAGGTCGGCGATGCCTACATGATGGCACGCGAGCGCAACATGGAAGTGGTGACGATCACCAATTTCGAGCATCTCTCCCAGACCCTGGCCGGCATGAAGGCGCAGGGCGTCGAATCCTATGTCGGCATGTGCTGTGGCGAATTCTTCCTGAAGCGTCACCACGCCTTCCGCGACAGCGGGATGGAGGCGGTGCTGCTCGATATCGAGGGCGCCACCTGCTACGAGCTGAAGGAAGAAAACCTGGCCTATGCCGGGACTTTCACGGCGGAGGCGGCGCTGGACATCGACGCCGTGCGCAAGGTCATGGCGCAGGTTCCGGTGCAAGAGCCGGCCCGGCGGCCCTGCCTGACCGGCGACGGGCCCCGGGTGGGCGAACGTCACCATGCGCTGGTTGCCGGGGGCGGCTGCAAATCCTGCGCCTGCCGGTCGCGCACCGCCCCGACCGACCCGATCCCTGATGCGCCCCCGGCCGGCCAAGGCTCTGGTCCTTTCGGGAGGTAACGGCTAAACAACAAGGCCCGACCGACTCGAAAAGGCGCCATGGCCCGGATCCTCATCACCTCCGCCATTCCCTATATCAACGGGATCAAGCACTTGGGAAACCTGGTGGGCAGTCAGCTGCCCGCCGACCTGTTTGCCCGGTTCAACCGGGCGATGGGCCATGAGGTGATGTTCATCTGCGCCACCGACGAACATGGCACGCCGGCCGAACTGGCGGCGGCCAAGGCGAACAAGCCGGTGGAAATCTATTGCGCCGAAATGCATCAGGTGCAAAAGCGGCTGGCCGATAGCTTCCGCCTGTCCTTTGACCATTTCGGCCGTTCCTCCAGCCAGCGCAACCACAAGCTGACCCAGCATTTCGCGGGCAAGCTGGCGGAGAACGGCTATATTGCCGAAGTCCTGGAGAAGCAGATCTTTTCCATCGACGACAACCGCTTTCTGCCGGATCGCTACATCACCGGGACCTGCCCGAACTGCGGCTACACGATGGCGCGCGGCGACCAGTGCGAAAACTGCACCAAGCAGCTGGACCCGACCGACCTGATCAACCCGCGCTCGTCGATTTCCGGATCGACCAATCTGGAGGTGCGGGAAACCAAGCACCTGTATCTGCGCCAGCGGTCGCTGAAGGACAAGCTGGAAGCCTGGATCGACAGCAAGACCGACTGGCCAATCCTGACCACCTCGATCGCCAAGAAATGGCTGAACGACGGCGAGGGGCTGCAGGACCGTGGCATCACCCGCGACCTCGCCTGGGGCATTCCGGTGAAGAAGGGCGACCAGCCCTGGCCGGGGATGGAAGGCAAGGTGTTCTACGTCTGGTTCGACGCGCCCATCGAATATATCGCGGCCACGGCCGAGTGGGCGGATGCGCGCGGCCTGGACGATGCGGCCTGGGAACGCTGGTGGCGCACCGACAAGGGCGCGGCCGACGTGACCTATTACGAATTCATGGGCAAGGACAACGTGCCCTTCCACACCCTGTCCTTCCCGGCAACGATCCTGGGTTCGGGCGAGCCATGGAAGCTGGTCGACTACCTGAAAAGCTTCAACTACCTGAATTATGACGGCGGCCAGTTCTCGACCAGCCAGGGCCGCGGCGTGTTCATGGACCAGGCCCTGTCCATTCTGCCCGCCGACTATTGGCGATGGTGGCTGCTCAGCCATGCGCCGGAAACCTCGGACAGCGAGTTCACCTGGGAAAATTTCCAGGCCTCGGTCAACAAGGATCTGGCCGATGTGCTGGGCAACCTGGTCAGCCGGGTGACGAAGTTCGCCAGGTCGAAATTCGGCGACACCCTCCCGGCGGGCGGCAGCTTTGGCCCGCAGGAAATCGCGTTGATCGCCGATCTGGGCGCGCGGATCCGGGATTACGAGGCGCTCATGGCGCAGATCGAGATCCGCAAGGCGGCGGCCGAACTGCGGGCGATCTGGGTGGCGGGCAACGAATACCTGCAGGCAGCGGCACCGTGGACCGTGGTCAAGACCGATCCCGAACGCGCCCAGGCCATCGTGCGCCTGGCGCTGAACCTGATCCGGGTCTATGCGATCCTGTCGGCACCCTTCATTCCCGATGCGGCGCAGACCATGATGACGGCGCTGAAAACCGACGACTGGGCCTGGCCGAAGGACGCTTCGGCGGCGCTGCGCGCACTGCCGGCGGGTCATGGCTTCTCGGTGCCGGAAAACCTGTTCCGCAAGATCACCGATGAGGAGCGGGCAGACTGGCAACAGAGGTTCTCCGGCATTCGCAGCTGATGCCGGACCAGCCGGCCCGACGGTGATTTCAGGCCTGCCTTCGGCGCCCCCGCCCCGGTATCGCCAACCGCCACCGCGATTCCGGGGGGTTTCACACCCCCCGGCCCCCCGTGGGATATTTGCGGCAAGATGAAAGCAGGGTCTATCGGCTGTTTTCGCCTTGCCGCAAATATCCCGGGGGGAGGCGAAGCCGGGGGGCAGCGCCCCCCACCCGCCCAAGGCGGCCGGCAGGCGCCGCCGAGACCATGGTTCACGGCGCGCGGCTTGCCGGTCAGAAGAGACCGAACAGCTTCAGCGCGACCAGGACCAGCACCAGGGCCAGCAGGATCCGCAGCACGCCTTCGGGCAGGCGCGGCGCCAGCAGCGCGCCGACGACGATGCCCGGGACCGAACCGATCAGCAGCGACACCAGCATCAGCCAGTCGACGTCATTCAGGAAGATCCAGTGCCCCATCCCCGCGATCAGGGTCAAGGGCACGGCATGGGCGATGTCGGAGCCCACGATGCGGACCGTGGGCAGCCTGGGATAGAGCACCAGCAGCGCCGTCACGCCGATGGCCCCGGCTCCGACCGAGGTCAGCGTGACCAGGATGCCCAGGATCGCTCCGGTTGCGATCGTCAGCCGGGAGATGGTGCGCTTGCTGACGCCCTCCATGCCCTGCAGCAACAGGGCGACGATCCGGTGGCGAAACAGCATCGTCGCCGAGGTGACCAGCAGCACCGTGCCCAGGGCATAGACCAGCACTCCGGACCTGGTCGCCGCCATCCCGGTCTGGATCATCAGCAGGAAGGTCAGCAGCGTTGCCGGCACAGATCCGGTCGCCAGTCGCTTCACCACGGTCCAGTTCACCGAATTGGACCGGCCATGCACCAGCGTTCCGACCGATTTGGTCCCCGCCGCATAAAGCAGATCCGAGCCCACCGCCGTCGCCGGGTGCACGTTGAACAGGGCGATCAGCAGCGGGGTCATCAGCGATCCACCGCCCACCCCGGTCAGGCCGACGATGCAGCCCACGGCCAGGCCGGACAGAGAAAAGAGCCAGTTGATGGCGGACAGATCCATGGCAAACCCTTTTTGAACCGCAGCGGTCCGGAAGATGCTTTTGCTGTGCCGCTCGACATGGGGTCAAGGCATGCGGTGCAAATCACCATAAACTCTATCGAGATTTTGGTGATTGAGTTCCCTTCTGCCTGTTTCTTGGGCAGAAAGAGAGAAGAATCGCGGTCGAATTCAGGGAATCGGATATCTTGCGGGCCTGCAGGCTGTTTGCCTCTGTGGCAGGATGGCTTATGGAGCGCCCATGGACGATCGCGCCAAATTCGTTGCCAAGGGCCCGGCGCATGTGACGCTGGACCGCTCGCCTGCGACGCAGGACGTGGCCTTTGTCCTGCTGCCCAAGTTCACCATGCTGGCCTTCACCTCGGCGGTCGAGCCATTGCGGATGGCCAATCAGTTGACAGGCCGGATGCTGTTTCGCTGGACCGTGCTGTCGGACGACGGCCAGCCGGTCGCCTGTTCCAATGGCATCAGGGTCATGGTGGATGGCCGCTGGGATCAGGTGGAACCGCAGGGCCTGGTCTTTGTCGTCTCGGGGGTGGAGCCGGAAGGCAAGGCCTCGGCGGCGCTGGCGGACTGGATCCGGGGCCTTTGGCGGCGCGGACGCACGGTGGGGGGCCTGTGCACCGGGGCCTACGCCCTGGCCAAGGCGGGTATCCTGAAAGGGCGCCGCTTTACCCTGCATTGGGAAAATATCGAGGGCTTTGCCGAAAGCCATCCGGGGTTGGAGCCGGCACGGCAGGTCTTTACCATCGAGGACCGGGTGGTGACCTGCGCCGGCGGGGTGGCGGCGGCCGACCTGATGCTGCAGCTGATCCACGATCGTCATGGCGCCAAGCTCAGCCAGGAGGTCATGAACATGTGCCTGCTGACCCAGCGCCGGCAACAGGACGACCACCAGACCACCTCGCTGGCGGCACGGCTTGGCACACGGCACGACAAGCTGCTGCAAGCCGCCGCCTATATGGAGGCGCGGATCGAGGAGGGCTTCGATCTGGATGCCTGCGCCGCGCATCTGAACCTGTCGCGCCGGCAGATCGAGCGGCTGTTCAAGCGCTATCTCGACGTGACGCCGGTGGGCTTCATGAATGACATGCGCTTGCAGCGCGGCCGGACGTTGCTGGCGGAAACCGACATGACGGTGACCGAGGTTGCCGTGGCCTGCGGCTATGCCTCGACATCGCATTTCTCCAAGTCATTTCGCAAGAAATACGGGGTTTCGCCCTATCGATTCTCGCATTTCGGCAATTCGGCGGATGGGAGCGACGAGGCCTGAGCCGCAGGCCGGCAGCGGGTCAGCGCCGCGTGACGATCAATGGGAGGCCCCGCCTGCCCCGCACGGTCAGGTGGGCCACGGGGGTATAATCCGCGTCCGGGACCGGGGCAAAGCGGAAGTGCCTGACCAGCAGAGCCAGCAGGAGCGGGCCTTCAATCATGGCAAAACCCGCGCCGGTGCAGACCCGTGGGCCGGCGGAAAAGGGCATCCAGGCGGCGCGGGCGGGTTGGCGGTTGTCATCGCGGGTCCAGCGGTCGGGGTCGAATGCGTCGGGATCGGGCCAAAGCCGCTCGTGGCGTTGCAGGTGCCAGGGCGACAGCACGATCTGCGCACCCCTGGGCACCGGGCGCCCGCGGAAATGCACCGGGCAGGCGGCCTCGCGCACCATCATCGGCACGGGCGGATAGAGCCGCAGCGTTTCGCGGAAAACATCGCGGGTCAGGCGCAGGCGCGCGATGTCCGAGAAATCGGGGGCTTCGGGCAGGCCGGCCACTTCGGCGGCCAGCCGGTCCTGGATTTCGGGGGCAAGGGCCAGCATCAAAAGCGACCAGGCCAGCGCCGAGGCCGAGGTTTCGTGCCCCGCCAGGAAGAAGATCGCCACCTGATCCACCATTTCGTCCGCGTCGAATCGCTGGCCGGTCAGCGGGTCGGGCTGCGTCAGGATCTTGGTCGCCAGATCGTCGGGCGCGGTGCCCGCAGCAATCTCGTCGGCGCGGTCGCGGGTCAGGCGGGTGATCAGGTCGCGGATGATCCGGGCCGAGCGCTTCGTCTCGCTCCGGTGCAGGCGTGGAAACCAGCGCGGCAGCGGCAGGAAGGCGGCAAGGTTCAGGATCGGCTGGCTGCGTTGATAGCGGCGAAATTCATGAAAGACCTGGATCGCGGTCGCATGTTCGATCGGAATCGAGAACAGGGTGCGGAAGATGACGTCGGCAGCAGCGTGCGATGCCTGCTCTTCGATCTCCACCTGTCCCTCGGGCAGGCGGGCCACGGCGGCCTGGGCGGCGGCCAGCATCGCCGGATAGGTGTCGCGCAGGCGGCCGCCTTCGAAGGCCGGGTCGATGATGCGACGCTGGCGCTTCCAGACCTCGCCGTTCGTCACGAAGACCGAATTGCCCAGCAAGGGAGCCAGGCCTTCGCGGATGCGGTTGGATTTCGGAAAGTCGTCGGGCCGGTCGCAAAGCACCTGGGTGATCAGCGCGGGGTCGTTGACCAGGAAGGAATGGAAGAAAGGCGTGCGGAATTCGGCCATCCAGGCGCGATAAAGCCGGGCGGGCTGGGCCGAAAGAATGTCCTGCCGGAACAGGCGCAGATAGGTCAGCAGCGAAACGCGATCGGCGCGGGCCAGGGGCTTTGGCGGGATCATGTGTCGGTGTATCCCGAGACAGCCCGGCTGATCCGGCTTTTCGAGGGCGCCCGGCCCCGGTAGCGCTCGGCCAGGGTCAGGGGCCCGGCGGTGATCTGGAAATAGTCGTAATCGGCCGGTCGATCGAAAGCGCAGAGATACTGGAAATGCAGGCGGAAGAAGCGCCAGCGCAGTCTGGCCCAGGTTTCCGGGGCAAGGGTCCGGGTGAAGGCGGCCGAAATCACCAGCGGCCATATCTGGTCCGGCGGCGCCACCCCGGTCACCGCCACCGGATCGCAGAGCGCAAAGGCGCAGCCGTCGCCAGGGGCCGTCACATCGACCCAGGTGAGACCGCGGCAGGCCGACAGCCAGGCCAGATCGGCCCTGAGCCGCCGCGCCCCGGGCAGGAAGCTGACCATCGGCACCACCTGGCCAAGGCTCAGGAACCCCAGGGCCGGGGCACCCGGGGGCAGGCCGGCGCGCGTCAGGTCCGCCAGCACCGACACGCCGATATGCGCACCCGAAGAATGGCCGACCACCAGAACCTCGTCCAGATCCTCGGACAGCGCGGCGCGGATGCGGTCGGTGAACGCGGCCATCCGCGCCTCCAGTTCGGGCGGATTGGCACCACCCCCGGCCGCCGAATAGGCATAATCATGCATCAGGTAATAGGCGAACAGGCGGTGATCCTGGCGGCGAAACGCCCAGAGTGTGGCCCAGACGACAAGAGGCGCTGCCAGCCAGCCCAGCACCGGATGAACCTGCGCCAGGGCCGCGCCGATGCCCCAGGCCAGCAGCCCCGCGACCATGGCCTGAACCAGCAACGCAGCCACGGGATACAGGGCCGCCATCGTCGGCCCCTTGCGCAGACCCGCCAGCCGGATCAGCGCGCCAGATCCCAGGTAGGCCCAGGCCGTGCGGACAAGCTGCAGATAGGTCGCGGCAATGCCCTGATCCATGCTGCTGCGCACCAGGTCGGTCCAGACCAGAACCTCGATCTCGGCCAGAACCGGACGGCCGATCCGCGCCGAGACAGACCAGCCATAGCCGCCCTTCACCGCCCGGGGCCGCAGCGTCAGGTCATAGCCGGAAATCCGTGCCTGAGCCGCGCCTTCGGCCCGGTAGAGTTCTCGATAGCGCCGCGGCGGAAACGGGTCATACCCCGGAATATAGAACACCCGGCGCCGAAAGGGCCGTAGCCCTCCGCCGGCCGCGGAATCGGGTTCCAGAATGGTTTCCTGCCTCATGCCCCCAGTCTGCCCGGGCTTTGCGGCAAAAGGGAGAGGATTCTCAGCCCAGATTGGCCAGGGCCGGGCATGTTC
>JAKALB010000169.1 GCA_021813365.1 Pseudomonadota bacterium | reverse complement strand
TTTACCGAACAGGTGATCCGCCCCACCGGGCTGATCGATCCGCAGGTCGAAATCCGACCCGTCGAAATGCAGGTCGACGATCTGCTGGATGAGGTGCGCAAGGTGGCCGCCGCCGGCTATCGCACCCTGGTCACCACACTGACCAAGCGCATGGCCGAGGATCTGACCGATTACCTGCACGAACAGGGTATTCGCGTCCGTTACATGCATTCCGACATCGACACGCTCGAACGCATCGAAATCCTGCGTGACCTGCGGCTGGGCGCCTTCGATGTGCTGGTGGGGATCAACCTGCTGCGCGAGGGCCTGGACATTCCCGAATGCGGGCTGGTGGCGATCCTGGATGCCGACAAGGAAGGCTTCCTGCGGTCGGAAACCTCGCTGATCCAGACCATCGGCCGCGCCGCGCGCAACGTCGAGGGCCGGGTGATCATGTATGCCGACCGCATCACAGGCAGCATGGAACGTGCCATCGCCGAAACCGACCGCCGCCGCGCCAAGCAGATGGCCTATAACGAGGCGCATGGCATCACCCCCACGACGATCAGAAAGAACGTCGAGGACGTGATGGCCGGCCTGTTCCAGGGCGATACCGACCAGAGCCGGGTCACGGCCAGGGTCGAAAGGCCGATGGTGGGCCAGAATCTGGCGGCCCATCTGGACGCCCTGCGCGCCCGGATGCGCAAGGCCGCCGAGAACCTGGAGTTCGAAGAGGCCGCTCGCCTTCGCGACGAGATCAGGCGGCTTGAAGCGGTGGAACTGGCCGTGGCCGACGATCCGCTGGCCCGGCAGAGCGTGATCGAAGACGCGGCAGAGGAAGCGGTGTCGCGCGCGGGCCGTTCCTCGGGCGGGCGGGCCGGGCAACGCGGCGGCAAGGCGAGACGCTGGAAAGGCTAGGCCCCGCTGTCTGGCCACGGTTCGCCCGGTCCGACATCCCGGATCAATCCGCCCGGTTCGGCGTTTTCGGGAAAATCCTGCGCCCAGGCGCGACAGCGGTCACGGGCGATGATCGGCGCAGCCTGGTCACGCGCCGCGCGTCACGCCCGGCACGCATACTAGCGGATCACGGCGATCACATCATACATCACCGGCTCGAAACCCTTGCACAGCGCGTTGATGCTGCGGTTGCGGGCGCGCATCTCGGGGGTGCGCAGCATCGCCTGGTAATCCTCGCGCCGCTGCCATTGCGAATAGTTGCAGATCCGTGTCATCGCGTCGTTCATGTGCAGGCTGGCGCTGATGAAGCCGGGCTGGTGGCGGATGACCTCGGCAAAGGCCTGTTGCAGCGCCTCCATCAGCTCGTGCGCCGTGGCCGGCGTCATCTCGAAGGTGGTGATGACGGTCTGTCCCGCGAAGTCGGATGTGATGTCGGTCATGTCGGTCCCTCCTGCCCGCAGTATGGCAGGAAGCGGCCGGCCTGTCTTGCAGCTCGGGCGAGCGACGGCTTGTGGCCGCCGCCCGGCGCGTCTATCTTGCCCGGATGCCGCAGAAACGCCGTCCGTTCCTGGACCCCGAGCACCCGATGTTTGCCCGCGCCTGGGTGCGCTGGCTGGTCACGCTGGCTCCGCTGGGCTGGGGTGGCTTCGAGTTCATCGGTGGCGAGCCGTTCTGGGGCATCATGTTCGTCGCGGCGGGGGCCTACGCCGGCAAGGTGCTGATTCTCAGCAAGTGAGCCGGCCGTGGATCTCTCCGCTGTCGCCGGTCACCGAGGCTTCCTGCATCCGGCAACCGGTCACCTGGGGCACCAGGGCCAGCATGGTGGTGCGGATCTGCTGATGTTCGCCCGAACCGGCCCAGCCGTGGCGGATGACCTCGAATTCCTCGGTGGTCCACCAGACGGTGTAGGCCCGGCCGTCCACCGTGACATCCCTTGACTGGGCGCCCCACATGTTCGGGGCGGGAGAGGCCGCGCAGGCGGCGAGGAGCAGAAGCGAGAGGAGGGCCCGATGCATGTCAGGAGTGTGCCGGGATTGGGTGGCTCGCGTCAAGGGTGTGAGCGGGGTGTGAGGCGGGAGTGTGAGAGGGGTTCCCCACGCGTGGTCATTTTCTTAACGCATTGATTTCATGAGCAATCGTGATTTTCGTTAGGGGAGTGGTAATCATGATTCCGCCCGGAGGGGCCCTTGAGGAGGCCCTTGGCTTGCTCCCCTGGCGGGGCTTTGGGCGGGAGTCGGGGATATCCCCCGACCTACGGGGTGGGCGCGGCACGCTGGGCCGGCCAAGGGATGTCGGGCCGGGCGCGGGGGTCGGGAAATCGGGGCAGGCCTGCCTGGGGTGAGGCCCGACCCTGGGCTTGCCCCGGGTGAAAACGCTCCAGTGGGGCGTTTTCAGGGCCGAACGCCCGCGGCCCAGGCCGCGGGCCGGGATGGCGCGGTCACGCGCCTGCCGGGTTCGAGGGGGACCGTCGCGCCCGCGGCGCGGCCCAAGCCCCCGAGTGGGCAGTCGCGGCCCGATTTGACGCGGGTCAAATCGGCCTGTGGCCGGTCAAATTGGGCGCGATGCGCAATCGCCCGCCCGAACGGCGGGCAGCCTCCATCGCAAGACCGTCTGTAGACCGCTTCCCGCCGGAACCGCGGGTGGCAAGGCGCGATGACCAGATGCTTCGGCCAATGGCGGGGCGCCGAACGGTCCGATCGCATCGGGCCGGACACTGTCGATCGCTGCCTGACCCGGGCTGGACCCGATCCGCGCTTGGCCACGCGGCTAGCTGTCCATCTTCAGCGCCGAGATGAAAGCCTCCTGCGGGATCTCGACCTTGCCGAACTGGCGCATCCGCTTCTTGCCTTCTTTCTGCTTGTCCAGCAGCTTGCGCTTGCGCGTGGCATCCCCGCCATAGCATTTGGCGGTCACGTCCTTGCGCATCGCCGACAGCGTCTCGCGCGCGATCACGCGGCCGCCGATCGCCGCCTGGATCGGGATCTTGAACATGTGGCGGGGGATCAGCTCTTTCAGCTTTTCCACCATGGCCCGGCCGCGCAGTTCGGCGCGGTCGCGGTGGACCATCATCGAAAGCGCGTCAACCGGTTCCTCGTTTACCAGGATCGACATCTTGACCAGGGAATCCTCGCGGTATTCCGACAGGACATAATCGAAGCTGGCATAACCCTGACTGACCGATTTCAGCCGGTCGTAGAAATCGAACACCACCTCGGCCAGCGGCAGGTCATAGACGACCATCGCGCGGCTGCCGGCATAGCTGAGGTCCAGCTGGATGCCGCGGCGTTCCTGGCAGAGCTTGATGATGTCGCCCAGATACTGGTCGGGGACCAGGATCGTGGCCTTGATCCGCGGCTCTTCGATATGGTCGACGAATGTCAGGTCGGGCATGTCGGCGGGGTTGTGCAGCGGGCGCACCTCGCCATCCTTCATGTAGAGGTGGAACACCACCGAAGGCGCGGTGGTGATCAGGTCGAGGTTGTATTCGCGCTCCAGGCGGTCGCGGATGACTTCCAGGTGCAGGAGGCCCAGAAAGCCGCAACGGAAGCCGAAGCCCAGGGCGGCGGAAGTTTCCATTTCGGTCGAGAAGCTGGCGTCGTTCAGCGAAAGCTTCTCGATCGCATCGCGCAGGTCTTCGAACTGGGCGGCATCGACCGGAAACAGGCCGCAGAACACCACCGGCTGACTGGGCTTGAAGCCCGGCAGCGGCTCGGCGCAGGGTTTGCGTTCATGGGTGACGGTGTCGCCGACCCTGGTGTCACGGACCTGCTTGATCTGGGCGGTGAAGATGCCGATTTCGCCCGGACCGAGCTCGTCGATGTCCACCATCTGCGGCCGCAGGACAGCCAGCTTGTCGATGCCATAGGCGGCATTGGTGGCCATCATCCGAATGCGGTCGCCGCGGCGGATCACACCGTCGACGACACGGATCATGACGACGACACCCAGATAGGCATCATACCAGCTGTCGACCAGCATGGCCTTCAGCGGCGCGTTGCGGTCGCCCCTGGGGGCAGGAAGGCGGGTGACGATCGCCTCCAGCACATCGGGAATGCCGAGGCCGGACTTGGCCGAGATGAGCACCGCGTCACTGGCGTCAAGGCCGATCACATCCTCGATCTGGGCGCGCACGCGGTCGGGTTCGGCGGCCGGCAGGTCGATCTTGTTCAGGACGGGCACGATTTCGTGGCCCGCGTCCAGCGCCTGATAGACATTGGCCAGGGTCTGGGCTTCCACGCCCTGGCTGGCATCCACCACCAGAAGCGAGCCCTCGACGGCGCGCATCGAGCGGCTGACCTCATAGGCGAAGTCGACGTGGCCGGGGGTGTCGATCAGGTTCAGGATGTAATCCCGCCCGTCGCGGGCGCGGTAGTTCAGCCGGACGGTGTTGGCCTTGATGGTGATGCCGCGCTCGCGCTCGATATCCATGCTGTCCAGCAGCTGTTCCTTCATGTCGCGGTCGGCGACCGTGCCGGTCGCCTGGATCAGGCGATCGGCCAGGGTGGATTTGCCGTGGTCGATATGGGCCACGATCGAGAAGTTGCGGATCTGGGAAAGCTCGGTCATGGCCTGCCTCTTACCGGAAGGCAGAGGGTCGGGAAAGGGGGACCGGAAGGCAAGGCGCAGGCCCCGTCATCCGGGCGCAATCCGGACGCAGATGTTGCGGGGGCTGGTGGGGCGATGACCGTGCCGCCAGGGCGCGATGGCCCGGCAGGGTTGAAAACTGTTTCGAATCTGGCGATATTCCCGGGCGAAGGCAACCGACCGGCCCTTGCGCCCGGCCAGCCACGGAGCAGCGAATGCGGAAGATGCGGGTCGGCCGGATGGGGTGGATCGCCCTGGGACTGGCCATGGTGACGGGCGCCGCCCATGCCGGGCCCATCGAACAGGCCTGCCTCGCCTCGAACCGGGCGGGGGCGGAGCGGGCCTTGTGCTCTTGCGTGCAGAAGGTGGCCGACATCACCCTCTCTGCCGCCGATCAGCGCCTGGTGGCCAGATTCTTTGCCGACCCGAACCGCGCCGAGGCGGTGCGGGTCAAGACCTCGGCCTCGGCCAATGCCTTCTGGCAGCGCTACACCGTCTTCGGCCAGCAGGCCGAACTCGCCTGTCAGGGCTGAGACACGGCGCCAGGCGGCCTGTCGTGCCTGGCCGACCGGATCAGACCCAGCGCGGCCGCGGTCATGGCGGTGCCGAACACGGCATAGGTGGCAAAGCCCAGCGACAGGCCCCAGCCTTGCGCCAGGGCCGACATCAGGAACGGAAACACGAAGGCCCCAACCCCGCCGCCGGTGGCGGCAAAGGCGATCGCCTGGCTTTGCGCCCGGGGAAAGACCTGGCCCAGCAGGGTGATGACCTCGGGATAATAGATCGAACAGCCAAGCCCCGAAAGCGCCACCAGCCCCAGCGCCAGCGCCAGGACGACCGGTCCCGGCGGGACCAGGCCCAGCAGACACAGCCCGATGATCGACAGCGTGGCCAGCGCCGAGGTGCCCAGCAGGGTCAGATCCTGCCGGTTGCCGCGATAGAACATCGGCACGCCGAAGCGCCCGGCCAGCAGCCCGGCCCAGAACAGCGACACCAAGAGCGCGCTGTCGGCCACCGGATAGGCAAAGACCACGACGAAATACTGCGCGATCCAGTTCGACAGGCCGATCTCGACACCGACATAGAGAAACAGCGCCAGGACGAC
>JAKALB010000030.1 GCA_021813365.1 Pseudomonadota bacterium | reverse complement strand
GATCTCTGGATGATCTGGTGCTGCTGGTCTGTTGCCACCTGCACGGAATCGAAACCGCCGAAATGCGGCTGGGCCTGACCGCGCGATCCGGCAAGGAACTGCTGCGCGTCGCCCTGACCTATCTGCGCCGGCATTACGACGACACCTATGGCCGGTCCGGCCCGCTGATCGGCTAGGTGGGCGGACGAGCGGGCAGGCGCCGCTCTGGCGCCGCGGCCTGGGCGCGTCGGAGCCAGGGCCGCGCAGGCGCAGGGCGGGCGCAGGCTTGCATCCCCTGCATGGAGGCAATGCGCCGCGCGGCCGCCAGGCTTTGTTGCGTCGGACCGCCGCGCGCAGTATGTGGAACCAACCTCATGGGTCAGGGGAAAACCGTTGCGCGATCTCAAGCTGCCGTCCGAGCGTCATCCGGAAAAGGCGCACCGGCCGGATCAGGCCCAGCCGAAGAAGCCGGACTGGATCCGCGTCAGGGCGCCGACAAGCGCGGGCTACAAGGCCACGCGCGACATCCTGCGCGAAAAGAAGCTGGTGACGGTCTGCGAAGAGGCAGGCTGCCCGAACGTCGGCGAATGCTGGAGCGCGGGCCACGCCACGATGATGATCATGGGCGACATCTGCACCCGTGGCTGTTCGTTCTGCAACATCGCCACCGGCAAGCCCCGGGATCTCGACACGTTCGAACCGGGCCGCGTGGCCCATGCGGTGGAACAGCTGGGGCTGAAGCATGTCGTGGTGACTTCGGTCGACCGTGACGATCTGGCGGATGGCGGGGCGGAACATTTCGCCATGACGATCCGCGCGATCCGGCACCGCAGCCCCGGCACGACGATCGAGGTGCTGACCCCGGATTTCCTGAAATGCCCGCCAGAGGCGCTGGAAAAGGTGGTCGAGGCCCGGCCCGACGTGTTCAACCACAACCTCGAGACCGTGCCCGGCCTCTATCCCTCGGTGCGCCCCGGCGCGCGCTATTTCCACAGCCTTCGCCTGCTGCAGAAGGTCAAGGAACTGGACCCGACCCTGTTCACCAAATCGGGCATCATGGTCGGCCTCGGCGAGGACCGGCAGGGTGTCCTTCAGGTGATGGACGACATGCGCAGCGCCGATGTCGATTTCCTGACCATCGGGCAGTATCTGCAACCCACGCCCAAACACCACCGTGTCGACCGGTTCGTGACGCCCGAGGAATTCAAGAGCTACGAAGCCGCCGCCTGGGGCAAGGGGTTCCTGATGGTTTCGGCCACGCCGCTCACCCGGTCCTCCTATCACGCCGGCGATGATTTCGCCCGGCTGCGGACCAACCGGCTGCAAAGACTGGGCCGCGCCTGACGGCTTTCATCTTGCCCCAAATATCCTCGGGAGGGTCCGGGAGGGCAGACAGCCCTCCCGGCGCGACGGCCTTGCGGGCATTCAGGGGCTCTGGCGGGAAGTCGCCCCGGCCGGGGCGTTGAATTCCTGATGGATCTCGGAAAACGCGGCGGTCTGCTCCATCATGGCGGCATGCTTCGCCAGGCGGGGATGACGCTGCGCCGTCCACAGGCCCGGATGCGCTGCCTGAACGAATCGCAGCGCACAGGCGCAGGCGATGTCGGCATGGGTCAGGGCATCGAACCAGAAAGGTCCGGTGCGCGCGGCCAGATCCCCTTCCAGCGCGTCCAGAACCGAGCCGATCTGCAGGGCGCAGCGTGCCTCCCAGACCGGCGAGGTCACGTCGTGCAGGCGGCGCTCGTAAAACAGGCTGACCGCCTTTTCGGCCAGACCGGTGGCCAGGGTGGTGATCTTCAGCACGCGATGGCGGGCGGGTTCGGCCCGAGGGAACAGCGCCGCGGCCTCGGGCACCAGGCCGTCGAGATGGTCCAGGATCATGTGGCTGTCGGTCAGCACGAAGCCGTCATCCAGAACCAGCGTCGGCACCCGCATCAGCGGGTTCAGCGCCCGGATCGCGTCGGCATCGCCGAACACCGACCAGGGCCGGTGTTCGAAGGGCAGTCCATAGAGGCGCAGCGCAATGCCGACGCGGCGGACAAACGGGCTGTCATACTGACCGATCAGGATCATGGGACCGAACTCTCACGGCCTTGGCGGCACCGATTTCAGATAGGCCACGATGGCCTGCACATCGGCTGCCGGCAAGTGCGACAAATTGGTGACCACCTCGGCCATGGCGCCGGCGGCGAAGTCGAAATCCGGGGTGGCGCCGGTGGTCAGGTAGGTGAAGATCTCCTCCCCGGACCAGTTCAGCCGGGCGGGCGTGATGTTCGGCACCTTGCCCTTGCCATCCGGCATCGGTGCGCCCGCCAGCCATTTCGACATGTCCAGCCCGCCCAGCGCGTTGCGTGGCGTATGGCATTCGCCGCAATGCGCCAGGGCCTCGGCCAGATAGCGGCCACGGTCCTCGGCGACCGACATCTCGCCGTCCATGGCCCACATCTGCCTGAAATACAGAAACTTCCAGCCGCCCAGCAACAGGCGCAGGCGGAAGGGCAGGGCCAGCCGGTGATCCGGATTTTCCTGGGCCGAGGGCGGCAACCCATCCATGAAGGCCTTCAGGTCCACCAGATCCTGTGGCTGCATCTTGGCATAGGCCGCATAGGGCATCGAGGGATATTCATGCGCGCCCTGCGGCGTGATCCCCGCCATGACGGCATTGGCAAAGTCCGGCAGATCCCAGCCGCCGATTCCGGCCTGGGGATCGGGCGAGATGTTGGGGGCGATGAAGGTGCCAAAGGCCGTGGCAAGGCTGCGCCCGCCCGAGAGGACCAGCGCCGCCTCGCCGCTCGCCCCCGGTGCCGCGTGGCAGGAGGCGCAGCCTGCCGCCCAGAACACCTGTTCGCCATGCCGGGCATCTGGCGTCAGCCCGGCAAAGCGGTTGATGTCCACCGGCTGGGGCGCGGTCAGCACATAAAATCCGCCCAGGCCCGGCACGGCCAGGGCAACGAGGACAAGGATCAGGCGGCGCATGGGTATCCTCAGGAAACCGAATTCGGCAGGCATCGCCGCAGCCTAGCGGGATGGCCGGGCGAGGGAAGCGCCTTTGGTCCGATGGATCGGCAACTGGCGGTCTGTTCAGCGGATTTTGATCGGCATCCGGCCGTTGACCCGCAGCCAGTCGGGCCAGAGCCCCAGGCGTTGCAGCCCGGCCAGCCCCAGGCTCAGCGCGATCACCGCGATCACCAGAATCACCATCCGCTGCGAAGGCGGGCGATGCGCCCAGCGCGCCATCCGAAGAAACCAGCGGAACGGTTCCATCACGCGGTGAACCTGACCTTGCCGATATAGGGCAGGTTGCGGTTGCGCTGGGCGAAGTCGATGCCATAGCCCACGACGAATTCATCGGGGATTTCGAATCCGGTCCAGGTGGCCTTGACCGGCACTTCGCGACGGGTCGGCTTGTCCAGAAGGGCGCAGACTTCCAGCCGTTTCGGTTCGCGGCTGGCCAGCAGGTTCCTGACGTGGTGCAGGGTGAAGCCGGTGTCGACGATATCCTCGACGACCAGCACGTCACGGCCGGCAATTTCCCCGCGCAAATCCTTGAGGATGCGGACCTCGCGGCTGGAATGCATCGCATCGCCGTAGGACGAGGCCTCCATGAAATCCACTTCGACCGGCAGATCGATTTCGCGCACCAGATCGGCGATGAACACGAAAGACCCGCGCAGCAATCCGACGACGATCAGCTTGTCGGTGCCCCGGAAATGGGCGGTGATCTCGGCGGCCAGCTCCTCGACCCGGGCGGCGATGGACTTGGCCGAAATCATCTGGTCGATCACATAGGGGCGGGTTGGCATGATGTCCTCTTGATTTTCCGGCTCTTGCTACTCAATACCGGCGCGCAAGTCACGAGGAGTGGTCGTGTGCCCAGCCATCACGAGGAACGCCATCTGCCCTATCAGCCGTCCCAGATCTTCGATCTGGTGGCGGATGTGGCGAAATACCCCGAATTCCTGCCCTGGACGGCGGCGGCGCGAATCCGGTCGCGCCGGCCCGTCGAGGGAGGCGAGGTGATGGAGGCGGATCTGGTGATCAGCTTCAAGGTGTTCCGCGAACGGTTCGGCAGCCGGGTGACGCTGTTGCCGGGGCAGGGCCGGATCCTGACGGAATATCTGGACGGGCCGTTCAAGCATCTGAGATCGGTCTGGTCGATCCAGCCCGCACCGCAGGGCGGCGCCCAGGTGGTGTTCGACGTGGACTTCGAGTTCAGGAATGCGATCCTGGCCAGGGTGATCGGCCTGGTTTTCGACGAGGCGATGCGCCGCGTGGTGCGGGCTTTCGAAGCGCGGGCCAAGCAGCTCTACGGTTAGACGAGGCGGCTTTCCACCCATCGGTCCGGGCCGGGGCTGGATCGGTGGCAGGCCCGGCAACGGCACTTCACCGGCTCGCGGGGCATGATCCAGGGCATGGGCGGCGCCCCCGTCTGCTCCGCGGTTGTCGCCCCGCGGTCCTCGCCTCGCGGGGCGCGCGCAGGTGGCGCGCTAGGAATTCATTTCATAGGCCCGCTCGCCATGGACCGAAAGGTCGAGGCCGTTGGTCTCGGTCTCGGCATCCACCCGCAGGGGGGTCACCAGGCCGACGGCCCGGATCAGCACCCAGGTGACAACCAGGGTCCAGATGCCCACTGCCGCCAGCGCGCCCAGTTGCGCGCCCCAGGCCCCGCCGCCAAAGACCGCGACCATGACGGTGCCGAAGATGCCGCCCACGCCATGCACGCCAAACACATCCAGCGTGTCGTCGATCCGCAGCCGGCCCTTCACCAGAACGACCGCTTCCTGGCAGAGGATCCCGGCGATGCCACCGATCACCAGGGCCGCCGGCGGCCCGACATAGCCCGCAGCGGGCGTGATCGCCGCGAGGCCCGCCACCGTGCCGGTGACAATGCCGATGGTCGAGACCCGGCCGAACTTGATCCGCTCCCACACCGCCCAGGAAATCGCGGCGGCCGATGCCGATAGATGCGTGACGGTGATTGCCATGGCGGCCTGGCCGTTGGCCGCCAGCGCCGAGCCGCCGTTGAAGCCGAACCAGCCGACCCACAGCAGGCCCGCGCCCATCATCACCAGACCCGGCGAATGCGGCGGGGTGCTGCGGTGGCGGCGCGGGCCGATCGCCATGGCGACCAGCAGCGCCGCCAGCCCCGCCGTTTCATGCACCACGATGCCGCCCGCGAAATCCCTGGTGCCGACGGCGCCGAAGATCCCGCCGTCGGCCATGATCCCGCCGCCCCAGATCCAGTGCGCGACGGGCACATAGACCAGAAGCGTCCAGAGCAGCGAAAAGAGGAGAACGAAGCCGAAACCCACCCGCTCTGCATAGGCGCCGACGATCAAGGCGGGCGTGATGATGGCAAAGGTCATCTGATAGGCAAAGAACAGCACTTCGGGCAGGTTGCCGCGCAGGCTGTCGGCGCTCACCCCATTCAGGAACAGGCGCGACGTGCCGCCCAGCCAGGGCGCGGTGCCATCGAAGGCCAGCGAATAGCCGCAGACCAGCCAGAACACCGAAATGACGGCGGCGATGGCGAAACAATGGGTGAAGACCGACAGCAGGTTTCGTGCCCGCACCAGGCCTCCGTAGAACATCGCCAGCCCCGGCAGGGTCATGAACAGCACCAGCGCGGTGGCGATCAGGATAAAGGCGGTGTCGGCAGCGTTCATCGGTTCCTCCCCGGGCGTCGGCGGGGGAGTGCCGGGATTCGGTTGCCGGGAAAAGCGGCGAGGCGGGAAAACCCCGCCCAAAAGGTGCGCAGTTTGCAATCTGCCTGAATACTGGGCGGAAAATCCCGTGAATCGCCTCGATCAGGGCAGATCCGGTATCACTGCAACGCCTGGCTCAGCAGGAGCAGCGCGTGGTCGCGCGCGGCGCTGCGCACGGCGGCGCGGCCGCGGGCGCCGAAGTCGATGGTTTCGGCCCGGGTGGGGTGGCCTTTGCGCGCCAGGGCAAAGCAGACCCGGCCCTCGGGCTTGCGTTCGGAGCCGCCGGGGCCGGCAATGCCCGTGATCGCCACCGCGACATCGGCATGTGACCGGGCCAGGGCGCCCTCGGCCATTTCCACCGCGACCGGCTCGCTGACCGCGCCATGGGCCGCCAGGGTTTCCTGGTGCACACCCAGCATTTCGGTCTTGGCGGCGTTGGAGTAGGTGACGAAGCCGCGGTCGAACACGTCGGAGGATCCGGGGATGTCGGTCAGGGCAGCCGCGACCATGCCGCCGGTGCAGCTTTCCGCCGTCGCAATGCGAAAGCCCCGGAAGCGGGCGGCTTGCAGGATCCCGGCGGGGGTCATGGTTTCAGAAACAGCAGCGGGATGTGGTAAAGCGCGGCCAGGATCACCGTGGCGCCGCCGGCCAGCAGCCCGGCCCAGAGGTCGTCCAGCATGACGCCCATCGCATCGCCACGCCGGTCGGCCCGGCCGACCGGTCCGGGTTTCCAGATGTCGAACAGGCGGAACAGGGCAAGGGGAAAAACCCAGGCCGGCCAGGGCAGCCAGCCACCATGCGCCGCAACGCTGGCTGCGGCCGCGGGGGCAAAGGTGAAACCCGCGGCGGGAAACAGCAGGGCCAGCCACTGGCCTGCGACTTCGTCGATCACGAACTCGCCCGGGTCCTCGCCCGGACGGCCAGCCAGTTCGACGTCGCAGGCCCACAGGCCCAGCACGGTGGCCAGGGCCGTGGCCAGCGCCAGCGCCCAGAAGCCCATCCAGTGCACGATACCCATGCCCAGGATCAGCGCGGCCAGCGACCCCCAGGTGCCGGGGGCTGGGCGCATCAGGCCCACGCCGAAGAACAAGACGATCAGCCGCGTCATCCTGCGATCAGCAGGGCCGAGGCAAATGCCTCGATCCCCTCCTCGCGGCCCACGAAGCCCAGTTTCTCGGACGTGGTGGCCTTGACCGAGATCCGGTCGGCCGCGATGCCCAGGATCGGCGCCAGCACCGCCTGCATCGCGGCGACATGCGGGCCGACCCTGGGCCGTTCGGCGATGATCGTCACGTCGACATTGCCGATGCGATACCCTCTGGCGGCGGCCAGATCGACGGCGTGGCGCAGGAAATGCGCGCTGGCCTTGCCGCGCCACTCGGGTTCGGACGGCGGGAAGTGGCGGCCGATGTCGCCTTCGGCCAGCGCGCCATAGATCGCGTCGGCCAGGGCGTGCAGCGCAACATCGGCGTCGGAATGGCCCAGAAGCCCGGCGGTATGCGGAATCTTCACGCCGCATAGCCAGACATGATCGCCCTCGGTAAAGGCATGAACGTCATAGCCATTGCCCAGTCGGATATCCATGCGGCCCTGCAGATGTCTCAGCGCCCGGGCGAAATCGCCGGGGAAGGTCAGTTTGATGTTCTCCTCCTCGCCCTCGACGATGGCAACGTCAAGCCCGGCGGCGCGGGCGACCTCGACGTCATCCGCCGCGCCGCCGGGATGGGCGCGGTGAGCGGCCAGGATTTCGGGAAAGCGGAAGCCTTGCGGGGTCTGGGCACGATACAGCCCGCTGCGGTCGCGGGTGCCCGTGACCAGCCCGGCGCCGCCGGTCCACAATGCATCGGTCACGGCCAGGGCGGGGGCCGCGCCGGAGAACTGGTCCAGGGCTGCCACGACACGGGCGATGCAGGCCGCAGAGACCAGCGGTCGCGCGCCGTCATGGATCAGCACGGCGGTGACGTCGCTGCCCTCCAGATAGGCCAGCGCGGCGCGGACGCTGGCGTCGCGGGTGGCGCCGCCCTCGACCAGCTCGACGCCGGCAATGCCCAACGCCGCGGCACGGGCGCGATCTTCGGGATGGATCACCAGGATCCGGCGCAACCCGGCAAAGGCGCGCAGGCTGTGGGCAAGGACGGGCTGTCCGCCCAGATCCCGCCATTGCTTTGGCAGGCCCTCTCCCATGCGGGTGCCGCGACCGGCGGCGACGATGATGGCGGCGATGGTCATGCCCTTGCCTAACCGCAGCGCGCGGGCTTGGCAAACGGCAGCCGCCTGCTTTCCCGGCAATGCTGCCCATAATTTGTGCAATGCCGGTTTTTCGGGCAATATGCGCTGCCGTTTCCTTGGACCCATGCCCGGCATGGCTTAGCTGAGACCTGGAGTTCGAGAGCAATGACCCTTTTCATCGGCCCCATCCAAGTGACCCCGCCCGTGTTCCTGGCCCCGATGGCCGGGATCACCGATCTGCCATTCCGGCGGATCGTGGCGCGGTTCGGCGCCGGACTGGTGGTCAGCGAAATGGTGGCCAGCCAGGAGATGATGCAGGATCTGCCCGAGATGCGCGCCCGGGCCAGCCTGGGACATGCCGATCTGGGCCTGGGCGAGGCCGCGACCTCGGTGCAGCTGGCCGGCCGCGAGCCCTACTGGATGGCCGAGGCGGCGAGGGCGCTTGAGGGGCAGGGCGCGCGGATCATCGACATCAACATGGGATGCCCGGCAAAACGGGTGACCACCGGCGCCTGCGGTGCGGCGCTGATGCGCGAGCCGGACCGGGCGCTGCGGCTGATCGAGGCGGTGGTGGGGGCGGTCTCGATTCCGGTGACGCTGAAGATGCGGCTGGGCTGGGACAGCGATTGTCTGAATGCGCCCGATCTGGCCCGCGCCGCCGAAGGCGCCGGTGTGCGGATGGTGACGGTGCATGGCCGCACCCGCAACCAGCTGTACAAGGGGCGCGCCGATTGGGCTGCGATCCGGGCGGTGAAGGATGCGGTGGGCATCCCGGTGATTGCCAATGGCGACATTGTCGATGCGCAGACCGCGCGGGCGGCGCGGGCAGCCTCGGGGGCCGATGGGGTGATGGTGGGGCGCGGGGCCGAAGGCGCGCCCTGGGTTCCGGGCCAGATCGCCCACGACTTGTTCGGCACGCCGGCGCCGGTGGTGCCGACCGGCGGCGCCCTGGCCGATCTGGTGATCGAGCATTACCAGTCGGCGCTGAGCTTCTACGGCACCGACCTCGGGCGGCGCTGCGTCAGGAAGCACCTGGCCTGGTATCTGGATCGCGGTGGTGATCCGGGCCTGAAACCGGAGATCCTGGTCGAGAACGACCCCGCCCGCGTGATCGCTCTGCTGGCGCGCGCCTTTGACGCCCCGCCGCCGGAAAGGGTCGCCGCATGAAACAGGTTCCTCCGCGCAATGCCGGGCCATCGCCGGGGGCCATCTGGGCATCGCTGCCCCTGCCGGCGATTCTGGTGGATGCGGGCGGGCGGATCGCGGCGGCCAATCCGGCGGCCGAGACCTTCTTCAACGCCTCGGCGCGCAGCCTGCAGGGCCAGCCGGTGGCCTCGCGCCTGAAGGTCGATGCCGCACTGGACGATGCGCTGATGCGGGCACGGGCCAACGAGGCCGGGTTCACGATCAATGATGTCGATGTGGCGGCCGGCGACAGGCCGCCGGTCCAGGCGACCATCCAGATGGCGCAGCTGAACGAGACCCCCGATCAGGTGCTGATGCTGATCTCGCCCCGCGTTTTGGCCGATCGGCTGGGCCGGTCGCGCAGCGCCAGTTCGGCCGCAAAATCGGCGATCGGCATGGCCGAGATGCTGGCCCATGAGATCAAGAACCCGCTGGCGGGCATTTCCGGTGCGGCGCAACTGGTGGCAATGAACCTGAGCGCCGAGGACCGCGCGCTGACCGATCTGATCGTCGAGGAAACTCGCCGGATCGTGAAGCTGCTGGAGCAGGTGGAACAATTCGGCGATGTGCGCCCGCCCGATCTGCGGCCGGTGAATATCCACGACGTGCTGGACCGGGCGCGAAAGTCGGCCCAGATGGGCTATGCTGCGCACATGACCTTCATCGAGGATTACGACCCCTCGCTGCCCGCCACCCTGGCCGATCCGGACCAGCTGGTGCAGGTGTTCCTGAACCTGATCCGGAACGCGGCCGAGGCATCGGGGCCGAACGGCGGCACGATTCGGTTGCGGACGTTCTATGATCTGTCGCTGCGGTTGCGGCGCAAGGACGGCAGCGGCCTGGCGCTGCCCCTGCAGGTGGAGATCATCGACGACGGGCCGGGCATTCCGCCCGACATCGCTGCCGACATCTTTGAACCCTTCGTCTCGGGCCGGGAAAACGGCACCGGGCTGGGGCTGGCACTGGTGTCGAAGATCATTGGCGAACATGGCGGCTGGATCGGGGTGGAAAGCGCCCCGGGCCGCACCGTGTTTCGCCTGTCGCTGGCCATGGCGCCGCGCCACAGGGCCGAGGACTCGAAGGAGAAACGCTGATGGATGGCACCGTTCTTGTGGCCGACGACGACCGGACGATCCGGACGGTCCTGACCCAGGCCCTCACCAGGGCGGGCTGCAAGGTGCATGCGACCTCCAGCCTGATGACGCTGATGCGCTGGGTGGAGGAGGGCAAGGGCGACCTGGTGATCAGCGATGTGATCATGCCCGATGGCAACGGGCTCGAGGCGCTGCCGCGGATCGGCCGCATCCGGCCCGGCCTGCCGGTGATCGTGATTTCGGCGCAGAACACGATCATGACGGCAATCCAGGCGGCCGAGGCGGAGGCCTTCGACTATCTGCCCAAGCCATTTGACCTGCCCGACCTGATGAAACGCTCGGCCCGGGCGCTGGACCCGAAACGCCGGGCTGCCAAGCCCGCGCATGTGGTTGTTCCGCGCGAACCGGGCGAGGATCTGCCCCTGGTGGGCCGCACGGCGGCGATGCAGGCGCTGTACCGGCTGGTGGCCAAGGTGATGAACACCGATCTGGCCGTGCTGATCACCGGAGAATCCGGCACCGGCAAGACACTGATCGCCCATGCGATCCATGATTTCTCCGATCGGCGCAGCCAGCCCTTTGTCGTGGCCCAGGCGGCGGATCTGGCGGGGATCGACGGGATATCGACCGTCCTGGCCAAGGCCCGGGGCGGCACATTGCTGATCGAGGAGGTGGCCGATTTCGACGAGGATGGCCAGGCGCGGCTGGTGCGGCTGCTGGATGTGGCAGACGATCATGCCCCGCGCGTGATGGCCACGGCCCAGGCCGATCTGGCGCAGCGGATGGAGCAGGGGCGGCTGCGCAAGGATCTCTATTACCGGTTGGGCGGGGTGACCATCGCCGTGCCCAGCCTGCGCGAACGGGTCGAGGACATTCCGCTGCTGGCCGAACATTTCCTGGCCCGGGGCGAGCGCGAGCTGGGCGTGGCGCGTCGCCTTTCGGCCGATGCCAGGGCGGCGATTCGCAGCTTTGCCTGGCCGGGTAACGTGCGGCAGCTGGAAAACACGCTGAAACGGTTGCTGGTCACCGCCTCCGAGCCGGAAATCAGCCTGGCCGAGCTGGAGGCCGCGCTTGGCACGGTGCAGGCGGTAGAGCCGGCGCGGGCCGGGGCCGCAGAAAGCGAAAGGCTTTCGGCCAGCGTGGCACGGCATCTGAAACGCTATTTCGATCTGCACAGCGGCCAGTTGCCGCCGCCGGGCCTGTATGACCGGATCCTGCGTGAGGTGGAAATGCCGCTGATCGAGATCGCGCTGGATGCGACCGCCGGCAATCAGGCCAAATGTGCCGATCTGCTTGGGATCAATCGCAATACTTTGCGCAAGAAGATCACCGATCTGGATATCCGCGTGACTCGCCGCCGCAAGCTGATGTAAACCCGCAACAGAATGTGTGTCCCGGGCGCTGCGTGCCCGGAAAGACACCTCATGTTGCGGGTGGACAATGCCGCCCGGTTCAGAAATCGGCGGCAGGCGCCGCGGGGAGAACGCGCGTTTGGCGGTTCGGGCCGACAAGACCTGGGCAGACAGGCTGAGCCGTTTGCGGCGCCAGCGCCGCATGCAGACCGGCATGACCTTTGCCCTGGTCTTTCTGGGCCCGTTGCTGGCGGTCACGACCTTTCTGGTACTGGGGCCGTTCAGCCAGGGGGCTGCCTCGCCGGCGCTGCGCCTGATCCTGCTGGCCGATCTGGTCTATGTGCTGATCGTGCTGACCCTGGTGGTGGCGCGGGTGTTTCGCATGATCTCGGACCGGCGCAGCCAGAGCGCAGGGTCGCGGCTGCATCTGCGGCTGACCACGACCTTTGCCGTCGTGGCGCTGGTGCCGACCGTGCTGGTGGCCGTCTTTGGCGTGCTGACGGTGAACATCGGCATCGAGGGCTGGTTTTCCACCCGGGTGCGTGAGGTGGTGGGTGCCTCGCTGTCGGCGGCGCAAGCCTATGAGGGCGAACAGCGCAACACCCTGGCCGAGGACGCCAGGGCCCTGGCCGAATTCGTGGACCGGGCGCAATCGGGCCAGACGCGGCTGTTGAATGATGGCGACCTGCGGCCGGTGCTGGTGCAGGGTCAGGGTCTGGTCCAGCGCGGCCTGAAGGAGGTCTATCTGATCGACGGGCTGGGCGTGCTGCGGGCGCGCGGCGAGAAAAGCTATCTGTTCGACTTCGAACAGCCGTCGGCCGAAGACATCGGCCGGGCCGAAGCTGGCGAGGTGGTGCTGATCGAGGATTGGCCGAACAACGAATTCCGCGCCCTGGTGCGCTTGCCGGACATCCCCAACCGGCTGCTCTATGTGACGCGCACGGTCGACGGATCGATCCTTGGTCTGCTGGATGAAACCCAGCAGACGGTGGCGCTGTATCAGCAACTGGAAAGCGAGCGCGGGCGGATCCTGTTCAATTTCGGCCTGATCTATCTGGGCTTCGCGGGGATCCTGATTCTGGCGGCGGTCTGGGCGGGCCTGTGGTTCGCCGAGCGGCTGTCACGACCGGTGGGGCGGCTGGCGGCAGCGGCGCAGCGCGTGGGCGGGGGCGACCTGGATGTCCAGGTCGTCGAGGAAGCGGGCGACGACGAAATCGCCATGCTGGGACGGCTGTTCAACCGGATGACCCGGCAACTGAAGGGCCAGCGCGATGCTCTGGTGGAAAGCCACGCCCTGACCGAGGATCAGCGCCGGCTGTTCGATTCGGTCCTGTCCAACGTGACGGCGGGCGTGATCGGACTGGACGCCCAGGGGCGGATCGATTTCGTCAACCGGTCGGCCGCACGGATGCTGGACCTGGACGAACGCGGCGTGATCGGGCGCGACCTTGAGCAGGTTGTTCCGGAATTTTCTCAACTTTTCACCAAGTTGGGCGGTGGCCTTCTGTCAGTTGTCCAGGAGGACATCCGGCTGACCCGGCGCGGGCATCTGGCCAGTCTGCTGGTGCGGATGAGCGAGCGGCGCCACGAGGATGGCGGGCTGGAGGGCACGGTCGTGGCTTTTGACGATGTGACCGATCTGGTCAGCGCGCAGCGGATGGCCGCCTGGGGCGATGTGGCAAGGCGCATCGCGCATGAGATCAAGAATCCGCTGACGCCCATTCAGTTGTCGGCCGAACGGATCAAACGGAAATACCGCTCGCAGATTGCCGAGCCGGAAGAGCTGGAGGCGTTGACCGATGTGATCGTGCGCCAGACCAACGACTTGCGCCGCATCGTGGATGAATTCAGCCGCTTTGCCCGCATGCCGGAACCTGATCGGCGCACGAACGATCTGACGGCGCTGGTGCGGGCGGCGGTGATGCTGCAGGAAAACGGCCAGCCCGGCGTGCGCTTTGTAAAGGCCCTGCCGGCCCAGGCGGTGATGATGGACATTGACGCCACGATGATCGGTCAGGCCCTGACAAACCTGTTGAAGAACGCCGGAGAAGCCATTGAAGCATATAAGGAGAGCGCGGGTCCGGATTTTCAGCCGGTGATCCGTGTCTCGTTGGAAATGGACGACACGACCATGACGCTGCGCATCGCCGACAACGGTATCGGCCTGCCGCCCGACCGCGCGCGGCTGTTCGAGCCCTATGTGACAACGCGAGAAAAGGGCACCGGACTGGGATTGCCGATCGTGAAGAAGATCATCGAGGAACATGGCGGCACGCTGAGCCTGGTCGATGCGCCGCCGTTCGGCCCGGGTGCACATTTCGGCGCCATGGCCGAAATCCGCTTTCCCCTGAGCCTGATGCGCAAGCCGGGCGAAGGGGCTGACGCGTCGGGCGCCGCCAGCGCCCAGGAGGGAAAATGAGCAGCATTCTGATCGTCGACGACGAAAAGGACATCCGCGAACTGATCGCCGAAATCCTGAAGGACGAAGGCTATGTCGTTCGAATGGCAGCGAATTCCGACGACTGCATGGCCGAGATAAACGCCGAGGTTCCTGGCCTGATGATCCTGGACATCTGGCTGAAGGACAGCCGGATGGACGGCATCGATATCCTGAAGAAGGTCAAGCGCGATAACCCCGATGTGCCGGTGGTCATCATCTCGGGCCATGGCAACATCGAGATCGCGGTCGCGGCCATCAAGCAGGGCGCCTATGATTTCATCGAAAAGCCGTTCAACATCGACCAGTTGATGGTGGTGGTCAGCCGGGCGATGGAAACTTCGCGGCTGCGGCGCGAGAATGCCGAACTGCGGCGGCGCGATCTGGCCTCTTCTGACATGCTGGGGTCTTCGGCGGCGTTCCGGGCGCTGAAGTCGAATCTGGAAAAGGTCACGAAATCGAATGGCCGGGTCATGCTGACCGGCCCGGCCGGATCGGGCAAGGAACTGGCGGCGCGCTATATCCATGCCAACTCCAACCGCGCCAATGCGCCGTTCATTTCGGTTTCCTCGGCCACGATCGAACCGGACCGGATGGAAGAGGTGCTGTTCGGCCGCGAGACGCCCGAACGCGGTGTGGAAAAGGGCTTGCTGGAACAGGCGCATGGCGGGATCGTCTATTTCGACGAAGTGGCCGACATGCCCCTGGGCACGCAGTCGAAAATCCTGCGCGTGCTGACCGAACAGCAATTCGCCCGCCTGGGCGGGACCGACAAGGTGCGGGTGGATCTGCGGGTCATTTCCTCGACCAGCCGCGACCTTCGCGCCGAAATCCGGGCGGGCCGGTTCCGGCAGGAACTGTATGACCGGCTGAATGTCGTGCCGATCGCGGTGCCGGCGCTGGAAGAGCGGCGCGAGGACATCCCCGAACTGGCGCGGCATTTCATCCAGATGTTCAACCGCAGTCAGGGATTGCCGCTGCGCGACCTGACGCAGGAAGCCGAGGCGCTGTTGCAGACGATGCTGTGGCCGGGCAATGTGCGGCAGTTGCGCAATGTGATAGAGCGGGTTCTGATCCTGGGTGATGGCACCGGCCCGATCGAGGCCCGCGAATTGCCGGGGCAGGAAGTGCCGGCCGAAACCGGCGGCCGCCTGGTGCTGGGCGGGGCCATGGCCACGCTGCCCCTGCGTGAGGCGCGCGAGGTCTTTGAGCGCGAATACCTCCTGACCCAGATCAACCGATTCGGCGGCAATATCAGCCGGACGGCGGGCTTTGTGGGGATGGAACGCAGCGCGCTCCACCGGAAATTGAAGTCGCTGGGCGTGGTTTCCACCGGCAAGGGCGGGCCCGCGCGCGAGGACGAAGACGACGAGGTCGACGCGGAATAGGCACTTTCTGGCGGATTCTGGCTGGATTGGCGCGAGGATCGTCGCCATAGTGGGGCCAGAGCTGCATCAAAAGCGGCCGGGGGCCGCGGTCACGCCGTGTGTCAGATAGGAACGGTGGCGCATTTGGCGCCCAAGAACCAAAGGTCAAGAAATGGCTGCCGACAAACAGAATTTGCAGGATGCATTCCTGAACCATGTGCGCAAGGCAAAGGTTCCGGTCACGATTTTTCTGATCAACGGCGTGAAGCTTCAGGGCGTGATCACCTGGTTTGACAATTTCTGCGTGCTGTTGCGCCGCGATGGTCAATCGCAGCTGGTCTACAAGCACGCGATCTCGACCATCATGCCCGGCGGGCCGGTGAATCTGTATGAAGGGGAAGAGTGATCCCTGACCTGGGTGACAGTCTCACGGGCGGCGGCCTGACGGACGACAGTCTGACGGGCGAGGCGGAGGGTGATGCGCTGTGGCCCGAAGATGGCGGAATCGCGGCCTACGAAAGCGAGGCCGCGAAGGTGCGCGCGCTGGTCGTGCATCCCGACATCAAGAGTGCGCGCAAGCGGCGGCTGGCGGAACACGCCCTGGCCGAGGCCGAGGGCCTGGCCGCCGCCCTGCCCAGGCTGGAGGTGGTGAATTCCCAGATCGTCCGGCTGGGCCGGATTGCGCCGGGCCTGCTGTTTGGTGCCGGCAAGGTGGCCGAACTGAAGGCGCAGGTCAGGGAACTGGGCGTGGGCCTGGTCCTGATCGACGGGCCGGTCAGCCCGGTGCAGCAGCGCAATCTGGAAAAGGAGCTGGGTTGCAAGGTTCTCGACCGGACCGGTCTGATCCTGGAAATCTTTGGCGATCGGGCCCGCACCCGCGAGGGCGTGTTGCAGGTCGAACTGGCGGCGCTGTCCTATCAGCGTTCGCGCCTGGTGCGGGCCTGGACCCACCTGGAGCGCCAGCGCGGCGGCTTCGGCTTTGTCGGCGGCCCGGGCGAAACCCAGATCGAGAGCGACCGACGCGCGATCGACGAGCAGGTGATCCGGCTGAAACGGCAGCTGGACAAGGTGGTGCGGACCCGCGCGCTGCACCGGGCGGCGCGGCGCAAGATCCCGTTTCCGATCGTGGCGCTGGTGGGCTATACCAACGCGGGAAAATCCACGCTGTTCAACCGGATGACCGGGGCCGACGTTCTGGCCCGGGACATGCTGTTTGCCACGCTGGACCCCACGATGCGCGGCATCGTGCTGCCTTCGGGCCGGAAGATCATCGCGTCGGACACGGTGGGCTTCATCTCGGACCTGCCGACGCAGCTGGTCGCGGCCTTTCGCGCCACGCTGGAGGAGGTGCTGGAAGCCGATCTGATCTGTCATGTACGCGACATCAGCCATCCCGAAACGGCGGAACAGGCCGCCGATGTGACCGAGATCCTGGCCAGTCTGGGGGTAAACCCTTCGGTGCCGATCTTCGAGGTCTGGAACAAGCTCGACCTGGTGGAGCCCGCATCGCGCGAGGCGCTGGTTGCCCAGGCGGAAAACCGCGGCGGGGTGTTCCCGATTTCCGCCCTGACCGGCGAAGGCGTGCCCCAGCTGCTGCAGGCGATTTCGGATGCCTTTGACGAGGCCAGGACCGAGGAGGAGTTGCTGCTGGCCTATGCCGATGGCAAGGGCCGCGCCCGGCTGCATGAGGCGGGCGTCGTGCGGCAGGAAACCCCGGATGAGAAGGGCTATCGGATCCGCGTGCGCTGGACGCCGCGGCAAAAGGCAGAATGGCTTTCGGCGCAGGCCGGCCGTTAGCCAGGCGCCGACGATGAACGAAACTTGTGCAGCTTGGCACTTTCTTGACGGATGGCGGCGGAATATAGTCCCGGAAACCAGCAATCTGTTCGCATCATGACCCGTCGTCCCATTATCGGTATCATCGGCAACGCCCATTCGATCAACGACCGTTATCCGGTGCATTGCGGGGGCGACATGAATTCCTGCGCGGTGGCGCATGTGGCGGGGGCGGTGCCGCTGATCATTCCGGCCGATCCGCGCTTTGTTTCCGTGGGTGAGTTGCTGGACATCTGCGATGGTTTCCTGCTGACCGGCGGTCGCCCGAACGTCCATCCGCAGGAATATGGCGAGGTGGCAACGCCGGCGCACGGCGCCTTTGACAGGGCGCGGGATGCGATCACCCTGCCGCTGATCAGGGAATGCGTCGCGCGCGGCCAGCCCTTCATGGGGATCTGCCGCGGCTTTCAGGAGGTGAACGTGGCGATGGGCGGCACGCTGCATCCCGAGATCCGCGATCTGCCAGGCCGGATGAACCACCGGATGCCGCCCGATGCCACGCTGGAAGAGCAGTTCGCCCTGCGCCACAGGGTGCATTTCACGCCGGGGGGCGTCTTTGCCCGGCTGCTGGGGGCTGACAGCGTGATGACCAACACCCTGCATGGCCAGGGCATCAAGGAGCCCGCGCCGCGCATCGTGATCGAGGGGCGGGCCGAAGATGACACGCCGGAGGCAATCCTGGTAAAGGATGCGCCTGGCTTTACCTTGTCGGTGCAATGGCATCCCGAATGGAATGCCGCCGACGATCCGGTGTCGCGCCCGCTGTTTGCGGCGTTCGGCAGGGCCGCGGCCGAGTGGTCGCGCAGCCGCCGACCGCTGGCGGCCTGACCCGGATGCCGGGCTGCGACCGGGCCGGATCGCCGGTCGGGGGGCGGCGATGAAACGTTCGCGGATCAATCGGGTCATGGCAGAGGCAGAGGCGATGATCCGCAGCCACGGCTTTGTCCTGCCACCCTTCGCGGCCTGGACGCCGGGCGAGTTTCAGGCGAACCGGGCCCGGGCCGACCGCATCATCCAGGGCCGTTGTGGCTGGGATATCACCGATTTCGGCACCGGGCGGTTCGATCAGGTGGGGCTGTGCCTGTTCACCCTGCGCAACGGCCTGCTGTCGGACCTGCAGCGCGGCAGGGGCATGTGCTATGCCGAAAAGCTGCTGATTTCCCGACAGGATCAGCTGACCCCCACCCACACCCATGTGGTGAAGGCCGAGGATATCATCAACCGGGGTGGGGCGGACCTGGTCATCGAGCTTTTCGGATCGGACGAGCGCGGTGGTTGCGCGCCGGACCGGGGCGGCGTGGTGCGCTGCGACGGGATCGCGCGCGCCTACGCCCCGGGAGAACGGCTGCGGCTGCATCCCGGCCAGTCGGTGACGCTGCGGCCTGGCGACTGGCACGCCTTCTGGGGCGAGGGTGGCGACGTGCTGGTGGGCGAGGTTTCGACCGTCAACGACGATCTGACCGACAACATCTTTCGCGATCCGGTCGGCCGTTTTGCCGAGATCGACGAAGACGAGGCTCCGGCCCATCTGCTGGTCAGCGATTATGATCGCTGGCTGGTCTAGGGGATGCCCGGCCGCTATTGCGGACCGGGGCTGCCGTCGGCGATCAGGATGGGCGGGGGGGCCGGTGGCACGGGCGGCCTGGGGTGCTGCACCTTCGGAATCGACAGGCGGTCTGGCATCCTTCCATCCGCGGTCAGCACGATGACGCGGGTGCCGTCGGGCACCCGTTCGTACAGGTCGATCACATCCTGGTTCAGCATGCGGATGCAGCCCGACGAAGCATTCTGGCCGATCGTTTCCCATTCCGGCGTGCCGTGGATGCGATAGCCATAATCGACACCGTTGGTCGTCAGGTAGAGCGCCCTGGCCCCCAGCGGATTGGTCGGGCCGCCGGGCTGACCCTGACGCCATTGCTCCAGTTCCGGACGGCGCGCGATCATCTCGGGCGGGGGCGTCCAGTTCGGCCAGGTCTTGCGCCCGGTGATTTCCGCCTCGCCCGACCACAGGAACCCGGCGCGACCGACCGCGATGCCATAGCGCAGCGCACGGTCGGGGCCCAGAACCAGGGTCAGATGCTTTGCCGCGGGGTTGATGATGATCGTGTTGGCCGGCTCATCGCCGTCATAAGCAATCACCTGGCGCCGGAATTCGGCCGGAATCCTGTCGATCGGGACGGCGGCCACGGCGAAACCGTTGTCCTGCCGCGCCCCGTAGATCTGCGATGCGTCGGTCGAACCGGCGACCGGGCCGGCCGAGGGTGGCGGCAGCGCCGATGGTTCGCAGGCAGCCAGCACCAGCAACAGCATCAACGGAACAAGGCAGATCGAGATACGCGGCATGGGATCCTCACTTCAGGCAAGGCTATCGCCTGGGACTGGATGTGGAAAGTCCCGTCGCGTGTCCGCCGGGTCAAAGTGTGGTGCGCAAACGCCAGAGTTCGGGGAACAATTCGACCTCGAGCATGCGCTTCAGATAGCTGGCGCCCGAAGTGCCTCCGGTGCCGCGCTTCATGCCGATCACGCGCGTCACCGTGGTCAGGTGATTGAAGCGCCACCTGCGGAAGTAATCCTCGAAGTCGACCAGTTTCTCGGCCAGTTCATAGGCCTCCCAGTGACGGTCGGTCGCGCGGTAGACCGCTTCCCAGACCGACTGCACCGCGGCCGAGTGGACCCATGGTGCAGAGACGTCGCGGTGCAGAACCTCTTCCGGCACGGGCAGGCCCAGGCGGGCCAGGGCCCGCAGCGCTTCGTCATAGAGCGACGGGCGCGCCAGTTCGGCGCGCAGCAGGGCCAGGATGTCGGGGCGGTGCTCGTGCGGGCGCAGCATCGCCGCGTTGCGGTTGCCCACCGCATATTCGATCAGCCGATACTGCCAGGACTGGAAACCCGAGGATTGGCCCAGGCTTTCGCGAAAGGCCGTGTAGTCGCTGGGCGTCATGGTGCGCAGCACGTCCCAGGCGTTGTTCAACTGTTCGAAGATGCGGGCGATCCTGGCCAGCATCTTGAAGGCCTCGCGCAGACGATCCTGGGCAATTGCGCCGCGGCAGGCGGCCAGCTCATGCAGGGCCAGCTTCATCCAGAGCTCGGATGTCTGGTGCTGGATGATGAACAGGAGCTCGTCATGCGCGCTGCTGAGCGGGTGTTGTGCCGTCAGCACGCGGTCGATCTGAAGGTAGTCGCCATAAGACATGCGCCCATCGAAGGACATCTGCGCGCCGTCTTGCGCGGGGTCATAGCTGGTCATCTTGGCCTCGGGTTGGATGGAAAGGGGCAGGGTTCAGCCCGCGGCCTGCCCATCCAGCACGGAAAACGCGCCAAGCTTGCGCCAGACGGCGATCCAGGCCGCGGGCCGGCAGAGCGCGGGCAACCGAAGGCTGGGCCTGACCGCCGCGGCCGGGGCGCGCCGGGCCGTCACCTGGAACCGCAGGCCAGAAGTTGCGGATAGATCGCGTTCAGGCCGCTGGCCCGCACCGCCGTCAGCTCCTGCCGGGCACGATCCTTGAAGACGATTTCTTCGCCCCAGATCGCGGCGGCGCGACCGAAGGGATTGCCCTGCGTGGCCCAGGGGCCCATCAGCGCGGTGATCCATGGGCCGTTGAAGAAGGCCTTGCGCTTGCTGTCACGGTTCATCACGGTCACGATCAGCTGGTTCCAGTCCGGGCTGTAGTTCCATTGGTTGACCGCCACCCGCATCAGCAATTGGCCATTCAGATCAAGATCCTGCTGTGGGGTCGAGGGCGGCAGGGCGATCACCTGCATCGTGGTCTGCACCTGCACGGTTTCCGCCACGCAGGCGTTGGACAGGATCAGCTTGTTGCCCTTGCGCCAGTCGATCACATAGGACTCGTCCTGGTAGAGTGACCAGTTTCCGCTGGTGGCCAGCAGGTGCCGCGGCTCGGCCAGCGCCGGCACGGCAAGCAGGGCCAGCAAGCCCAGGACAAGGGTGAGTTTGCGCATCTGATCCTCCTCGGGATCCCGGGGGCACCGGTTCGGGCTGTTTCGGTGCGATGATGACAGCTATCGGGCGGATTTCAACTCTCGCCCCGGCGGCGGGCGGATCGGCGCGTCAGGTCACGCGGTTGCGGCGCCTGAACTCCTCGCGGTCCCAGGCGCGGGTGGCCATGATCTCGGCCAGGATGGCAATGGCGCCGTCGATCTCGGCCGCGCCGATGTAGAGCGGCGTCAGGCCGAAGCGCAGGATGTCCGGCGCGCGGAAGTCTCCGATCACGCCGCGGGCTATCAGCGCCTGCATGATGGCATAGCCTTCGGGATGGGCGAATGCGACCTGGGAACCGCGGCGGACATGTTCGCGCGGGGTGACGAGCGTCAGGTCCGGGCAGGCCGCCTCGACCCCGGCGATGAAGCGGTCGCTCAGCTCCAGCGAAGCCGCGCGCAGATCGCTCAGCGAAACACCGTCCCAGACGTCCAGCGCGGCCTCCAGGGCGGCCAGTTGCAGGATCGGCGGTGTGCCCACGCGCATCCGTTCGATCCCGGCGCCGGGGCGATAGTCTGGATCGAAGGCAAAGGGCGCCTCATGACCCAGCCAGCCGGACAGGGCCGGACGGGCGGTATCGGCGTGGCGGGGCGCGACATAGATGAAGGCCGGCCCGCCCGGGCCCGAGTTCAGATACTTGTAGGAACAGCCCACGGCGAAATCGGCGCCACTCCTGGCCACTTCGACCGGCAGGGCACCGGCGGAATGCGCCAGATCCCAGGCGATCAGCGCACCCTGTTCATGCGCCCGCGCCGACAGCGCCGTCATGTCGTGCCGCCGGCCGGTGCGATAATCGACCTCGGTGATCATCACCACGGCAACGCTCGGGTCGATGGCGTCCTCGACCTGTTCCGGCGCCACGGTCTTCAGCCGGTAATCCGGCCCCAGGGTGCGGCACAGGCCCTGGGCCATGTAAAGGTCGGACGGGAAGTTGCCGGTGTCAGACAGGATGACACGGCGGTCCGGGTTCATCTCGATCGCCGAGGCCAGCGCCTGATAGACCTTGATCGACAGCGTATCGCCCATGACGACCTGGCCCGGCTCGGCCCCGATCAGACGGCCCACGCGGTCGCCCACGCGACGCGGCATGTCCATCCATCCGGCGGCGTTCCAGCCGCGGATCAGCAGATCGCTCCATTCCTGCAGCGCCCGCTGCATCCGGGCAGGAGCCGATTTCGGCATCGGCCCAAGGGAATTGCCGTCCAGATAGATCACGCCTTCGGGCAGGTGGAACAGAGCTTTGGTGGCGACGAAATCAAGGGGCATCGGCGGTCCTTCGCGGTGCTTTCGGTCGACCGATCATGGCCGGACCCGGCACCCGGCGCAAGATGCTTCAAGCTTGAAGTATCTGGCATTCCCCCCGTGCCTGCGCTGATTGCGACGCTTCACCGCACGCGAACGAAAATTGCGCTGCAATGCAGGATCGGGTTGCATCCCCCTCGCTCCATGTTATCGAAGAAGCCGGAAGCAGATCTGGGCCATCGGGCCTATGGAACAGGGGAGAGCCGCATTGAAGATCGGCGCATTGACCGAGGTGTTTCCGGGCGAGAATCGTGTGGCGATGACGCCGGATTCGGCACGTCAGCTGGTCAAGCTGGGGCATGTGTGTTGCATTCAGGCCGGGGCGGGCGCCAAGGCCGGGTTCTCGGATGAGGATTACCGCGCGGCGGGGGTCGAGGTTCTGGCTGACGCAGCGGCGGTCATGGCCTCCGCCGATGTGCTGGTGAAGGTGCGCGGCCCCGAACGGGCCGAAGCCGAGGCTCTGCGCAAGGGCCAGACGCTGATCAGCTTCTTCTGGCCGGCACAGAACCCGGACCTCCTGGAGATCGTGCGCGATCGCGGCGCGACCGTGGTCGCCATGGACATGGTGCCGCGGATCAGCCGGGCGCAGAAGATGGACGCGCTGTCGTCGATGGCGAATATCGCGGGCTACCGTTCGGTGATCGAGGCGGCGAACAACTTCGGCCGCTTCCTGACCGGCCAGGTGACGGCGGCCGGCAAGGTGCCGCCGGCCAAGGTGCTGGTGGTGGGCGCCGGCGTGGCCGGTCTGGCCGCAACCGGCACGGCGGTTTCGCTGGGCGCGATCGTCCATGCGTTCGACGTGCGGCCGGAAGTGGCCGAACAGATCGAGTCGATGGGCGCGAATTTCGTCTTCCTGGACTTTGCCGGGCCCGCGCAGGATGGGGCGGCGACCGGCGGCTACGCCACGCCCTCGTCGCCGGAATTCCGCGAGGCCCAACTGAAGAAATTCCGCGAACTGGCGCCCGAGATGGACATCGTGATCACCACTGCGCTGATCCCGGGTCGCCCGGCGCCCAAGCTGTGGCTGGAAGACATGGTGGCCGCCATGAAGCCCGGCTCCGTGGTGGTCGACCTGGCGGCAGAACGCGGCGGCAACTGCGACCTGACGGTTCCCGATCAGAAGGTGGTCAGCCCCAATGGCGTGACCATCATCGGCTACACCGATTTCCCCAGCCGGATGGCCACACAGGCCAGCACGCTTTATGCCAACAATATCCGTCACATGCTGACCGATCTGACACCCAGGAAGGATGGCGTGATCGTCCATGACATGGACGACGACGTGATCCGCGGCGCCACGGTTGCGAAGGACGGTTCGATCACCTGGCCGCCACCGCCGCCCAAGGTGGCCGCAATTGCGGCGCAAAAGCCCAGAGAAAAGGTCAGGGAACCGACGGCCGAGGAAAGGCGGGCGGCGGAACTGGCGGCCTTCAGGGCGCAGACCCGCAACCAGGTTGCGCTGCTGATCGTGGGCGGCATCCTGATGGCGCTGGTGGGATATTGGGCGCCAGAGGCCTTTCTTGGCCACTTCATCGTCTTTGTCCTGGCGGTCTTCATCGGCTTCCAGGTGATCTGGAACGTCAGTCATGCGCTGCACACGCCGCTGATGGCGATCACCAACGCGATTTCCGGCATCATCGTGCTGGGCGCGCTGTTGCAGATCGGCGCGGGGTCCGGCGGGCCGGGCGGCTGGCTGATCCCGCTGCTGGCGGCGGTCTCGGTGCTGATCGCCACGATCAACATTGTCGGGGGCTTCATGGTTACGCGCCGGATGCTCCAGATGTTCCAGAAGTCGTAAGGAGGCGGGCATGACGTTCGGACTTCAAACCGCCGCCTATATCGCGGCTTCGGTTCTGTTCATTCTGGCCCTGGGCGGGCTTTCGGGTCAGGAAAGCGCCAAGCGGGCGGTGTGGTATGGCATTGTCGGCATGGCGATTGCAATCATCGCCACGGTCGCGGCGCCGGGGGTGGGTCTGTCGACCTGGCTGATCGGGGCGCTGGTGATCGGTGCGGTCCTGGGTGCCGCCGTGGCAAGCCGGGTCGAGATGACCGGCATGCCGCAACTGGTGGCCATGCTGCATTCGTTCGTGGGCCTGGCCGCCGTGCTGATCGGCATCAACTCGGATCTGGCGCCGGGTGATCTGGCCGGCGCCGAAAGGATCATCCATGAGGCCGAAATCTTCCTGGGCGTGTTCATCGGCGCGGTCACTTTCACGGGTTCGATCATCGCCTATGGCAAGCTGGCGGGGCGGATCGGCGGCAAGGCGCTGATCCTGCCGGGCCGGCATGTGTGGAACGTTGCGATGGTGCTGGCCAGCCTGGTGCTGATGGCCCTGTACATGCAGGGCGCCGGCAGCTGGACACTCTATGCGATGACGCTGATCGCCTTTGTTCTGGGCGCGCATCTGGTGATGGCGATCGGTGGGGCCGACATGCCGGTCGTGGTGTCGATGCTGAACAGCTATTCCGGCTGGGCGGCGGCGGCGACGGGCTTCCTCCTGGGCAACGACCTGCTGATCGTGACCGGTGCACTGGTCGGCTCGTCGGGTGCAATCCTGAGCTACATCATGTGCCGCGCGATGAACCGGCAGTTCCTGAGCGTGATCCTGGGCGGTTTTGGCGCTGCCAAGGGCCCGGCGATGGAAATCACCGGCGAGATGGTGGCCATCGACACCGAAGGGGTGGCTGCGGTGCTGAACGATGCCGACAGCGTCATCATCATCCCGGGTTACGGCATGGCGGTGGCTCAGGCGCAGCAATCGGTCAGCGAACTCACGCGCAAGCTGCGGGCCAAGGGCAAGAACGTGCGCTTTGCCATCCACCCGGTTGCGGGCCGTCTGCCCGGGCATATGAACGTGCTCCTGGCCGAGGCGAAGGTGCCCTACGACATCGTTCTGGAAATGGACGAGATCAACGAGGACTTCCCGCAGACCGATGTGGCCATCGTGATCGGCTCCAACGACATCGTGAACCCGGCCGCGCAGGAAGATCCCAACAGCCCCATCGCCGGAATGCCGGTGCTGGAATGCTGGAAGGCCAAGATGGTGATCGTGTCCAAGCGCGGTTCCGGCACGGGCTATTCCGGCATCGAGAACCCGCTGTTCTACAAGGAGAACTGCCGGATGTTCTATGGCGATGCCAAGAAGAGCCTGGACGCCCTGCTGCCGTTGATCGCGTGACGATGATGGGCTGACTGCCCGTAGTGCCATGGGGGGCGGGTGCGATCCCGCCCCGTTTCTCTGGGGATGCCCATGAACCTGCCG
>JAKALB010000168.1 GCA_021813365.1 Pseudomonadota bacterium | reverse complement strand
CTCGAACTTCCTGGGCATCAAGTCCCCCAATCCGTTCTGGCTGGCCAGCGCGCCGCCGACCGACAAGGCGTATAACGTCGAGCGCGCCTATGCGGCGGGCTGGGGTGGCGTCGTCTGGAAGACGCTTGGCAGCGAGGGCCCGCCGGTGGTCAATGTCAACGGCCCGCGTTACGGCGCGATCTGGGGCGCGGACCGCCGGCTCTTGGGGCTGAACAACATCGAACTGATCACCGACCGTCCGCTGCAGGTGAACCTGGACGAGATCAAGATGGTCAAGCGCAAGTGGAAGGACCGCGCGCTGGTCATCAGCCTGATGGTGCCCTGCGATGAAGACAGCTGGAAGGACATCCTGAAGCGGATCGAGGATACCGGCGCCGACGGGGTCGAGTTGAACTTCGGCTGCCCGCATGGCATGGCCGAACGCGGCATGGGATCGGCCGTGGGCCAGGTGCCGGAATACATCGAGATGGTCACCCGCTGGGTCAAGACCTATTCCCGGATGCCGTGCATCGTGAAGCTGACGCCCAACATCACCGATATCCGCAAACCGGCCGAAGCGGCCAAGCGTGGCGGGGCGGACGCGGTGTCGCTGATCAACACGATCAACTCGATCACCTCGGTCAATCTGGACGCCTTCAGCCCGGAACCGATGATCGACGGCAAGGGCACGCATGGCGGCTATTGCGGGCCGGCGGTGAAGCCGATCGCGCTGAACATGGTGGCCGAGATCGCACGCCACAAGGAAACCCGCGGCCTGCCGATCAGCGGTATCGGCGGCGTGACCACCTGGCGCGATGCGGCGGAGTTCATGGCACTTGGCGCGGGCAATGTGCAGGTCTGCACTGCCGCGATGACCTATGGCTTCAAGGTCGTGCAGGAGATGATCTCGGGCCTGTCGCAGTATCTGGACGAAAAGCAGATGTCGCTGTCCGACCTGATCGGCCGCGCGGTGCCCAATGTCACCGACTGGCAGTTCCTAAACCTGAATTATGTGACCAAGGCCAGGATCGACCCGGACGCCTGCATCAAATGCGGCCGCTGCTATGCCGCCTGCGAGGATACCTCGCACCAGGCCATCGCCATGAAGCCGGGCCGGGTGTTCGAGGTGAAGGACGAGGAATGCGTGGCCTGCAACCTGTGCGTCGATGTCTGCCCGGTGGACAATTGCATCACCATGGTGCCCCTGGCCAAGGGCACGGTTGACCCGCGCACCGGCCGCAAGGTGGAAGATTACGCCAACTGGACCACGCATCCCAACAATCCCGGTGCGGTGCGGGCAGCCGAATAGGTCGGTCACGTTCCGAACCGCCCGACAGCGGCAAAGTCCGATGACAGGGCGCGGTTCGGTGCTATCCTCCCGCCAGAGGCTGCGCCCCGAACCGGCGCCGATGGGAGGATCGCATGGCCATCATCAGCAGTCCCCTGCCGCCCCTGCGGCGGCGGGACCAGAGCATCACCGAGCGGGTCTTCGAGGGCCTCGCCATGCGGCCCGACCGGGTTGCCCTGGTCGACGGCCCGACCGGGGGCACGATCACCGCGGCGGCGCTGCAAGACCGGATCCGGCGGCTGGCCGGCGGGTTGCGGGCGCGGGGTGTCGGCCCCGGCACGGTCGTCGCGGTCTTTGCCCCGAACATGCCCGACTATGTGAGCGTCTTTCACGCCGTGGCACTGGCAGGCGGCACGCTGACCACGGTCAATCCGACCTACACCGCCCATGAACTGGCGCATCAGCTGCAAGACAGCGGCGCCACCTGGCTCTTCACGCTGAGCGCCCTGCGCCCGCTGGTGGACGAGGCGGTGTCCGGCCGCGGTGTGCGCGAGATCGTGAACATCGACACGGGGATCGATCCGCTGCTGGGCGATCCGCTGATGGCCCAGGTGGCGGTTGATCTGGACCGGCATGTGCTGGTGCTGCCCTATTCCTCGGGCACGACGGGTCTGCCCAAGGGGGTGCGTCTTTCGCACCGCAATCTGGTGGCCAATGTCGACCAGATCCTGTCAGGGCTGGAGGTGCACCCCGGCGAGATGACGGTCGCCTTCCTGCCGTTCTTTCACATCTACGGCATGAACGTCCTGATGAACGTCTTTCTGGGTGCGGGCGCCGGACTGGTCACCATGCCACGTTTCGACCTGGCGGCGTTCCTGGGTCATGTGCAGACATGGAAATGCCGCCTGGTGCTGATCGCCCCGCCCGTAGCGGTGGCCCTGGCCAAGCATCCTCTGGTCGACCAGTATGATCTTGCAAGCCTCAGGGTAATGATGTCGGGCGCCGCACCCCTGGGCGGAGATGTGGCGGCTGCGGTGGGCGCGCGCCTGCACTGCCAGGTGATGCAGGGCTATGGCATGACCGAGATGAGCCCGGTCAGCCACGTCTCGCCGGTGCCGGGGGCCAGGGCAGGCTCGGTCGGCATCCTGCTGCCTGACACCCAGGCCCGGATCGTCGATCCCCAGACCGGCGCCGACCTGGGGCCGGGAGAGGAGGGCGAGTTGTGGATCCGCGGCCCGCAGGTGATGCTGGGCTATCACAATGCCCCCGAGGCCACGGCAGCCACCCTGCAGGACGGCTGGCTGCACACCGGCGATCTGGCCGTCGTGGATGGCGATGGCCATTTCTTCATCCGGGATCGCCTGAAGGAACTGATCAAGGTCTCGGGCTTTCAGGTCGCCCCGGCCGAGGTCGAGGCCGAATTGCTGGCCCATCCCGAAATCGCGGATGCAGCGGTGCTGGGTCTTCCCGACGCAGAGACAGGCGAGCGTGTGGTGGCTTTCATCCTGCCACAGGCCGGCAAGACTCCCGATTCGGCGGCAATCCTGGCCTTTCTGGAAACCCGCCTGGCCCGGTTCAAGCGACCCGTCGAGATCAGGACCGTGGCGGCCATTCCGAAGAGCGCCTCGGGCAAGATCCTGCGCCGATTGCTGAAAGTCCAGGCACAGTCGGGCTGAGTCCGGCAGATCCGCCGCCGCCTGCCTTCCCCCGCTGCCGCCCAGGCCTCACCGGCAAGGGGGGCTCTGCCCCCCGCTGCGCTCCCCCCGGGATATTTGCGAACAGGCGAATTGCGCAAAGACCTTACCTTTCACGTTGCCTCAAATATCCCGCGGGGGTCCGGGGGTGTGAAACCCCCGGCACCGAGCCAGCGGCGAAGTCCGGCGAGGAGACGAGAGCCGGCGCGCAAGGGCCAGGCAGGTGGCTCGGACTGGCTCCCTGTCGCCCGGTGCTCTTGCCTGTCATTTCCCCCCCCCCCCGCCCCCCGCAAGCCATGTCCTGCACGGCGCGATGGTCTTGCCCGCGCGGTGGCGGTGATGGCCGGTCTCTAGATTGCCATCTGCTGCCCCATCTCGACCACCCGGTTCGAGGGCAGGCAGTAGAAGGCGGTGGCATCCGCCGCCGACTTCGACATCGAGATGAAGACCCGTTCCTGCCAGGCGGGCAGGCCCTTGTTGCGCGCCGCCTTGAAGCTGCGGCGATTGAGGAAGAACGACGTCGTCATGATGTCGAATTTCTCGCCCCGCCGTCGGGCCAGGGCCAGGGCGCGTGGCACGTTCGGTGTTTCCATATAGCCGAACTGCAGCTTGATGCGCAGGAACCGATCCGACAGCCGCTCCATCGTGATGCGCTTTTCGTCCGAGACGCGGGGTGTGTTGGCGACCGTGACGGTGACAATGAAGTTCTGCGCATGCAGAACCCGATTGTGTTTCAGATTGTGCAGCAGGGCTGATGGGGCAGTATCCGGATCCTGGGTGAGGAAGACGGCGGTGCCGGGCACATCGGTCGGATGCGACTTGTCCAGCATCGCGATCAGATTGGTCAACTCGACCGAATTTTCATGCGCCTTCTTCAGCACATGCTTGGTGCCGCGGACCCAGGTCCAGATGAGCAGACACATGGTCGTGGCAAACAGCACCGGCACATAGCCGCCGTCGACGAGCTTCATCAGGTTGGCGGCCAGGAACATCAGTTCCACCCCCAGGATGGGCAACATGACGGCGCCGACCAGCAGGATCGGCCAGTTCCAGGCGCGATAGAACAGCGTCATCGACAGGATCGAGGTGATGACCATGTCGCCAGTCACCGCGATGCCATAGGCCGAGGCCAGTCTGGACGAGCTCTCGAAAGCCAGCACCAGGCTGATCACGCCGATCATCAGCACCATGTTGACCCGCGGCATGTAGATCTGGCCCTGCTGGGTTTCCGATGTGTGGCGGATTTCCAGCCGCGGCAGCAGACCCATCTGCACCGCCTGTTGCATCATCGAATAGGCCCCCGAAATCACCGCCTGGCTGGCGATCACGGTCGCCATCGTTGCCAGCAGGACCAGCGGCAGCAGCAGGGCAGGCGGGGCCATCAGGAAGAACGGGTTCTCCAGCGCTTCGGGCCGGCCGAGCACCAGCGCCCCCTGGCCCAGGTAGGAAAGGGCCAGGGCCGGGAACACCAGCGCGCCCCAGGCAATACGGATCGGCAGGCGACCGAAATGCCCCATGTCGGCGTAAAGCGCCTCGCCCCCGGTGACGGCCAGAAAGACCGCCCCCAGCACGAACAGGGCGCCAAAGCCGTGACGGGTCAGGAAGCCCGCACCGTAGAGCGGATTCAGCGCCTTCAGGATCGACAGGTCGTGGAACAGGTTGGCGATGCCCATGACCGCCATGACCAGGAACCAGAGCACCATGATCGGGCCGAACAGGATGGATACCCGTTCGGTTCCCTGGCTCTGAAACAGGAACAGGCCGATGATGATGGCCAGCGTGACCGGCACGACCATCGGCTGAAAGCTGGGCGCCACGATCGCCATGCCTTCGACCGCCGACAGCACCGACATGGCCGGAGTGATGATCGCATCGCCGAAAAACAGCGAGATGCCGACGACGCCCACCGCGATCAGCCATCCCGGCCGCCGCTTCAGCGCCTGCTGCACCAGGGCCACCAGCGACAGCGTGCCGCCTTCGCCGCGGTTGTCGGCGCGCATCACCAGAAGCACATATTTCACCGTCACGATCAGGATCAGCGTCCAGATCAGCAGGGACACCACCCCCACGACTTCGGCCGCGGATGAGCCGTCGGCCGCCGTGGCATGCAGCGATTCCCTCAGCGCATAGAGCGGTGAGGTGCCGATGTCGCCATAGACGACCCCAACCGACCCCAGCACCAATTTCCACAGATTGGCCGGCTGATGCTGTTCGGGATGGGCGGGGATCGGTGTGGGCGAGCCGGACCTGGCAGCGGTCTGGTCGCCGGAAATTTTCTCGTCGTTCATGACCTATGGCCTGAAACACATCGCGGCTCACCTACACCGGCTGCAAGGCAGCGTCCAGTGTGTCCGTCACGACATCGTGAAAACCGGCACGGTGCCGCCGCATCACGTGCCGCGCGGCAACAGCAGTCGTTCGTAAAGCTGGGTCAGGAAATCATTGGCTTCCAGATAGGGGTCGTGCCCCGGGCCAAGCACCGCGCGCACCTGAACGTCGAAATCGGCGTAATGCTGGGTCAGCGCCCAGATCGAAAAGATCAGATGCACCGGATTGACCTGTGCGATCCGGCCCTGATCCATCCAGGTCTGCAGCACCGCGGCCTTCTCGGCCACCAGGCTGCGCAGGTCTCCTTCCAGGATCTGTTTCATGCGGGGCGCGCCTTGCAGCATCTC
>JAKALB010000167.1 GCA_021813365.1 Pseudomonadota bacterium | reverse complement strand
CGCTCCACCCCCTGCGCCGGACAGATCAGGCCGCCGGTGCAGCGGCGAATGCTGTCGCCGGCCTCACGGCGGGCCGGGCTGCCGCATTCGGGACAGGTGTCGGGGAAGCGGAAGGGCACCGCATCGCCCGCGCGCCGGGACAGATCGACATCGGCCACCTTGGGGATCACATCGCCCGCGCGATAGACCTGCACCCAGTCGCCCACCCGGATATCCTTGCCCTGGCGGATCGGCCGACCCTTGCTGTCGCGCCCGGCGATGTAATCTTCGTTGTGCAGCGTCGCGTTCGAGACCACGACACCGCCCACCGTGACCGGCTGCAATCGTGCCACCGGCGACAGCGCGCCGGTGCGGCCCACCTGGATGTCGATGGCCAGAAGCCGGGTCCAGGCCAGTTCGGCCGGAAACTTGTGCGCGATCGCCCAACGCGGCGTGGTCGCGCGGAAGCCGAGCCGCGCCTGCAGGGCGAGATCGTTTACCTTGTAGACCACGCCGTCGATATCGTAGCCCAGCGTCGCGCGCTGCGCCTCGATCGCCCGATAATGCTGCATCAGCTCGGCCGGGCCCACGGCCAGCGTGGTCAGCGAATTGGTCTGAAACCCCATCGCGGTGAATCGCTGGATCGCGCCCAGTTGCGTGGTGGCCAGCGGTTCGGACAACTCGCCCCAGGCATAGGCGAAGAAACTGAGCGGACGTTGCCGCGTCACCTCGGGATCGAGCTGCCGCAGGCTGCCGGCGGCGGCATTGCGCGGATTGGCGAAGGGCTTTTCGCCATTCGCGGCCTGGCGGGCATTGATGGCGGCGAAATCGGCGTGACTGAGGTAAACCTCGCCGCGCACCTCCATCACCGCGGGCGCGCCCTGCACCACCTGCGGGATCGAGGCGATGGTGCGGGCATTGGCCGTCACATCCTCGCCCGTCTCGCCATCGCCCCGGGTCGCCGCCACGACCAGACGACCGGATTCGTAGCGCAGGTTCAGCGACAACCCATCGATCTTGGGCTCGGCCGTGTAGGTGATCGGCCCTTCCAGCCCCAGGAACCTGATCACCCTGGCGTCGAAATCCGTCACGTCCTCTTCCGAGAAGGCGTTTTCCAGGCTCAGCATCGGCACCCGGTGCGTCACCTTGCCGAAGCCCGGGGCCAGTTCGCCGCCGACCTTGTCGCTGGGGCTGTCGGCGCGCTTGAGCGCGGGAAATCGCGCCTCGATTGCCGCGTTGCGCCGCTTGAGCGCGTCATAATCGGCGTCCGAAATCTCGGGGGCGTCCAGCGTGTGATAGGCGCGGTTGGCGGCCGCGATCGCCAGGGCCAGCCGGGCGAGTTCCGCCCGGGCCTCGGCCTCGGTCAACTGATCCACCGGCAATTCCGCGCTCATCCCGCCCTCCGCTTTGCGGCAGGTTAGGCCGGGCGGGCGCGCAGGTCCAGATCAGGCCCCCGATCAGGCGCTGGCGGCGATGCGGGCGGGTTCGGCCGCCGCCGCCGGATCGCGCAGCACATAGCCGCGGCCCCAGACGGTTTCGATATAGTTCTGTCCCCCCGTCGCCTCGGCCAGCTTCTTGCGCAGCTTGCAGATGAAGACGTCGATGATCTTCAGCTCGGGTTCGTCCATGCCGCCGTAGAGGTGGTTCAGGAACATTTCCTTGGTCAGGGTCGTGCCCTTGCGCAGGGAGAGCAGCTCAAGCATCTGGTATTCCTTGCCGGTCAGATGCACCGTGCCGCTGTCGGTTTCCACCGTCTTGGCATCGAGATTGACGGTGATTCGCCCCGTCCGGATGATCGACTGCGAATGGCCCTTGGACCTGCGGATGATGGCATGGATCCGGGCGACCAGTTCCTCGCGGTGGAATGGCTTGGTGAGGTAATCGTCGGCACCAAAGCCGAAGCCCTTGATCTTGTTCTCGGTATCGTCCGCGCCAGAGAGAATCAGGATCGGCGTTTCCACCCGGGCCAGGCGCAATTGACGCAACACTTCGTGCCCGGACATGTCGGGCAGATTCAGATCCAGCAGAATCAGGTCGTAATCATAAAGTTTCGCCAGATCGATCCCGTCTTCGCCCAGATCGGTGCAAAAGACGTTGAGGTTGGCATGGGTCAGCATCAGTTCGATGCTGCGCGAGGTTGTCGGGTCGTCTTCCACCAGGAGAATTCGCATCGTCCATAACCCTTCCGAGGTCCATCTTCGTTAACGACATTGCGGACCATTGGTTAACCGCGGGTTACTTTAATGGAACGAAGCGCGAAAACAACTTACAGTTGTCTGTATTTCTGGATCGCGGTGACGCGCAGCGCCTTTTCGCCGTGAGTTTCCACGGCGTTGCGCCACTGCGCGAATTCCTCTTCGGACAGGCTGTAACGCTCCAGTGCCTCTTTCTCGCTGATCAACCCGTGCTGCACCGCCCGCACCACGACCGCCTTGCGCGAGGCGACCCAGCGGCGGGTGTCGGGGGCAGGAAGGTCGGCCCGGGTCAGAATCCTGCCGTCTGGCAGTGTTACCTGGCGGGGGCCATCTACGCGCTTCAGATACATCGGTCATCCCTCTCTTGGGCCAGATTGGGCGCGGTTGCTTAAGGAGCGATGAAATCGGGGGGTTGAGAGTGCATGGCATTTTCCTATATTCCCGAGCGATCACAGGACTTCCCGATGCGCGACCATGCCTTGAACTCGCTGGGCTTGCCCAAGCCCCCGGCCGACACGCGCGTCGTGGTCGCGATGTCGGGCGGTGTCGATTCCTCGGTCGTGGCGGCGATGCTGGCGGAACAGGGCTATGACGTCGTGGGCGTCACGCTGCAGCTTTATGACCATGGCGCGGCGCTGGCCCGCAAGGGCGCCTGCTGTGCCGGGCGCGACATCCACGATGCCCGCCGCGTGGCCGAAGCCATGGGTTTTCCGCATTATGTGCTGGACTACGAGAACACCTTCCGCGAGGCGGTGATCGAGGAGTTTGCCGACGCCTATCTTGCCGGCGCGACGCCGGTTCCCTGCATCCGCTGCAACGAACGGGTAAAGTTCAAGGATCTGCTGGCCACCGCCCGCGATCTGAACGCCGATTGCATGGCGACGGGCCATTACATCCAGCGCCGGATGGGCAGAGTGCCCGAACTGCACCGCGCGGTCGATCCCAACCGGGACCAGAGCTATTTCCTGTTCTCGACCACGCCGGACCAGCTGGAATACCTGCGCTTTCCGCTGGGCCATCTGGCCAGCAAGGCCGAAACCCGGGCCCTGGCCGCGCGCTACGGGCTGCCGGTGGCCGACAAGCCCGACAGCCAGGACATCTGCTTTGTCCCCAATGGCAACTACGCTGCGGTGATCGAGAAGCTGCGGCCGGGGGCGGCGGACCCGGGCGAGATCGTGGACCAGGACGGCCGGATTCTGGGGCGGCACAATGGCGTCATCCATTACACGGTCGGCCAGCGCAAGGGGCTGGGCGTGGGGGGGCTGGATGCGCCGATCTATGTGCTGAAGCTGGACCCGGAGCAGCGCCGCGTGGTGGTGGGGCCGAAATCGGCCCTGGCCACCCGACGGATTGCCCTGCGCGAGATCAACTGGCTGGGCGATGAGGCCTTTGCGGCCCGGTCCGAATGGCATCTGGAGGTCAAGGTCCGCTCGACCCGGCCGCCGCGGCCCGCCATCGTGCGCCCGCTGTCGGCCACCGAGGCCGAGGTGGAACTGCTGGACGCCGAAGATGGCGTCGCGGCGGGGCAGGCCTGCGTGTTCTATGACCCGGCCGGCAGCCGGGTGTTCGGCGGCGGCTGGATCTTCAGCCGGTAGCCGGGGCGTCGCGGCGAGCCTCCCGCAGGTGAGCCAGCACCGACCTTGCCGCGCGCAGACCGGGTGGCTCGCCCCCCTGGCCCAGGCGCTGCATGGTCAGCGCCATGGCGGCGCGCTGGGCGGCGCTGTCGGCCAGCACCTGCTCCAGCGCGGGGGCGATCCTGTCTGCCCGTGCGTCAGGCCCCAGAAACTCGGGCACCGTGCGGGTTTCGCTGACCAGGTTCACCAGCGTCACCGTGTCGATCAGGGCGGCGCGGCGCATCAGGCGGAAGGTCAGCCAGTTCATGTCATAGGCGATGACCATCGGGCAGGCATTGGCCGCCAGTTCCAGCGAGACCGTGCCGGAGGCCGCCAGTGCCACATCCGCCGCGGCAAAGGCGCCACGCTTTTCGGCCGGGGTTTCGACGATCCGGGGCGCGACCGGCCAGTCGGCGACCAGGGCGCGCACCCGTTCGGCCAGATGCGGCACCACCGGCAGGGCCACGCGCAGGCCGGGATGGGCAGCCTGCACCCGCCCCAGAACCGCGCCGAACAGCGGAGCCATGCGATCGACCTCGGACCGGCGCGAGCCGGGGAGGGCCAGGATCAGCGGGCCGGAACCGGCCCAGGCGGCGCGTTCCCCGGCCGTCGCCAGGGGTTCGGCCACCACCGGGTGCCCCACGAAATCGCAGCTCATGCCGGCGGCGGTCATATGGGGTGGCTCGAAGGGCAGAAGCGCCAGAACGTGGTCCACCACCCTTGCCATCCTGGCCGCCCGGCCCGGTCGCCAGGCCCAGACCGAGGGTGCGACATAGTGGATCACCCGAAACTCCGGGCGCACGGCCTTGACCCGTGCGGCCACGCGCAGGCAGAAATCCGGGCTGTCGATGCTGACCAGCGCCTCGGCGCCGCTGTCCAGCACGGCCCGGGCGGTCTGGGCGATGCGGCGTTGCAGGTGGAAATACCTGGGCAGGATTTCCACCAGCCCCATGATCGACAGTTCCTGCATCGGGAACAGGCTGGAAAGCCCCTCGGCCGCCATCAGCGGCCCGCCGACGCCGGCGAAGCTGACCTCCGGCGCCAGGGTCTTGAGCCCGGCCATCAGCGCCGCCCCCAGCTTGTCGCCCGAGGGTTCGCCGGCGATCAGGTAAAGCCCTAGCGCGCCCACAGGAACAGGCCCTGTTCCGCGGCCTGGGCCTGCATCCGGGCCAGATCCAGACAGATCACCGATCCCGCCTCGATCACCAGCCCAGCCAGCCCGGCCGCGGCCACGCCATGCAGTGTTTCAGGCCCCACGGTGGGCAGGTCAACCCTTCGGTCCTGACCCGGCTTTGCCGCCTTGAACAGTAGGCCCCTGCCCCTGACGCGCAGGCTTTCCGGCAGGGCCGCCACCTGGGCCAGCAGCACGTTGGTGCCCGCCAATGCCTCGACCCCGAGGCACATTCCCTCTGCCACCACGCAGGCCTGGCCCACATCGACCGCCCCCAGGGCGGCGACGATCGCCGCGGCCCGGTCCGCATCGGCCTGGGCGCCTTCGGGCAGGGTGCCCGCCAGCAGGCCGGGCCCCGGCAGCAGCGCGGGTGCCAGGGTTTCGACACCTTCGACCGTCAGCCCGTCTTCCTCCAGCAGGCTGATCACCATCCGCAGCGCGCCGTCGTCGCCGCCCTGCATCCCGGCCAGCAGCCGCGGCACCAGTTGCGCGGTGGCGGCATCGAACAGGGACGGGTCGAGCCGCGGCCGCGTGACCGCCCCGGCCAGCACGACGCGGGTGATCCCGCGGGCCGCCAGATGGTCCAGGAAGGGCACCAGCCGTTCCAGGCGAAAGGTCAGGTCGGGCATCAGGCCCTCGGGCGCGAACCCGTCCAGCGCGCAGACATAGGGTCGTTCGGGCAGGGCCGCGACCAGCGCCGCCGGCAAGCC
>JAKALB010000001.1:76425-109221 GCA_021813365.1 Pseudomonadota bacterium | reverse complement strand
TTGCCAATTCGCCCCTGGTGAAAACCGCCGTCGCCGGCCAGGATCCGAACTGGGGCCGCATCGTCGCCGCCATCGGCAAATCCGGCGCCCAGGCCGACCGCGACCGTCTGACGATTCGCCTTGGCGATATCCTCGTCGCCGAAAACGGCTTCCGCGCCCCTGCCTACCGCGAGGAAGACGGCGCGAAATACATGCTCAATCAGGAACTCGTGTTCGCCGTCGACCTGGGCCTTGGCAAGGGCGCGCGCACCATCTGGACCTGCGACCTGACCGCCCGCTACATCGAAATCAACGCCGACTACCGCAGCTGATTTCATCTTGCCACAAATATCCTCGGGGGGTCCGGGGGGCGAAGCGCCCCCGGACCTGCCGCCAGGAGCCCCGCCGATGCCCCTGCTTCTCGTCTCTGCCGTCGCCCTGATCGACCCGGACGGCCGCGTGCTGCTGGCCCAGCGCCCGCCGGGCAAGTCCATGGCGGGCCTGTGGGAATTTCCCGGCGGCAAGGTCGAAGCCGGCGAAACGCCCGAGGCCGCGCTGATCCGCGAGCTGCGCGAGGAACTGGGCATCGACACCTGGTCGTCCTGTCTGGCGCCGCTGACCTTCGCCAGCCATGCCTATGACACGTTCCACTTGCTGATGCCGCTCTTCGCCTGCCGCCGCTGGCAAGGCACGCCCAGGCCGCATGAAGGCCAGACCCTGGCCTGGGTGCGCCCGAACGCGCTGAAGGACTATCCGATGCCGCCTGCCGACCTGCCGCTCATCCCGATCCTTCGCGACTGGCTCTGACACCCGCCGCAGACCCGGCCACCGGCGCCTTGCGACAATTTCGCACTGGACATTAATCTTTGATTAACCCGTAAATTGTAGCAATCCAGGCGCTGCTCCAGCGGGCGGGGCGCATCTGAGGGCGGGGGAATTGTCGTGCTGCGCACCATCACCATCGGTTCCTGTGTTGCGGTTCAGGGCCTGTTCGTGGCCCAGCTTGCCGATGGCAAGATCGTCGTCCAGGTGGGCGCCGACACTTTCGTCGGCAAACCGGTCCCGCAGGCGATGCGCAGCGAGCCTGCCGCCGCCGCGACGTGACATGAAAAGGGCCGGGCGCTGCCGCCCGGCCTTTTGCGCTTGCCCAATCCGCTTGTCCTGCGCCCGGGTCAATCCAGCTTGCGCTGGATTTCCTCGCGCTCGAAGATTTCGATGACGTCGTCCTTGCGGATATCCTCATAGCGTTCGAACGCCATGCCGCATTCCTGACCCATCGGCACTTCCTTCACCTCATCCTTGAAGCGTTTCAGCGTCTTCAGCGTGCCCTCGTGGATCACCACGTTGTCGCGCAACAGACGCACCCCGGCCGAACGCCGGGCCACGCCTTCGGTCACCAGACAGCCCGCGACATTGCCGACCCCGGTGATCTTGAAGACCTCCAGAACCTTGGCATAGCCGATGAAGGTCTCGCGCACTTCGGCCTTCAAGAGGCCGCTGGCGGCTTTCTTGATGTCTTCGATCAGGTCGTAGATGATCGAGTAATACCGGATCTCCACGCCCTTCTGCTGGGCATTGGCCCGCGCGGTGGCATTGGCCCGCACGTTGAATCCGATGATCGGCACGTTGCTGGCTTCGGCCAGGCCCACATCCGTATCGGTGATCGCACCGACACCCGAATGCAGGATGCGCACGCGCACCTCGTCGTTGCCGATCTTCTCCAGCGCCTGCACGATCGCCTCGGTCGAGCCTTGCACGTCGCCCTTCACGATCAGCGGCAGTTCCGCCACCGACTGGTCCGCCTTGGCCTTGGCCATCAGTTGTTCCAGCGTGGTGGCCGCACCCACTGCGGCACGCTTGTCCTTGGTCGCCTTCTCGCGGTAATCCGCGATCTCGCGCGCCTGGGCTTCAGTCTCCACGACGTTCAGCGTGTCGCCGGCCGAGGGCGGACCCGACAGGCCCAGCACCTCCACCGGCACCGAAGGCCCGGCTTCCGTGACGGTCTGGCCCCGGTCATTGACCAGCGCGCGGACCTTGCCCCACTGCTCACCCACGACAAAGATGTCGCCCTTCCGCAGCGTGCCGTTCTGCACCAGCACCGTCGCCACCGGGCCGCGGCCCGTGTCGAGCTTGGCTTCGATCACCGTCCCGCTGGCCGACCGGTTCGGGTTGGCCCGCAGTTCCAGGATTTCCGCCTGCAGGCTGATCGCCTCCAGCAGGTTGTCCAACCCCTGCCCGGTCTTGGCCGAGACCTCCACGTCCTGCACGTCGCCCGACATCTTTTCCACCACGATGTCGTGCTGCAGCAGCTGAGTCCGCACACGGTCCGGGTCGGCTTCGTATTTGTCGACCTTGTTGATCGCCACGATCACCGGAACCTTGGCCGCCTTGGCATGGGCAATCGCCTCGACGGTCTGCGGCATGACCGAATCGTCGGCCGCCACCACCAGGATCACGATATCCGTGACCTGGGCGCCACGCGCCCGCATCGAGGTAAAGGCCGCGTGGCCGGGCGTATCCAGGAAGGTGACAAGCTGACCGTTCGGCGTCTTCACCTGATAGGCACCGATGTGCTGGGTGATCCCGCCGGCTTCGCCCGACACGACGTTGGTCTTGCGAATCGCGTCCAGCAGGCTGGTCTTGCCGTGGTCGACGTGGCCCATGATCGTCACGATCGGCGGGCGCGGCTTCAGATCCTCGGCCCTGTCCTTCACCGTGTCGATGGCCTGCTCGACATCGGCATCCGTCACCCGAATCGCGCGGTGGCCGAATTCCTCGATCACCAGTTCGGCGGTGTCGGCGTCGATGGACTGGTTGGCCGTGACCATCATGCCCATCTTCATCAGCGCCTTCACCACATCGGCGCTGCGTTCGGCCATCCGGTTGGCCAGTTCGGCCACGGTGATCGCTTCGGGCAACTGCACGTCGCGCACCTGCTTTTCCGCCTTGTGGCCAAAGCCCAGGGCCTTCGCCCTGGCCTTTTCCTGCTTGCGCTTCATCGCGGCCAGGCTGCGCTGCCGGCCACCTTCATCCGAAATCGCATCCGAAAGGGTCAGCTTGCCGGCGCGGCGGCCTTCCTCGCCGCCCTTGGCCTTGGCCGCGCGGTCGCGCTCTTCGCGCTCGCGGTCGGTCTTGCGCTGCGGCAGGGCATTCGGCCGGGCCGGGCCGCCGCGGTCGGCGGCCGTCTGGCCGCCTTCGCCAGCAGGGCGGCCCGCGGCCGGACGGCCCGCGGCCGGCGCGGCGGCTTCCGCGCGCGGCGATCCGGCCGGGGCCTTCCTGGCCTCTTCCGCGTTGCGCGCCCTGGCTTCCGCCTCGGCCTTCAGACGCCCTTCCTCCTCGGCCTTGGCGCGGGCTGCCGCCTCGGCGGCGCGGGCTTCCCGTTCCCTGGCATCGGCTTCCTCGCGCTTGCGCAGCCGCTCTTCCTCGCGCTGCCTTTCCTCTTCGGCGCGGCGGGCATTGTCTTCTGCCTCGCGCGCCTTGGCGGCACGCAGCGCGGCCAGGCGGCGCTCCATCTCGGCGTCGGAAATCCCGGCGGGGCGCTTGGACGGATCGCCCAGACGCGATTGTGCCGTGCCGGCCCCTGCCCCGGCGGGCGAAGCAGCCGCCCCTGCGGGCTTGGCCGGGGTCACTTGCAGCTTGCGCTTGACCTCGACCACGACGCTTTTCGTCCGGCCGTGGCTGAAGCTCTGCTTCACCTGGCCGGAACGGGGGGCGCCGCCCAGCGTAAGGGGTTTCTTGCCGTCAGTATCGCTCATGCGTCCTATCAATCCTTCAAGGCGGCATCACCGCCATCCTGCCCGGGCGCATCCAGAGGGCGCAGCCCGGCCAATCTCGCCGCTTCCTCTATAACACGTTCTGCGAGTCCACCAGCGGCAAGCGCGGCGTGTATCGCACGTTCGCGCCCGAAAGCCAAACCGATTTCCCCTGCCGTCAGGCATGTGACATGCCCCCCCGCCGGAGCCCGCAGCCGCGCCTTCTCACGCGGGGAACCGTCCATGGCCTGAACCAGCACATGCGCCTTGCCCCCCACCAGCCATTCCTTGACCTTTTCCAGGCCGGTCACCGCCTGCCCCGCCTTGCGCGCCATCGACAGGCTGTCGATCACGCGCCGCAGCACCAGGCTCTCCACCAGATCCGCAACGCCGTCGGGCACCGTCACCTGCGCCCGCGCCGCCTTGGCGAACAGCTTCTTCCTCACCGCCGTGTCCAGCGCCTGGCGCGAGGCTTCGACATAGATCCCCCGCCCCGGCAGCTTGCCGGCCACATCGGGCACCACCCGGCCATCCGGCGCCACGACAAAGCGGATCAGTCCGGCCTTTGGCCGGCTTTCCCCCGAAACGATGCACTTGCGTTCCGGTTCGCCCGCATCTGCCCTGGCGCCGCCTCGGCTCATCAGGCCTCGGCCTTCTCGCCGGCTTGCGCTTCGGCAGCGCCGGTCAGCTCGGTCGGGTCCACCCAGCCCAGCATGACCCGCGCGGTCATGATCATGTTCTGCGCCTCTTCCAGGCTGACGTCGAACTTCTCCAGCAGGCCGTCATCCTTCTTGCGCTGGCCGTTCTCGGTGGTCCAGCCTCCGGCCAGCTCCCAGTCGGCGCAGGTCGCAAAGTCTTCCAGCGTCTTGATGCCGTCCTTGGCCAGGGCTTCCACCATCTGCGGCGTCAGCCCTTCGAAGTTGATCAGATCTTCCTCGGCACCCAGCGCCCGGGCGTTTTCCAGCGCCTTGGCATTGGCGGCCTCCAGATAGTCGCGCGCCCGTGCCTGCAGTTCGCCGGCCGTGCCTTCGTCGAAGCCGCCGATCGACAACAGCTCGTCGGTGTCGACATAGGCCACTTCCTCCAGCGAGGTGAAGCCCTCCGAGACCAGCAGCTGCGCCATCATCTCGTCCACGTCCAGCGTGTCCATGAACAGCTTGGTGCGCTCGGCGAACTCGATCTGACGGCGGGCGCTTTCGTCGGATTCCGTCATGATATCAATATCCAGACCGGTCAGCTGGCTGGCCAGGCGCACGTTCTGCCCGCGCCGGCCGATGGCCAGACTCAGCTGATCGTCCGGCACCACCACCTCGATCTTGCCGGCTTCCTCGTCGATCACGACCTTCGAGACTTCCGCGGGTTGCAGGGCGTTCACCAGGAACGTCGCCTGATCCTGGTTCCAGGGAATGATGTCGATCTTTTCGCCCTGCAACTCGTTGACCACGGCCTGCACCCGGCTGCCACGCATCCCGACGCAAGCCCCCACCGGGTCGATGGCGTTGTCATAGCTGATGACGGCGATCTTCGCCCGGCTGCCCGGATCGCGGGCCACGGCCTTGATCTCGATGATGCCGTCATAGATTTCCGGCACTTCCATCTTGAACAGTTCCGCCATGAATTGCGGATCGGTGCGGCTCAGGAACACCTGCGGACCGCGGGTCTCACGCCGCACATCCTTGATGTAGCAGCGGATTCGGTCGTTCGGGCGATAGGCCTCGCGGCCGATCTTCTCGTTCCGGCGCAGGATGCCTTCGCCCCGGCCGATGTCGACGATGATGTTGCCGTATTCCTCGCGCTTGACCACGCCGTTGATGATCGTGCCCTTGCGGTCCTTGAATTCCTCGTACTGGCGGTCGCGCTCGGCCTCTCGCACCTTCTGCAGGATCACCTGCTTGGCACTTTGCGCGGCGATGCGGCCCAGTTCCACCGGCGGCACCTCGTCGACGATCTCGTCGCCCACCTTCGGATCGGGCAGATAGGCCCTGGCCTGGCTGACCGTCAGTTGCGCATGGTGGTTTTCCAGCGCCTCATCCTCGACCACGGTGCGCACCCGGGTAAAGCTGGCGCGACCCGTCTTGCGGTCGATCTTCACGCGGATGTCCATGTCGGCGCCATAGCGCGACTTCGCCGCCCGGGCGAGGCTGTCCTCCATCGCCTGGATCACCAGATCCGGGTCGATCATCTTCTCGCGCGCGACCGCCTCGGCGGTCTGCAGAAGTTCAAGCTGGTTGGCAGAGGTGATGGCCATGTCTCACTCCCAGGGAATCAGTGTTTGGTGGGGGGGCGGGTCGAGTCGGCCTCGGCCTCACCGTCGTCGTCGCTGTCATCTTCGTCGTCTTCGATCGCGTCGAACTGGCTCTCATCCACTTCGCCGGTGTCGGCAATCGCGCCGCTCGCCTTTTTCTGACGCAGCATTTCCGTGATCAGTTCGTCGGTCAGGATCAGCTTGGCATCGCTCAGCCATTCGAATTTCAGCCCGATCGTGATCTCGTCCTTGCCCTCTTGCAGAGCCAGCAGCACTTCATCGCCCTCCACACCCGAAAGATGGCCCTTGAACCGCCGCCGACCGTCGATCAGCTCGGTGGTCTCGATCCTGGCTTCCCAGCCTTTCCAGATCTCGAAATCCTTCAGCCGGGTCAGTGGCCGGTCGATGCCCGGGCTGGATACTTCCAGCACGTAGTTTTCCTCGATCGGATCCTCCACATCCAGAACCGCCGAGACAGCAATGGAAATCTCGCCGCATTCGTCGACCTCGATCCCGCCTTCGGGGCGGTCGGCCATGATCTGCAACGTCCGCGTCGCGCCGCCCATCAGGCGGATGCGGATCAGCTCGAATCCCATGCCCTCGATCACCGGCCTGACGATGTCGGCCAGGCGGCGGTCGATGGCGGTCTTGGCAACCAGATCGGACAAGAGGGAACCCCCGGAAATGAAAAACGGGCCCACAGGCCCGCCGCGCGCTTCGGTCGCTTCAGGTTTGGACCCTGAAACTGCTGTTAGGGCGGATATAGGGCGATGCAGGGGCCGGCGCAATAGGGCAGTTTGCCCGCGCTGCGCCGGCCGCCTCCGGCCCGGGGCAGAGCGGCCCGTCTGGCGGCCTGCCCGGCGGAACGCAAGGCCCTCCGATTGCCGTTGCGCCGGCGCAGCGGCAGGTGGCGCAGGGGGGGGCCGCATCTGTCAGAGGCGCGCCGCCTCAGAACCGCCAGGTCAGAGTGAATTCCTCGGCCAGTACCGGGCGGTCTTCCGAAAGCGAATCGGCCGGATGGGCAAAGACCGCCAGATCGGCAGAGATCGGGCCTCGGTGCCAGCCCGCCCCGATGGTTGGCACCGCCGGAATTGGCAGCGGGGGTGCATCCAGTCGGCTTGACTGCACCGTCACCGGCGCCCAGGCCCCGGCGCGCAGCACCCAGGCCCCGCCCGATTGCCATTCCGCGCCGAAATGCAGCGTGTCGATCCGCATGTCATAATCGCCGTAATGCCCCGACAGACGCTGCGCCCCAAAGGCCAGCAGCAGGTCGTCGCGCAGCCGCCAGGCACCTTCGATCGCCATCCGCATCGGCAGCTGCGATTGCCAATGCTCGACCGTCGATCCCGTTGCGTCGGTCACGACCGAAGTGATGTTCAGCCCAGGGCTGACATCGGCCACCATTGCACCAAGGGTCAGCCGGTCGCTCGGTCGCCAGCTGGCCGAAACGCCATGGCTGACCGCCGTCGCATGGACGGAATAGACCGTGTCGGTCCTGACCCCGCAGGTGTTGGTGCGGCAGTCGATCACATCCAGATTCAGACCCAGGCTTACCCCGGGCAGCGCCAGGGGCGTGAAGCCCAGCGCCAGCCGGTTCACCAGCGTCTTGGAATCGATCTCGCCGTCGAAATCCTCTCCAAGATTGGGCAGCAGATAGTGCAGAAAGATGCTCTCGAAATCGTCCGCGGCATAGGCGCCGGTGGAATGGGCATGAACGCGCGGGTATCGGCCCAGGGCCATGGTCGCGTCCAGGCCCAGGTCGCGGGCAAATCCCAGGGGCACTGCCAGGCCGACAAAGCTGTAGGGCCGCAGCGTGGCATTCAGTTGCCGGCCCGCCGTGGCCAGGGGCCGGTCGATCCCGGCCAGGTTGGCGGGGTTGTAGTATAGCGCGTAGGTGTCATCCGCCGTGGCGGTGCCCGTGCCGCCCATCGCCAGATGCCGCGCGCCCAGGCCATAGACAGTATCGGTGCCCTCGGCGGTGAAACTGCGCGCCTCCTGCGCGGGCGCCGGTGCGGGACCGACCAGCGCCCCGGCCAGCCCCAGGGCGCTGGCCACCCTCATCCACTGTCGCTCCACCCGGTCACCCGTCCCGCTTGCCGGTCGTGGCGCCGGCTCTGCCGCACCATGCAGGACGGCCGCCTTTCTGTCCAGCCGGCCTCCCTGTCCAGCCGATGGTCGCGGCCCTGGGGCGAATCGTGGTTAACCGAAAATGAACTGGGAGGGGCGATATATAATGATTTCAATGGCATACGCGGCGTAACACGCGTGGGGCGCCCCTAATGCATGGCCCGCAGTTGGTCCATCACCCCCACCAGCGCGGCGCTGATCGCCGGCTCGCTCAGGGCATGCCCGGCCAGCGGAACCAGCCTCAGCTCGGCCCTTGCCCAGCCTCGGGCCAAGGCCCAGGCCGAACGCGGCGGGCAGATCATGTCCAGCCTGCCCTGGATGATCGTCGCGCTCAGATGCTCGATCCGCCCGCGATTCTTCAGGATCCAGCCGTCCTCGGCCAGGAAGCCCGCGTTGCGGAAATAATGGTTCTCCAGCCGGGCAAAGGCGCGGGCGTAATCGGCCGGGCTCTCGCCACCGAGCCCCTCGCCCTCGACCGAGGCCAGTGCGTTCTCCCACCCCGACCAGATCCGCGCCAGCCGGGTTTCCTCCAGCAGGTGGCCCGAGAACAGCCGGCGATGATAGGCCCCGATCAGATCGTCCCGCTCGGATTCCGGGATGGGGGCGATGAAGCGGTCCCACAGGTCGGGAAAGAACGCCCCCGCCCCGCCGCCATAGAACCAGTCCAGCTCTCCCCTGGTCATCAGGAACACCCCCCGCAGCACCAGATGCCGAACATGGGCCGGGTGCGAGATCGCATAGACCAGCGCCAGGGTCGCGCCCCAGCTGCCGCCGAACAGGATGAACCTTTCGATCCCCAGCGCGAGGCGGATCGCCTCGATATCCGCGACCAGATCCCAGGTCGTGTTCGCCTCGACCGAGGCATGCGGGCGCGAGCGGCCGCAGCCCCGCTGGTCGAACAGGACGATCCGGTAGACCTTGGGGTCGAAATACCGACGCATCGCCGGGCTGCACCCGCCCCCCGGCCCGCCATGCAGCACCAGAACCGGCACCCCGTCCGGCCGACCGCATTGCTCGACATAGATGCGGTGGCCCTGGCCAACCTCCATCATCCGCTGGTCGAAGGGTTCGACCGGCGGATAAAGGTAGTCTGCGGCACGTTTCGGGGCTGCCCTGTGATCCATCGCGCCCTATATAGCGCGACAAAGGGCGGCTGGCACGGGGCAATTGGCGGGGGCAATTGGCACCGGGCAGTCACCGACCCTCCCGCGACGACAGGAGCCATCGGCATGGATACGACAATCAACCCTGCGGAAGTTGCCAAGTTCGAGGCGATGGCCGCCGAATGGTGGGATCCGACCGGCAAGTTCAGGCCGCTGCACCTGATGAACCCCTGCCGCCTGGATTACCTGACCAGCCAGATCGCCGCCGAGTTCGACCGCGACCTGAAATCGCCCCTGCCCTTCGCCGGCCTCAGGATCCTGGATATCGGCTGCGGCGGCGGGCTCCTTTCGGAACCCATGGCCCGGCTGGGTGCCACGGTCGTCGGCGCCGATGCCGCAGCCGGGAATATTCCGGTCGCCCGGTTGCATGCCGAGCAATCCGGCCTGACCATCGACTACCGCCACACCACCGCCGAAGAGTTGTCGGCCGCCGGGGAACGTTTCGATGTGGTGCTGAACATGGAAGTGGTCGAACATGTCAGCGACCCGCTGGCCTATCTGACCGCCTGCCATGATCTGCTGAATCCCGGCGGGCTGATGCTGTGTTCGACGCTGAACCGGAACCCGAAGAGTTTCCTGCTGGCGATCGTCGGGGCCGAGTGGATCATGCGGTGGCTGCCGAAAGGAACGCATGACTGGTCCAGGTTCATCACGCCGGACGAGTTGTATCAGTTGATCCGCCGGGCCGGGCTGGAGCCGGTGGACCGCAAGGGGATGGTCTTCAACCCGGTCAGCTGGTCGTGGAGCCTGTCGGACCGGGATCTGAGCGTGAACTATGTCACGGCCAGCCTGCGGCAGGTGTGAAGGCCGCGGCGTAACACGCGTGTTACGCCGCGTAGCCATTTGATATTACACGAAAAAATTTTTCGTGTTAACCCGCTGGTAAGGTGGGACTCACCGGCTTGCACCCGACGGGCCCCGATCAGTCTGCCGATTTGGCCCAGAGATTGATCTCTTTCTCGCCCGAAATCGCGTCGATCCGGGCCAGTTCCTCGGCAGTGAACTCGAGGTTGGCGATGGCTCCACAGCATTCCACCACCTGTTCGGGGCGCGAAGCGCCGATCAGGGCGGAGGTGATGCCGCCTTCGCGCAGCACCCAGGCCAGCGCCATCTGAGCCAGGCTCTGGCCGCGCGGCCTGGCGACCTCGTCGAGCTTGCGCACCGCGGTCATCGCCTTTTCCACCACGGCGGGGTGCAGGCTCTTGTCCTGCGTCGCGCGGCTGCCTGCCGGAATCCCGTTCAGATACTTGCCGGTCAGGATCCCCTGCGCCAGCGGCACGAAGGCGATCGAGCCAATGCCCAGTTCGCGCAGCGCATCCTTCAACCCATCGGTTTCGACCCAACGGTTCAGGATGTTGTAACTCGGCTGGTGAATCACGCAGGGCGTGCCCAGGTCTTTCAGGATCGCCGCCGCCGCGCGGGTCTGTTCGGTATTATAGCTGGAAATGCCGGCATAGAGCGCCCGGCCCGAGCGCACGATCTGGTCGAGCGCCATCATGGTTTCTTCCAGCGGCGTGTCGGGATCGAAACGGTGCGAATAGAAGATGTCGACATAATCGAGCCCCATCCGACGCAGGCTCTGATCGCAGGACGCGATCAGGTATTTGCGGCTGCCCCATTCGCCATAGGGGCCATCCCACATCCGGTAGCCGGCCTTGGACGAGATGATCAATTCGTCTCTGAGACCGCGAAAATCGGCTTGCATGATCTGGCCAAAGGCCTCTTCGGCGCTGCCGGGCGGGGGGCCGTAGTTGTTGGCCAGATCGAAATGCGTGATGCCGTTGTCCAGCGCGGCGCGCAGGATTGCCTGTTTCACCTGATGGGCCGTGTCATGGCCGAAGTTGTGCCACAGGCCCAGCGAAATGGCGGGCAACATCAGGCCGGTCTTGCCGCAACGGCGATAGATCATCCGGTCATAGCGGTCTTTGGCGGGGGTGTAGGTCATCGGGGGTGCTCCTGTCCTGGCGGCTGTGCCGGGTATGACGCGGACCGGCGCGGCTGTCCATTGGCGGAACCGTGCGGCGATGGCGGCAGCGCCGGGGCGCGCGGTTGCCCTTTCGGTGCCGGCTTGCGATAGTGGCGCGACTCCCTGACCGGTTTGCCCCGTGCTGCGCGACCTTCACCTTTGCCCTTCGATTCGCAGCCTGACCCTGCCCATGGCTCTCGCTGTGCTGCTGATGCTGGGTCAGGCCGGCAAGGCGCTGGATTCAGTGGATTTTCAGGTGCCAGGCGCCGACAGGGCGACCGTCACGGCGCTGCGCCAGGCCTCGGCCCTGCTGAGCCAGGGCAAGCCTGGGACCCGCACCGCATCGGACCTGTTCGCCGATGCCCGGGCCGAATATGGCCGGTTGATCGATGCGCTGTTTGCGCTGGGCTATTACGGGCCAGTCATCCATGTCTGGGTGAATGGCAAGGAGGCGGCCGACATTCCGCCGCTGGCCGCGCCGAGCGAGATCACCTCGATCAGGGTCGAGGTCTTGACCGGGCCGCTGTTTCGGTTTTCGCGGACCGAGGTTGTGCCCCTGGCCGCCGGCACGCGGCTGCCGCAGGCCTTTGCCCCTGGGCAGATCGCGGAATCGGGTGTGATCCAGGCTGCGGTGGCTGCCGGAATCGATGGCTGGCGCAACCTGGGCCATGCCAAGGCCGCAGTGGCCGGCCAGGAGATCACCGCCGATCACGGCGATTCCACCCTGTCGGCGGTGATCGGGCTGGACCCGGGGCCGATCTTGCGATTCGGGCCGCTGACGGTGACCGGGGCGGAGCGGATGCGGTTGAAACGGGTGGTGCAGATCGCCGGGCTGACGCCAGGCCTGCGCTATTCCCCGGCCGAGGTGGACCGTGCGGCAGAGCGGCTGCGGCGCAGCGGGGTCTTTTCCTCGGTCACGCTGACCGAGGACGCGGCGGTCACGCCGCCCGACCGGCTGGGCTTGACGGCCGAAGTGGTCGAGGCACCACTGCACCGCTATTCGGTCGGGGCCGAGATCGCCAGCCTGGATGGCGCCAGGCTGACCGCCGGCTGGCTGCACCGCAACCTGCTGGGCGGGGGCGAGCGGCTGGAGATCACCGGCGAGGTGGCCAATATCGCGGCACAGTCCAGCGGGCTGGATTACGCGCTGGGCGTCACGCTGGACCGGCCCGCGACGCCGGGGCGTGACACAAACGCCGGACTATCGGCCAGCATCCGACATGCGGACGAGGTCGACTACCGCGCCGACACATTCGATGCGGCGCTGACCTTCACCCATTGGTTCGACGACAGGCTGACCGGCCATTGGGGGTTGGGCTATGGCTGGTCGCGGGGCCATGACGACACCGGCGAATTCCTGTTCCGCACGGCGGATCTGCCCCTGGGCGCGACCTGGGACAACCGGAATTCGGCCACCGATGCCACGCGCGGTGTCTATCTGGATGCGACGGCCAAACCCTTTGCCGGATTTGGCAGCACGGATGACGGCATTCGGCTGACCTTCGATGCCCGCGGCTACACCTCTGTCGCGGCGAGGAACGCCTTGACCCTTGCGGCAAGGCTGCAGGGCGGGGCGGTGCTAATGGCCGATCCGCTGCACACGCCGCGCGACGACCTGTTTCATTCCGGCGGCGGCGGCACGGTGCGCGGGCTGCCCTACCAGTCGCTGGGCGCCGAGGTCGTGTCGGGCGGTGCCACGGTCGACATCGGCGGCACGATGTTTCTCGGCGGCTCGGTCGAGGCGCGCTATCGGCTGAGCGACACATGGGGGGCCGTGGGGTTCCTGGATGTCGGGCTGGTGGATGTCGGCAGCCTCGCGCTGACGGACACCAACTGGCAGGCGGGCGCCGGGCTGGGTGTGCGGTATCAGACCGGTTTCGGGCCGATCCGGCTGGACCTGGCGCTGCCGGTGCATGGCGGCACGCCGGGGAATCTGCAGCTGTACGTCGGGTTGGGGCAGAGCTTCTGATGCGCGGGGGCTGGATCCGGGTGGTGATGCTGACGCTGGCGCTGTGCGGAGGCGCGGCGGCGCGGGCCGATGACCGCGATGTGCTGACGGCCTTTCTGGAGGACAGCCTGTCGGGCGCGGGCCGGGTGGTCACTGTCACCGGCTTTGAAGGCACTCTGTCCTCGCAGGCGCAGATCGCCCGGCTGACGATTGCCGATGATCAGGGTATCTGGCTGACGCTGAAGGGTGTGACGCTGGACTGGAACCGCGCCGCGCTGCTGGGCGGGACGCTGAGCGTGAACAGGCTGGCCGCTGCGGAGATCGATCTCGATCGGCTGCCGCAGACCCAGACACGGACGGCAGGCGCCCTGCCCTCGCCCGAGGCTGCCCCCTCGGCGCCCTTTGCCCTGCCCAGCCTGCCCGTGGCGGTCAGCCTGGGCGAGGTTTCGGCCCAGACCATCGTGCTGGGTCCGGCGGTCCTGGGTCAGGCGGTGACCGGGCGGCTGAAGGCCGATGCCAGCCTGGTGGACGGTCAGGGACATATCCGGCTGGCGCTGGACCGGACCGACGGGAAGGAAGGCAGCTTCTCGTTGATTGCGGTCTATGCCAATGCCACGGGCGAACTGACCCTGTCGCTGGATGCCAGGGAAGCCGCGGGCGGGATCGCCGTGCAGATGCTGGGTATCCCCGGCGCGCCTTCGGCCCATCTGGTGCTGGACGGCAAGGGGCCGCTGGACGCCTTTTCGGCGAGCCTGACGCTGCAGACCGATGGCGAGACACGTGCGGCGGGCAGCTTGCAGACCACTCGGGCCGATGCGGGGGCCGATGCGGGGGCCACCGCCTTTATTGCCGATCTGGCGGGCAACATCGCGCCGCTGTTCACACCGGATCATGCGGCCTTCTTCGGCCCGAGCGTCTCGATGCATGCCGAAGGGCGACGCGGGGCCGATGGGGTGCTGGAGCTTTCGGCGCTGAGCCTTTCGTCGCAGGCCCTGAGCCTGAACGGTTCGCTGAGGATTGCGGCGGATGGCCTGCCGGACAGGGTGAACCTGACCGGGCGCCTGGCGCAGCCCGATGGTCGCGCCCTGCTGTTGCCGTGGCCTGGCATGCCGACCCGGCTGGGCAAGGCCGATCTGGACATTGGCTATGACCGCAGCAGGGGGCCGGACTGGACCGCCGATGTCACGGCAACGGATATCGACCGGCCCGACATGAAGATCACCGCGCTGAACCTGCATGGCACCGGCCGGTTGCAGCATGGCGAGGCCGCCGGGCTGACCGCGGTTGTCACGCTGAATGCGGTGGGTCTGCGGCCGACCGATCCCGCCCTGGCCCAGGCGACAGGCGACGAGATCGACGGCAAGGTGACGGTGAGCTGGCAATCAGGCAGCGGCAAGCTGGCCTTCTCGGATCTGAGCCTGCGTGGCGGCGACGCGATCCTGACGGCGGACGGCAGCGTCGACAGCCGGCTGCGGCTGGACGGCAGGCTGAGCTTGCAGGCCGGCGACCTCGGCCGCTTTGCCGGGCTGGCGGGGCGGCCGCTGGGTGGCGCGGCCAGGATTGACCTGGCCGGCTGGGTCAGCCCGCCGAGCGGCGCCTTCGATGCCGATCTGACGCTGGCGGGTCAGGGCCTGCGGATCGGACTGGCGCCAGCCGACGGCCTGCTGAGCGGTGTCTCGCAAATCGCGCTGTCGGCGCGGCGCGATGCAACCGGCACGCTGATCCGCAAGCTGACGATCGAAGCCGGAGGGCTGACGGCCGAACTGGGCGGGCGGATCGCCAGCGCGGGCAGCAGCCTGTCGGGCCAGGTGGCGCTGGCCGATCTGTCGGCACTGCGCCCCGGCTGGAAAGGAGCGCTGACGGCCACCACTCAGGTGACCGGCAGCCTGATGGCGTTGAAGGCCGAGGTGCAGGCCACATCCGAGGGGCTGGGTGTCGGGCAGGTGCTGGTGGATAGGCTGATCGGCGGCAGCGGCAAGCTGACCGGCTCTGTGCAGGTGCGGGACAACCGCGTGGTGATTGACGCCGTCGATTTCGCCACTCCGCAACTGCAACTGACGGCCAGCGGCCAGCCGGAGGCACTGACCGTGCGGGCAAGGCTGGCCGACCTGTCGCTGATCCTGCCCGAGTTTCCCGGTGTGCTGACCGCCGAGGGCCAGTTGCGCCAGACGGCCAGCGGCACCGCACTGGACCTGGTGCTGCGCGGCCCCGGCCAGGTCGATGCCCGGCTGGCGGGATCGCTTTCGCCCGATCTGGCGCGGGCGGACCTTGCCGCGAGCGGATCGGCGCAGGCGGGGCTGGCGAATGTGCTGATCGCGCCACGGGTGATCGCGGGCAGGCTCGACTTCGATCTGGCGCTGAAGGGGCCGCTGCAACTGTCTGGCCTGACCGGATCGGTCACACTGTCGAATGGCCGCCTGGCCGATCCGGACCAGCCGGCCTCGCTGGTCAGGCTGGAGGCGCGGGCGCTATTGGCCGGCGCGACGGCCACGATTGCGGCACGCTCCGACCTGACATCGGGCGGCAAGATCGAGGTGAAGGGCCGGGTCGGCCTGACCCCGCCGATGGCCGCCGACCTGGCGATCGCGCTGGACGGCGCGGTGCTGAGCGATCCGCAACTGTACCGCACCAGCCTGAGCGGCGATCTGACCCTTGTCGGCCCGGTGCTGGGCGGTGCCCGGATCGCAGGCAGGATCGCCCTGGGGCCGACCGAATTGCGCATTCCCTCCAGCGGGATCACCAGCCTGCCGGTGATGCGCGATCTGCGCCACCTGGAGGACGCCGCCGACGTGCGGGCGACACGGGTGCGCGCGGGGCTGGAGGGCGCTTCGGCCCGTAGGTCGGCAGGGGGTGGGGCTTATGGGCTGGATCTGCTGATCCTGGCGCCAAACCAGATCTTCATCCGCGGCCGGGGGCTGGATGTCGAAATGGGCGGCCGGGTGCAGTTGCGCGGAACCACGGCCGCCATTGTGCCGTCCGGCGCGCTGACGCTGATCCGGGGGCGGCTGGACCTGCTGGGCAAGCGGCTGGACCTGTCGGAGGCAACCTTGCAGATGCAGGGCGCGCTGGTGCCCTATGTGCGCGTCGCAGCGACGACGCAAAGCGACGGATTTTCGATTTCGGCGGTGATCGAGGGCGATGCGACGGATCCCGGCGTGACCTTCACGTCATCTCCCGAACTGCCGCAGGAAGAAGTGCTGGCGCGGCTGCTGTTTGACCGCGGCCTGTCCAACCTGTCGCCGTTTCAGACGGCACAACTGGCCTCGGCGGTGGCGACGCTGGCCGGCAGGGGCGGCGAGGGTCTGATCGGCCGCTTGCGCAGATCGGCCGGGCTGGACAATCTGGATGTGCTGGCGGACGCGACGGGCAAGACCCGGGTCACGCTGGGCAAGTATCTGTCGACCAGGCTTTATTCCGAAGCCACCGTCGACCAGACCGGAAAGGGCAGCGTGACGCTGAACTTCGATGCGTCGCGGCACGTCACCTTGCGCGGGTCGCTGGATGACACCGGGCAGACCGGGCTTGGCCTCTATCTGGAGCGGGATTACTAGCCGCGCCGGCCGCTATTCCCGGGCTTTCTGCCCCGCCGCTTTCCGCCCGGGCGCGCCCTGGCCGGCGGCCTTGTCGGCCCGATGCCGGCTGTGCTCGGCATCGACCGCGGCGCCCAGCAGAACGGCATAGGACGACACATAAAGCCAGATCATCAGCACGACGACCGCGCCGATCGAGCCGTAGATGCGGTTGTACGAGGGGAAGTTGGCCAGATACAGCATGAAGCCGCGTGCCGCCAGAACCCACAGGATCACCGCCACCAGCAGGCCCCAGGAAAAGAATGCCGGGCGGATCGGGCCATGGGTCGGGCCCAGACGGTAGGTCAGGCTGATCGACAGCACGATCAGCACCAGACCCAGCAGAAGGTTGGCACGATGCAGCCAGGTTGCCTCGGTTCCATCCAGTGGCAGGGCCGCGATCAGCAGGGGGGCGATGACCTGGAAGAACATCGCCCCCAGCGCCAGACCGACCAGCACCATGGTCAGCATCAGCGCCTGCAACTGGTGCCAGGCGCCGCCGCGATTGGGGCGGTGGTAGATGGCGTTCAGGCCGCGGATCAGCGCGGCCACGCCGGCCCGCGCCGACCACAGCGCCAGCAGGGTGGAAATCGCGGTGGTCCAGCCCAGGTTGGCGCCGCGCATCGCCAGCAGGGAATGCACCTGGCTTTCGATCAGGGTCAGCGCCTCGGGCGGCAGGACGGGCCGCAGGTTTTCCACCTGCGCCTCGATCATCTGAGGGTCAAAGGCGATGCCCCAGATCGCGATGACGGCCGCCGCCGCGGGAAAGATCGCCAGAAAGCCATAGAAGGCAACGCCAGCCGAAATCAGGTCAAGCTCGGCCTTTTCGGTGCGGCGATACAGGCGCAGCATCGTGGCAATCACGCCAGGCGGCAGGGGAATCCAGCGAAACGCCATCTAACGTCCAATGCGAAAAGGGCGTGCCGCGGCACGCCCTTCCCGTAAGGTCCAATCGAACCAGGCTCTCGCCCGAACGATCAGTTCGAAGCGGCAGCGGCCAGAGCGACCAGCAGCAGCAGCGGGATCACGATGCCAGCCGAGATCGACGAGGTCGCGGGCGCAACGGCCGGAGCCGGTTCGGCCGGCGCAACAACCGGGCCGCCAGCGAAAGCGGCGGTCGAGGCCAGCGAGGCGGCCAGAACGAGAGCGGAAATCTTCTTCATGTTAGTCTCCAGATTTTTGAGTGGCGGAACTCGGAGGTCGATTAGCATAACGGCTTTCTTGTGAAAAGCCGCTTTTGTCGCCCTAATCAATAATCTTCTGAACGAGCAGATTTGCAATCCCCGGCGCCAAATGCTGGCTGGACTGTCGCAATTTTGTCGACCCTTCGAACCAGAAGCTGTTGACAAAGCTACCCTGTTGGCCGGAGCAGGCCTCGTCCACGCGATGGGTGCGGTAATCCTTGCCGATCAGGGTGATCACTTCGATTCCGGCGTCTCTGACCAGGCACTGATAGTCAAATCTCTGGATCTGATCGGCCGCGTCGAGATAGTAATAGCGGCGATGTGTTGCACCGCTGCCACGCGCGATCTGGGCAGTTGTGGGGGCCACGGATGACATGATGTCGGGGCCGAAGCCGCGGGTGGCCACGATCATCCCGTCGCGCAGCGAAACCGTGACGTAATCGGGCGTCGACCAGGTGACGACATCGCCATTCTGGCCGAGCTTGCCGAAATAGGCCAGGAGGCCGAGATCCTTGTTCTGGATGATGTAAAGCGGCAGGCCGGCGTCTTCCAGCATCTTGCGGCTGGCGGCCACCTGCGCCGGATCGGGCGCGGCAGCGGGTGCGGCCGCCGCCTGCGCCTGGCCGCCGATGCCCACCTGGGCCAGCGCCGACTGCATCAGCGCCTTGATCGGCAGACCGCCCATCAGACCGGCATTCATGTCATTGCCGCAGCCCGACAATCCCAGGGCGACAAGCCCGGCAGCCAGAAGACCCAGGCGTTTCGTCATCGCCACACCCGACCCCACTGTGCGTCGATGCCTGACAGGTCGTAATCGTGCAGCACGTCATACAGCCGACCATCCACCGCCAGCCGCGCGCCGCCGTCGCGATCAAACGGGCGCAGCGTGATCGTGCGGTGGGTGCGGCTGGTATTGCCCAGCAGCCAGGACATCGGCACTTCCAGCATCACGCCCTTGTCGAAAGCGCCATCGCCGAAATCATCGGCCGAGACATTGGTGGCCGTGGCGAAGGCGCCGACGCGCCAGCCATTGGCAAACTCGCGCGTCAGGGTCAGGGTGGCGCCGGTGTCGCCCGCCAGATAGCGCCCCACATCCAGTTCGGCGTGATAGCCGCGCCCCAGGTCGTAATAGCCCGACACATGGCCGGTCGCGACCTGATAGTCGTAGTAGCCAAAGCCGAAGCCCTGGTCCGGATCGCGCTGCGCCACATAGTTCGCCTCGGCGCCCAGGGCCCAGCGGCCGCCGGTGGGACGCCACAGCACCTCGGCCGAAACGCCGCCGAACATGCGCTCCAGATAGCCGACCGTCACGCGGGAATAGACGTCGGGTGCCACCTGCGCATACCAGGCCGCGGTCAGGCTCTCGACCGCCGGATCGCCCAGCGTGTCATACAACGCCACGTCGCGCCGCACCGGTGGCAGGGGCGAGGGATCGGGGGTCGAGGCGTTCAGCCCGCCAAGCACCGATTTGGTGACTGCGCCCGCCACGATCCATCCCGGCGCAAATTCATAGGATGCCTCGGCCCGCAGCCCGGCATCGGCCGAGGGCGGCACCTTGTCGTCGAACAGACGCAGCCGCACGAAGGGGCCGATCGACCAGCGCAGCGAGGGATAGACATCGGGGTTGAACGACAGCTGCGGCGTGTGGTCCTGCGCCGGGCCGAAGGCCACGCGTTCACGCAGGGCCGCGGCATTGTCGGGAGCGAACTCCAGCATTTCAAGATCGGTGCGGCGGATCGTGACCTGGGTGCCGGGCATGCCGCGCACCATGGGCACGATCCGGAAGGTTTCGACACTGGCAGGCAGCACCTGGCTCATCGCCCGGGCGACGCGGCCGATGGCCTGTGCCTCGGCGTCGACCTTGGTGTTGCGATAGCGGACCTGCACCGTGTCGGCGGTGAAGCTGACGCTTTCGACGATGATGCCCGTCCGTTCCAGGTGCTTGCCCAGCGCCTCGCGGATCTGCGAGGCCGCATCGGGCGTGGTGATCCAGTCGGTCGCCCAGTCGTCGGGATGGGTGGCGCGATCGGGCCGGGGGTTGATGGTTTCCGGCGCGCTGACGCGCAGCGGGCCGGCGATGCGGGACTTGGCGTTCAGCACCATGTTGGCGGAAAACCCGATCTGGCTGCCATAGACCGAATAGACGCCCAGGGTCAGCGCCTGGTTGGCGCGGTATTCCAGGCCCAGATTCCAGGGGCTGGCACGATCGAATGCGCCCTTGACGCCGGCTTCGGTGGCATAGGCGTCCGAGGAATACTCGGCCTTGGCGGTCAACCTGTCGGACACCTGCCATTCCACCCCGGCGAAGGGGGCGACGGGGCCGCGGAAATACTGGTCCAGGTCGATGCGGCCGGAATGGTCGAGATCGGGCGCAGGGCGGGTGCCGGTCGTGAAAAGCGGGTCGTGGCTGCCCAGCCGGCCCCAGCCCAGGCCGGCCGAAACCGCCAGGTGCTGCCCGATTGCCTGGGTTGCCACGATATATTCGGCGGAATCCAGCCCGTTGCCGACGAAATCCTGTAGCCCCACCACGACCGAGGGCCGCCAGCCCTGCGGATCGACCAGGCGATAGCGCAGGTCGAAATTGGCGTTGTAATAGGACCCCGCCGTGCCGCCCCAGCCGTCGATCGAGTTGTAGCGGAAGGCGCCCTCGATTCGCGGCGACAGCTGAAAGCCCACCGTGGTGCGGATCACCGGACCAAAGCCCGACAGGCTGATCGACACGTCGCCATCGGCAAGGCTGGCCGCGCTGGGCATGTCGATCAGGCCGGGCAGGCCGCGAAAGCCGAGCATCGCATGGCCCTGAACATCCTGGGCCAGGACGGCAGCGGCGGGAAGGCACGCAACGCCCAGGGCCAGCCAGAACCCCGCAACGCGGCGCCGAAGAAGACGGGGATAGACGGGCAGCATCGGGTCCTCGAACAGCATTCGCAGTCTAGGGCCTTGCTGGCCGGGGGCAACCCCAAACGGGCGTGCCGGTGCTATTCGGCGGGGGTCGAGACGCTGAGCGGCTCGGGCTCGACCGGAATGGCGGGGGAATAGCCTTCGACATAGGTCGCCGCCAGGCGCCGCATCATGGCCGCATCGCCATTGGCCACCGCGGTGCGCAGCGCTTGCAGCATCTTGGCCATGTCGAGTTCGGACAGGCTGGCCTCGCGGGCGCGCATGATCTTGGGGTTGGGCGTGGTCAGCAGGCCCTCGCCGATCAAGAGCTCTTCGTGCAGCTTCTCGCCGGGGCGCAGGCCGATCACCTTGATTTCAATGTCGCCATCGGGGTGATTTTCATCCCGGACACTGTAGCCGGCGGTCTGGATCATCTGCTCGGCCAGATCGCGAATCCGCATCGGCTTGCCCATGTCCAGCACGAAGACATCGCCGCCACGCTGCCCGCCGGGCGCGTTGAACGATCCCGCCAGCAGCACCAGGCGCACCGCTTCGGTCAGGGTCATGAAGAAACGCGTGACTTCCTGATGCGTCAGCGTGACCGGCCCGCCGTGGGCGATCTGTTCCTTGAACAGCGGCACGACCGAACCGGACGAGCCCAGCACATTGCCGAAGCGCACCATGGAAAACACCGTGCGGCCGGGACGCTTGGCCATGTCCTGCACGACGAATTCCGCCAGCCGTTTCGATGCGCCCATGATGTTGGTCGGACGCACCGCCTTGTCGGTGGAAATCAGGATGAAGCGTTCCACCTGCGCCTCGTGCGCGGCATCGGCCAGTGTGCGGGTGCCCAGCACGTTGTTCATCATGCCGGCGACCGGGTTCGCCTCGACCAGGGGAACGTGCTTGTAGGCCGCCGCGTGCAGGACCACCTGAACGCCATGATCCGACATGACCGAACGCGCCATGCGGCTGTCGGCAACCGAGCCCAGAACCGGCACCACCTCCACCTCGCCCAGATCGGGCCGGGTGCGGAGCTCTCGGTCGATTTCGTAAAGCGCGATCTCCGAGACTTCGAACAGCACGATGCGCCGGGGGCGATAAGCCAGAAGCTGGCGGCAAATCTCGGAGCCGATGGAACCGCCGGCGCCGGATACCAGGATCACCTTGCCGCGGTAGGCTTCGATGCCGCCGGTCTCGATCTCTTCGACCTGCCGGCGGCCCAGGAACTTGCCGGGCACCACGGGGGCCAGATTGTCGACCAGGGTTTCGGTGCCGACCAGCTGGGCAAAGCTGGGCACGGCCAGCACATCCAGCCCCAGCGATTGCAGTTGCCGGGCGATGCGCGCCTGCTTGGGCTGCGAAACCGAAGGCATCGCCAGCAGCACGCGGTCGATGTCGCGTTCATGAACGATTTCCTTGATCCGCGCGGGCGAATAGACACGCATCCCGGCCACGGTCATGGATTGCAGCACGGGGCTGTCGTCGATGAAGGCCACGGCAACGATGGATTCATGATTCTTCAGCGCGGCGGCCAGCTGCGAACCGGTGGTGCCCGCGCCATAGATCAGAACCCGGCAGCGCGGCTGCTGCGAACGCAGGATCCATAGCAGCACATGCAGCATCACCATCCGCGTGCCGACCGATGTCAGAAAGAAGAACAGGCCGAACAGCGTGACCCCGATCAGCGGCATCGGGATCTTGAGCGACCAGGTCATCGACAGCGCGATGACCGACAGGAGAATTGCCAGCGCAGCCGTCTTGAGGATCGCCAGCGATTCATAGGCTTTCAGCTTGATCCACGGGATCCCCAGGGCCAGCGACAGGACGGCGGCCAGCACCGGCAGCGTGACGAAGAACGCGGCGCAGCGGCGGATCAGATCGACCGGTGTCAGGTCATTGGTCAGCAGCACGCAGGCCAGATAGAGCGCGATCGGCGTCAGCGCGACATCCACGGCCATCAGCACGAACCGCTTCTGGCTGCGGGTCAGCGCATCGACCCGGTGGAACAGATGGTCGCGCAACAGCGACTTCGCCATTCTGATCTGCTCCAATCGCATAAACGAATCCGCAACGAATCTGCGGTAACAGCACGGCTGCAATGCCGCAATGCGCGACAATAGGATCAGAGCGAATTTCTCGCAAGTCTTGCAATGCCCTAGCGGCCAGGACTAGCGGCCGAGGCCCAGGGCGCGGGCGGCGGTTCGCCACATCAGGACGATATCGAAACAGATATTCCGCCGATCCTGGTAGATCAGGTCCAGCCGGGCCTTTCTGGGCACGCAGCGTCTTGCATAGGTTGCGTCGGTTTCCTCGGGCGTGCGGCAATCGGCCAGCAGGCGTTCCTCGTGCCGGTGAAAGGTCAGGCTGGCCAGCCCGGTGATGCCGGGGCGGGATCGCAGCACACGGGCATAAAGCTCGGGGAAACGCTCGACATATTCGCGCAGGGGCGGGCGCGGCCCGACAAAGCTCATGTCGCCTTTCAGCACGTTCCACAGCTGCGGAATCTCGTCCAGCCGGGACCGGCGCAAGAAGCGGCCTGTGGGCGTGATCTGGCTGGCCTTGTCGCCGCCCGAAACGCCGGACCGGGTGGCCGCGGGCGCCATGGTCCGCAGCTTCCACAGGCGGAAGGACCGGTCCGGGCCGCGCATCCGTTCCGACACGTAAAACACCGGGCGGCCCTCGACCAGCCACAGCCAGATGACCAGCACGGCAAAGGGCAGAGCCAGCACCACGATCAGCAGCAGGGCGACCAGGATATCCAGGGCGCGTTTGGCGGGGGTCATCATGGCCAGCGCCCGCTCAGCGCAGCCAGTTCGGCCACCAGGCCCGCCGGTGTGGCTGGCGCCACCTCGGTCAGGGCTTGCAGACGGCTCGTGTCGACCTGAACCCGGGCGATGACGCCGGGGCGGGGCGGACCGAAGCGCCAGTCCAGACCGGCAGCGGTCAGCAGATCCCCCATCGCAACGCGGCCGGGCTGGGCAATGTTCAGCGTGTCCGGCAGGTCAATTCGACGCGCCAGGGCGGCCACAACCAGCGCGGAAACGACACGGGCCAGGGTCAGCGGGCCGATATAGCTGCGTTCGGGTCCGTTCTGGCCCGGGACCGGATCCAGCACCACGCCATCACGCCGGCCCGCGCCACCGCCCAGCAGGGCATCAGCACCGGCGACATTGGCGATGCGCAGGCAGGTCAGGTGGCTGCCCGAAGCCGAAAGCTCGTGGCGCAGAACCTTTTCGGCCTGCCATTTGCTCTGACCGTAATCCGTGCCCGGCTGGGGCGGCTGATCTTCGGAAATCGGGCCCGGACCGGGGGCATAGACCGCCACCGTCGAAGCAAAAAACACGCAGGGCGCCTGGCGCGCCGCTGCCGCGCGGCCGATCGCCGATGCCAGCGTCACATTGGCGTGAAGCGCCCGGGCCGAGCCGGACACCTGCCCGGCCAGATGCAGCACCGCCGCGCCCATCGGCCAGGCATCAGGCACTTGTCCGTTGAAATCCCAGCAAAAACCGTCAGATCCGGATGCGGACCGGCTCTGCCAGACCGGCTGGAAGGCGGGTGCCGCCTGCTGGCCCCAGTTTAGGCGCAACAGGCGGCCGATCCGCCCGCCGGCCCCGGTCACCACCAGTCTTGCGCCAGAAACTGCCGTAATTTTCACACGCTCCGATGTTCGCTTTGTGCAAGCTGATTGCCCCCGGCACGGGGCGGAAGTATCTTCGCGCGCGCCGGCAAGTCCAGCGGATTTGCGCTGCCCAGGAGATCTCGATGCCGACGCACCGCCGTCCGTTTGCCCCGGCTTTCTCGATTGTTGCTGTTCTGTTGACCGGGTGCGCGCTGCCGCAGGGCGCCGGGATGCCCAGCCAGATCCTGGCCGGCGCCGAGGCGCCCGATGCCACATTCGATGTCGTGCAGGTGAACCGGGATACGCTGTCCAGGCTGAAGACCTGGCCGACGCCCGGCTCGCACATCCGGACATCGGGCTGGCTGCCGCGCGGCACCGGCCGCAAGGAAGAGATGATCGCCCCCAGCGACCGCCTTGACGTGACCCTGTGGAGCAACGAGGAAAACGGGCTGCTGTCGGTCAGCGGGCAGAAATCCACCATCTTGCAGCAGTTGAAGGTCTCGCAGGATGGCACGATCTTCTTGCCCTATGCGGGCAGCGTGAAGATTGCCGGCATGACGATCGACGAGGCGCGGCAGGCCATCCAGGACAAGCTGGCGACGATCGCGCCGACCGCGCAGGTGACGCTGGTGCACAGCCTGGGCCGGGACAATGCGGTGCAGGTTCTGGGCGGGCTGGGCAAGAACGGCATCGTTGGCCTGCCAGACCGCGATTTCAGCGTGCTGGACCTGATCGGCTCGTCTGAAGGCATTCCGAACCAGATGGTCAACCCGCAGGTCAACGTGACCCGGGGCGACAAGCTCTACAGCATCGCCTTCAGCGAGCTGATCCAGAATCCGGCACTGGATGCGATCCTGCAGCCGGGCGACCGAATCTATGTGCAAAGCGACCAGCGCTACTTCATGACCCTGGGCGCGGCGCAGCGCGAGACCCAGTTCCCCTTCCCGCGCAGCAGGATTTCGGTGCTGGATGCCGTATCGCTGATGGGTGGCCTGATCGACGTCACCGCCGACCCCAAGGCGGTGCTGATCCTGCGGAACTATCCCGAAAGCACGCTGCGCACCGACGGCTCCGGCCCGTCGAAACAGCGGACGATCTTCGTGTTCGACCTGATCTCGGCCGATGGTCTGTTCAGCGCGGGCGAGTTCCAGGTTGAGGACCGAGACGTGGTTCTGGTGGCGCAAAGCCCACTGCTGACCAACTCCGCGATCCTGGAATTCCTGAAGAGCATGACGGGCCTGGGCCTGAACCTGCAGAACATCCAGCTGAACCAGAACAAGATCTAGGCGCGGGCAGCCCTGCCTCTGCGCAGCCTAGTCTTCGCCCTCCAGGCGCAGGCGCAGTTCGCGCAGCACCGGCAGCACCAGACGCACGCGGTCGGCTCCCAGCGCCTGCACGACCTCGGCGATCAACGGCGCCACGGTCTGCACGGCCGCGTCGCGTGCCGCCCGGCCTGCTGGGCTGATCGCCACGAATTTCTGGCGGGCATCGTCCCAGTCCGGGCGGATGTGGACGTGGCCGGCCCATTCCAGCTTCGACAGGGTGTTGGTCATCGCCCCGCGCGTGACGTGAAAGGCACGGGCCAGTTGCGCCGGGGTGCGTTCGTCCTGCAGCCGGGCCAGGTGGTTGAGGACCGAGAAATGCGACAGCTCCATCCCCTTGGGCAGCACCTTCGAGATGCGGTTGCGCGCCAGCTGATCGGCCATGAACAGCTCGCCGAACAGGGTGATCGCAAGATCGTCGGTGCGATCCTCGCTCATGGCCCGGCAAAATCGCGGTCGTGGGTCAGCGACGGGATGCGGGCCCGCGCCGCGCGCACCTGGGCGGGATCCAGATCGACGAAGGTGACGCCGGGCGCGGGGCCGGCATCGGCCAGCACCTGACCCCAGGGATCCACCGCCAGGGAATGGCCATAGGTGCGGCGCCCCTTGCCGCCCGACAGCGGCTCGGCGTGGAACCCGGTCTGGGCCGGAGCCAGGACATAGCACCCCGTCTCGATGGCGCGCGCGCGCAGCAGGACGTGCCAATGCGCGGCGCCGGTGATGTGGTTGAAGGCCGCCGGAACCGTCAGGATCGTGGCGCCGGCCTGGGCCAGACGGCGGTGCAGATGCGCAAAGCGCACATCATAGCAGACCGTCAGGCCAATGGTGCCGAACGGCGTTTCTGCCGTCACGGCGCGGTCGCCTGGGCGATAGCTGGCGCTTTCGCGGTAAACCTCGGTTTCCGACACGTTCACGTCGAACATGTGGATCTTGTCATAGCGCGCCGCAACCGACCCATCGGGCGCGATCAGGAAGCTGCGGTTGGCAAAGCGCCCGTCCGCATCGCCGCTCAGCACGCCAAGCGAGCCGATCAGCAGCCACACCCCGGCCCGCGCCGCCTGATCCCGCAGGGCGGCCAGGGTGGGATCATCGGCCTCATCGGCCAGGTGCCGGCGCAGGTGATCGCGGCTGGAGCTCAGGATATTGGTGCATTCCGGGGTCAGAACGAAGCCCGCGCCGCCCTGGATCGCCCGCATGACCAGACCCTGAACCTGCGCCAGGTTGGCGACCGGATCGTCGCTGACCGTCATTTGAACCAGGGCTGCGCGCATCACCTGGCCAGCATCTGGTCAAGTTTGCCTTCGTGATCCAGCGCATGGATGTCGTCGCAGCCGCCGACATGGGTGCCGCCGATGAAGATCTGCGGCACGGTCCAGCTGCCGCCGGCGCGGGTGCGCATCGCCTGGCGCAGGCCAGGATCGCGCGAGACGTCGATCTCGCGGAACGCGACGCCTTTCCTCGTCAGCAGCCGCTTGGCGGCAAGGCAATAGGGGCAGGACGGCGTGGTGTAGATTTCGACAGGTTTCATGGGATGCTCATCGATATTCGGGCCTGACCTTACCCATATAAGGATCGCGCGCAACGTGGACCAAGGGCCGCAGACCCTGTCGCGGCCCCGCTCATTGCAATTTCGTCGCCCGCGCCAGCACCAGTACCGAAACCGAAGCCGCGCCGCCGCCCAGGCAGACATCGGCCGCGGCAGCCAGGGTCGCGCCCGAGGTCATCACGTCATCGATCAGCAGCACCTCGCGCCCCCGGATTCGGGCCGCGCGGCGTGGATGCAGGCGAAAGGCGCCAGCGACATTCTCGAACCGGCCCTCGCGCGGCTTGCCGGCCTGACTGTGGGTCTGGCGGATGCGCTGCAGCAGGTCGGGGCAATGGTCCAGCCGGGCGATGCGGCCGATCTGGCCCGACAGCAGGCCCGACTGGTTGTAGCGCCGGGTGAACAGGCGCAGCCAATACAGCGGGATGGGCGCAACGATCATCCCCGGATGCACGATGTCTGCCGCGGCGCGCAGCATCCACTGCGCGGCGGGATAGGCCACATCCATCCTGTCGCCGTGTTTCAGCGACAGGATCAGATCGCGTGCCTTCTGGTCATACAGCAGCGCCGCGCGACCGGCCCGCCAGGGGCGGGCCAGCATCAGGCATTCGTCGCAGAGCACCTCCTCTCCGGCCATCGCGTCACCCGGCAGCGGCGTGCCGCATTTGTGGCAGGTCAGCCCGGCGATGAAGGGCGTGTCGCGCCAGCACGCCGGGCAAAGGCCGAAATCCGATGCCACCAGCGCACCGCAGCTCAGGCATTGCGGCGGATAGACCAGCTGGATCAAACCTTGCATTCCCATGCGCGTCGCCTATGGTCCCCGATCCATGCAGACCCCACCCCGATTGACCGACCCGGCCGCCCTGGCCCGCAACCGCGCCCGCGCCACCCAGGCCGGGCTGTTCCTGCAACGGCTGGTCGCCGAGGATGTGCAGGATCGCCTGGGCATGGTTAACAGAACGTTTACGGCACCGGTCGTCGTGACGGGTTTTCCGGGCGTCTGGCCGGATATGCCCACCGTGGCCGAAGGCGAAGTGCTGGATCTGGCCCCCGGCGCGCATGATCTGGTGATCCATGCGCTGGGCCTGCACTGGGCCAATGACCCGGTTGGCCAGTTGGTGCAATGCCGCCGCGCGCTGCGGCCCGACGGCCTGCTGATCGCGCCGCTGTTCGGCGGCCAGACCCTGCATGAGTTGCGCGCGGCCCTGGCCGAGGCCGAGGCCGAGGTGACCGGCGGCCTGTCGCCCCGCGTGCTGCCGATGGGCGAGATCCGCGACCTGGGCGGTCTGATGCAGCGGGCGGGCCTGGCCCTGCCGGTCGCCGACAGCCTGGATCAGCGGGTTCTCTACCGCGACCTGTTTCACCTGATGGCCGATCTGCGCGCCATGGGCGAAACCAATGCCCTGGCCCGGCGCCTGCGCCGCCCGACCCGCCGCGCGGTATTCCGGCGCGCCGCCGAAATCTATGCCCGCACCTGGGGCGACGGGCAGGGCCGGATTCCCGCCACCTTCGAGATCATCGTGCTGACCGGCTGGGCCCCCGGCCCGGATCAGCAAAAACCGCTGCGCCCGGGCTCGGCCGCGGCGCGACTGGCCGATGCCCTGGGCGCGGCCGAACTGAAACTGCCGAGCCGGCCGGGCACGCATTCCGGTTGACGGCACGGCACGGCGCGATAACTGAGGCGAGGCAGGATCACCGAAAGGACGACCCGATGACCGACATCCGCCCAGGCCAGGGCCGTCTGGCCCATGCGCCCGCCGACCATCCGGTGGTCAAGGCGCCAAAGATCGGCGTCCTTCTGGCCAATCTGGGCACGCCGGATGGCCATGATTACTGGTCGGTCCGGCGCTATCTGAACGAATTCCTCTCCGACAAGCGGGTGGTCGACCTGCCGGACTGGAAATGGCAGCCCATCCTGCAGGGCATCATCCTGACCTTTCGCCCGTCGAAAACCGGGGCGAACTATCGCAAGATCTGGAACCACGACATCAACGAAAGCCCGCTGCTGACCATCACCAGGGCGCAGACCGCGGCGCTGTCCGCTGCGATCGCGGCACGGCATGGCGACGCCGTCCTGGTCGATTTCTGCATGCGCTATGGCAACCCCTCGACCGCATCCAGGGTCAAGGCCATGGTCGCGGCGGGATGCGAAAAGATCCTGTTCTTCCCGCTCTATCCCCACTACGCCGGCGCGACATCGGCCACGGCCAACGATGCCTTCTTTCGCGCGCTGATGCAGGAAAAGCGCCAGCCGGCGGTGCGGACGGTCGCGGAGTATTTCGACCATCCGGCCTATGTTGCGGCCCTGGCCAATTCGGTGCGCCGGGCCTGGGATGCGGCGCCGGTCAAGCCGCAGAAGCTGGTCGCCAGCTATCACGGCATGCCGATCCGTTATCTGATGGAGGGCGATCCCTATCACTGCCAATGCGCCCGGACGACCCGGCTGCTGCGCGAGGCTCTGGGCTGGGAGCCGTCGGCGATCGATACGACCTTCCAGTCGGTCTTCGGCCGCGAGGAATGGCTCAAGCCCTATACCGTCAACCACGTCGCCGATCTGGCGAAACGGGGTGTGGTGAACATCGCGGTGATCGCGCCGGCGTTTTCGGCCGACTGCATCGAGACGCTCGACGAGATCCAGGGCGAAATCCGCGAAAGCTTCCTTCACGCCGGGGGCCAGACCTTTACCTATATCCCCTGCCTGAACGACCAGCCTGACCACATCGAGGCCCTGACCCAGGTGATCGAGGCCAATCTGGCGGGATGGCTGCCCGCCTGACCTTCATCTGGCCCGAGATACGCCGGGGCCCGCTGATGGGGCGCCATCGGTTCGAGCCCCGGTGGCGGCGGGCTGGCCGCCCAGCTCGCCCGTCGATGCGCTACAGCAACAGCACCTGGGTGCCGACCTTGGCATAGCCGTAAAGTTCCAGGATGTGCTCGTTGTAAAGCCCGATGCAGCCGTTCGACGACCGGCGGCCGATCTTGCGGGTATCATGGGTGCCGTGGATCCGATAGGCCGGCCAGCCCAGATACAGCGCGCGCACACCCAACGGGTTGTCCGGCGCGCCGCCCGGGATGAATTTCGGCCAGTCGGGGAACCGTTCCAGCTCGCCCGCCGTCGCGCGCCATGGCGGGTTTTCCACCTTCTGGATCACTTCGGTATGGCCGCGCTTGGTCAGTTCCTCGGTCATCGGCACCGAAGTCGGATACAGCCGGTAGATCGAGAGATCCTCTGACCAGAAGTGCAGGCAGCGCGAGGCAATATCGACCAGGATCACGCCATTCCTGGTGTTGTCGAAATACCCCCGCCAGTCCTTCATCATGAAGGAAGAGACGTTGTTGCGGACCGAACCCGGCTCGGTCGGGATCTCGAATTCGGTCGATTGCTGGTCCATCGCGGTCTGGGCTGCGGCCGGAATGGCAGCGGCGGCTCCCAGCGAGGCAGCAGCGCCCAGAATCAAGCGGCGGCGGACGGCGTCTTCGGGCTTGTCGCTCATGGTCTTTTCTCCTGGCCTCGGGCGAAGCAAAGGGGTCGCCGGGCACGGGCTTGGGCTCGATTGTCCTGTCCATAGCCGCGTCGGCGGGTCTTCGCAACTCACACAAATGTCAGCGGGCGCTGCATGCGCGGTTGTTTGATCTTTCGCTGCGGTTTCGATATGGGTCGGGACAAATGACCAAAGGCAGGGCGGGTAACAGATGGATCGTCGCAAACTTCTGGTGAACGGCGGCATGATGCTGGGGGGCTCGCTGGTGCTGGCCGCCTGCGCCACACCCGCCGCGCCGCCCCTGGCCGCAGATGGCAAGCCGCTGCCGCGCCTCTACCCGATCAAGCCGCAGGACACCTCGGCCATCACCTATCGCATGCTGGACGGCGTGAACCAGTTGCGCGCGGCCCGCAGTCTGCCGCCGATGACGCTGGATGCCAGCCTGACCGCCGCCGCGGCGACCCATTCGCGCGACATGGCGGTGCAGAACCGGCCCTGGCATTTCGGCTCGGACGGTTCGTCGCCGCTGGTGCGGGTGCAGCGCGCCAATTACACCGGCGTTCTGGACGGCGAGCTGATTTCGGAGACCTTCCAGACCGAACTGGAAACGCTGTCGGCCTGGATGGCCGAGGCGGATACCCGCGCGGTCATCATGGATCCCAAGGCGACGCAGATGGGCTTTGCCTGGTTCCAGGAACCGTCGGGCAAGATCTGGTGGACGATGGTGACCGGCCATGCCGCGATGCCGGGCGATCCGACCTATGGGAACCCGCTGCAAAGCATGGGGCCGCGCCCGACCTATTACGATCCGACGGCGGGCCACTAGAGGGCCTGCCGGGCCTGCACCGGAGCAGGCTGCCGGGTCAGGGCTTGATCCAGATCGGCGTGCCCGGGTTCACCATGGCATAGATCAGGTCGATGTCTTCGTTTGACACGGCTATGCAGCCGGCCGTCCAGTCTTGCAGGCCGTTCGGATAGGGCGATTCCCCGTGGATGAAGATGTCCCCGCCCGGATCCTTGCCCTGCGCCGCCGCATAGGCACGATCCTCGGCATTGGGATAGGAAATCCCCAGCGACAGATGGAACTGCGAACGCGGGTTGCGGTGCGTGATCCAGTATTGGCCCTCGGGCGTCTTGCCGTCGCCTTCGAAATGTTTCGGGCCGATCGGCGCGTTGCCCAACTGGATGTCAAAGGTTTCGAGGATTTCGTTTCCGTGCAGCAGGATCATCTTGCGATCGGCCTTGTAGACGATGATCCCGGTGACTTCGGGGCCGAAATACTGGCCCGAAAACAGGCCGCCGGTGCAGCTGGACAAGGTGACAAGGCCGGGGCCCAGCAAGCCAAGCCCCAACAGGGCCCGGCGCGAAAGGATGTTCATCTGCCTGCTCGTTCTTGGTTTTTTCCACCGATACCGCAAAGCGGCCGGTCTGAAAAGAGTCGCGATGCGCCTAGCTGCGCGACAGGCGTGCGGCCAGTTCGACATGCGACGACCAGCGGAACTGATCGACCGGCTGCACCCAGTCGATGCGATAGCCGGCCTCGACCAGGATACGGGCATCGCGGGCGAAGGTGGCGGGGTTGCAACTGACCGCGGCGATCACCGGCACCCGTGCCGCCGCCAGGGCGCGGGTCTGCGCCTCGGCGCCGGCGCGGGGCGGGTCGATGACGATGGCCTCGACGCCCGGCAGTTCATCCGGTTGCAACGGGCGGCGGAACAGGTCGCGCGACGTGGCGGTGATGCGGCGCAGTCCTTCGGCCTGACGCGCGGCGCGGTCCAGCGCGGCGACCATGGCGGCTTCGCCTTCGAAGGCCAGAATCTCGGCCTGTTCGGCCAGCGGCAGGGCGAAAGTGCCAACCCCGCTGAACAGGTCGGCGATCTTCTTCGCCGGGCCGACGGCCTGACGCACGGCGTGCAGCAGGGCCGTTTCGCCCGCCTCGGTCGCTTGCAGGAAGGCGCCTGGCGGCGGGGCGACCAGGGCGCGGCCCATGCGCTGCATCGGGCTGAGATCGGAA
>JAKALB010000001.1:0-76415 GCA_021813365.1 Pseudomonadota bacterium | reverse complement strand
GCTGGCGCGCAGTGCCACCCCCTCGCCATCCCAGCAGAGCCTGGCCAGACCCTGCGTCTCGGCCAGGCGGGCCAGATCCAGCCGCAATCCGGCATCGGCAGGCTTGCCGCCGGTCACGGCGACATCGACCCCCGCCAGTGAGCGCGTGACGGTCAGGCTGACCTCGGCCCCTCGGGCACCGCCCAGCTTTACCAACGCCTCCAGCGCGGGGAACGTGGCGATCAGGTCGGGGTGCAGAAGCTGGCATTCGGGCACGGCGACCAGCGTATCGGAGCCGCGGCCGTGAAAGCCCAGCAGAACCCCGCCCCTGGTGCGCCGTCCGGCCAGGGTGGCGCGGCGGCGGGATCGGGGCGGCGAGGTCAGGATCGGCCGGATCTCGGCTGCCAGCCCCTGACCGGCCAGCGCACCGCGCACGATGTCGGTCTTCCAGTCGGCGACGAAGGCATCGGCGCCGTGCTGCATCAGGCAGCCGCCGCAGGTGCGGGCATGGGCGCAGGGCGGCTTTACCCGCAGGTGAGAGGGCGTGAGGATGCGGATCGCCGTCAGGCGCGATCCGTCCAGTCGGCCCTCGACCACCTCGCCCGGCAGGACGCCACTGGCAAAGACCGGGCCGGTCTCGCCCTGCGCCACGCCGTCGCCCAGGTGGCCCAGACGGTCGATCGTCCAGCTCATTCGGCGGCTTCCCGCTTGTCATCGGTCCCGATGAACCCGCCGGACTGGCGGCTCCAGTACCTGGCATAGAGCCCGCCCCTGGCCAGCAGTTCGGCATGGTTGCCTTCCTCGACCACATGACCCTGGTCCAGCACCACGATCCGGTCCATCGCCGCGATGGTCGACAGCCGATGGGCGATGGCCAGCACGGTCTTGCCCTGCATCACGCGGCCCAGGGCGGTCTGGATCGAGGCTTCGACCTCGCTGTCCAGGGCGCTTGTCGCCTCGTCCAGCACCAGGATCGGCGCGTCTTTCAGGAAGGCCCGGGCCAGGGCAATGCGCTGCCGCTGCCCGCCCGACAGTTTCACGCCGCGTTCACCCAGGAAAGCATCATAGCCGGTGCGGCCCGCGTGATCCTTCAGCGTCAGGATGAAATCATGCGCCTCGGCGGCCGTGGCGGCGGCGATCAGTTCGGCCTCGCTCGCCTCGGGCCGGCCATACAGGATGTTTTCGCGGGCCGAACGGTTGAACATGGCGGTTTCCTGCGTGACCATGCCGATCTGCCGCCGCAGGCTTTCCTGGGTCACGGATTTCAGATCGACCCCATCGACCAGCACCCGGCCCTTCTCGGGGTCATAAAGACGCAGCAGCAACGCCACCAGCGTCGATTTGCCCGCACCGCTGGCCCCGACGATGCCGATCTTTTCGCCCGGCCGGATTGTCAGGGTCAGCCGGTCGACCCCGCCCTTGCCATCCTCGGTCTTGCGGCCATAGGCAAAGCTGACATCCTCGAACCGGATTTCGCCCTTCACGCGCGGCATGTCGATCGCATCGGGGGCATCGACCAGGGTATAGGGCGGCGTCAGGGTGCGGATGCCGTCCTCGACTTCGCCCAGGTTGCCGAAGATCGACATCAGGCTGAAGCTGACCCAGCCCGTCATCTGCGCCAGCCGGAAGGAAATGGCGCCCGCCGCCGCGATCTCGCCCGCAGTGGCCTGGCCCCGGGCGAACAGCCACACCGTGCCCAGCACCAGCGCCACGGGCAGGGTTCCGGCCACCAGCATCAGCAGAAAGCGGAACCACGAGGAGATGCGGCCATAGTCGATCGCCCGTTCGCGGAAACTTTCCATCGCCTCGAGCGCAACGCGGTCTTCGTAGCGCGACGAGGCGAACAGCTTCACCGTCTTCATGTTGGTGACGGTGTCGACGATCTGTCCGGTCACCATCGCCCGCGCCGCCGCCCGCGCGCCCGAGGCGCCGCGGATGCGTTTCAGGAAGCTGCGGATGAACCAGACATAGCCCAGAACCCAGGCCGCCAGCATGCCGCCAATCCAGCCGGAAATCGTGACCGCCAGCGCGATGGAACCCACCACCGAGGCCAGACCGAAGGCGACAGTCTCGATGCAGCCGGAAACCACGTCGGTCGCGGCCCGCGCGGTCTGCATCTGTTTCTGCGCGATGCGGCCGGCGAAATCATTGTCGAAGAAGGTCACGGCCTGGCCCATGGTCCAGCGGTGAATCCGCGACAGGATCAGCGGCATCAGGTTCGGTTCGACGATCAGCGACGAGGCCGAGGTGTTCAGGCCAAAGACCAGCGGCCTGCCGACCAGGTAGAAGAAGGCGAACAGGCCGAACAGCCACAGGTGCCGGTCAAGGATGGTGGCAGGATCGGAGGTGCTGGCCGCGTCGATCACCAGACCCAGGAGCGTGGCAGAGACCGCCTCCAGGGTGCCGGCCATGGCCGACCAGAAGGCCGCCCAGAGAATGCCCTTCCACGCCCCCTCCAGCGCCCAGCGGAAAAAGGCCGGCATCCGGGCCGGAGGGTCGGCCACTGCCCGGCGAAAGGGGGGAATGGATGGTCCGATCTTCACTCTGCCGCCTCTTCGGTGTCATCGCCCAGGAAGCCGCCCGATTGCCGCGCCCAGAACTGGGCATAGAGCCCGTTCTTCGCCAGCAGCTCGGCATGGCTGCCCTGTTCGGCCACATGGCCGTCATCCAGCACGATGATCCGGTCCATTGCGGCAATGGTGGACAAACGGTGGGCAATGGCAATGACCGACTTGCCCTGCATCACGCCGAACAGCGCATTCTGGATCGCCGCCTCGGCCTCGCTGTCCAGGGCCGAGGTTGCCTCGTCAAGGATCAGGATCGGGGCATCCTTCAGGATCACCCGCGCCAGCGCCACGCGCTGCCGCTGCCCGCCCGACAATTTCACCCCGCGTTCGCCCACATGGGCGTCATAGCCGGTGCGGCCCTGCGGATCCTTGAGCGTCAGGATGAAGTCATGCGCCTCGGCCTGCCTGGCAGCGGCGATCATCATCGCTTCGGTCGCGTCGGGCCGGCCATAGCAGATGTTGTCGCGGACCGACCGGTGCAGCAGCGAGCTGTCCTGTTGCACCATGCCGATCTTCTGCCGCAGGCTTTCCTGAGTGACCTGGGTGATGTCCTGGCCGTCGATCAGGATGCGACCCTTTTCGGCGTCATAGAACCGCAGGATCAGCTTTACCAGCGTCGATTTGCCCGCACCGGACCGCCCGACGATGCCGATCTTTTCGCCGGGCTCCAGGGTAAGGCTGATCCCCTGCAGGCCGCCCGACCCGCGGCCGTAGTGGTGGCTGACATTCTCGATCACCAGTCGCCCCTGGCCCAGGGCCAGGGCGGGCGCACCGGGCCGGTCGACCAGGCCGATGGGCTGGCTGATCGTTTCCATCCCCTCCTGCAATGTGCCCAGGTGTTGCACCAGGTTGGTCGAGGCCCACATGATCCAGTAGGTCATGGAATGCAGCCGCAACGACAGCGCCACCGCCGCCGCGACAATCCCGACGCTGGCCGTTCCGGCATACCAGAGCCAGATCGCCCAGCCCGACACGCCCAGGATCATCATCGAATTCAGGACCGTCAGCACCGTGTCCATGATGGTCACGATCCGCATTTCCTTCTGGAAGGTGCGGCGCGCGTTCTCGATCGCGTCATGGGCATAGCCCAGTTCACTGTCGAGATGGGCGAACAGCTTGACCGAATGGATGTTGGTATAGCTGTCCACCACCCTTCCGGTGACGGCCGACCGCGCCTCGGAAGAGGCCTGCGAGGCCGGGCCGGCGCGGCGGATCGTCCAGCGCATCAGGGCCAGATAGGCCATCAGCCACAGCACCAGCGGCACCAGCAGGCGCGGGTCCGATCCGGCCAGCATGATCGCGGCGCCGACCAGCGTGGTCGAGGCAAAGGCGATGGCATCAAAGGCCTGGAACACCGCATCGCCGGCCGCCGCCGGGGCCTGCATGATCCGGTTGGCGATCCGGCCCGCGAAATCGCTTTCGAACCAGCCGACCGGCTGGCGCATGATATGGGCATGTGACCGCCAGCGCACCGCCGGGGCAAAATTCGTCAGGATGGTGTTGTGCAAGAGCGCGACATTCAACCCGCCCACGATGGGGCGCAGCACCAGGATGCCCAGCGCCACCAGCAGGATTTCCGTGCCATGCGCAGCCCAGACCTGCTGCGGCGTGCCCTGCGACAGGAAGTCGACCATCCGGCCGAGATACCAGATCAGGAAGACTTCGCTGAAGGCATTCAGCATCGACGTGATGCCGGTGGCCACAAACACCTTCCGGAACAGCCGGACATAGGGTTTCAGGAACGGCCACAACTGCCGGGGCGGCGCGTCGGAAGGCACATAGGCGCTGTAGGGATCGACAAGGTTTTCGAAGAAACGGAACATGAAACCAACCGGGAAGCGAGGGAAGGGCAGAGGAAGAAGGCGGTGTCTTGCGGACCGCCAATCAGGGTCAGTCCGTCAGATTTGACGAAGAATGACCCTGTGATCCATGCTGCGCTCCTCGGCTGAGTGGCCGGGGTTTACCCGAACACGGCCGGTTTGTCACGACTCAAACGCGACCCAGGAGTTCTGCGCGCGAAAGGGTCAGGTCCGAGGCCAGCCAGTCCTCTTGCAGGGCGCGCAGCCGGGCCCCCAGCGCGGGGCCTTGCAGCGCCGGCATCAAGTCGGCAGACCTGACCGGGAATTGCGCCGCGGCGCCACGGGCGATCTCTTCGGAGTGCGGCCGATAGGGGCCTTGCAGAACCGCCGCGCGCAACAGCAGCACGTCGCGTGCCCGGTCGACGCCCAGGCGCCAGCCCAGCACGGCGGGCGTATCGCCGGACTCCAGGCCGGCGCGCAGCCTGGCCAGGGTGTCGGCCTCCTTGCCGGACAGCCGCAAGCGGTCGGCCGGGTCTTGCCCACCCAGGGCAGCCAGGCGGCGCAGGGCGTCGGGCGGCACATCGCCCTCCAGATGCACCAGGGGCGCCAGGCCGCGCGGGTCGGCGCCGGGCAGGACGCGGGCCAGGATCCCGGCCCGGTCCATGGCCGCGACGGCCGGCGCAGGGTTGGGCGCGGTGAGCAGCTTTTTCATCTCGGCGCCCACCCGCTCGCGGGAAAGCGTCTCTAACCCTGCCGAATTGGCGGCGCAGGCGGCCAGCCCCTCGGCGTCGATTCCGTCCTCGGGATGTCCGTAATGGGCATGGAAGCGGAAGAACCGCAGAATTCGCAGGTAATCCTCGCGGATCCGGGTTTCGGCATCGCCGACAAAGCGGACATGGCCGGCCAGAAGGTCGGGCAGGCCGCCCAGCGGATCAATCACCTCACCCCGCGCATCGGCGTAAAGCGCGTTCATGGTGAAATCGCGCCGCGCGGCATCTTCGGCGACATCGCTGGCAAAGGCCACGGTCGCATGTCGGCCAAAGGTCTCCACATCGCGGCGGAAGGTCGTCACCTCATGCGGGCGGTGGCGGGCGATGACGGTGACGGTGCCATGGTCAAGCCCGGTCGGCACGACACGGAAGCCGGCGGCTTCGGCGATGCGCGTCACCGCTTCGGGCGTGGCATCGGTGGCCAGATCGAGATCGGCCACCGGGCGCCCCAGCAGCGCGTTGCGCACACAGCCGCCGACCAGCAGCGCATGGTATCCCGCCGCCTCGAGCGCGGCGCACAGGCCCTGCGTGCCCGGATGTTCCAGCCAGTCGCCCGCTATCCGCATCGCGCCACCCGATCGGCCAGGCCGCGCAGGATTCGTGCCGTGGCGCCCCAGATGTAATAGGGGCCATAGGGCACCGCATAATAGCGCCGCCATATACCTCGCCACAGCCGCCGTTCTATGGAATAGCGGCTTTCGTTAAGCACATGCGCCAGGGGCACGGTGAAGACTTCCTCCACCTCATCGGCCTGCGCGACCGGCTCGAAAGCGTCTCTGACAAGGCCAAGAACGGGGGTAACGGTGAAACCTGTCACCGTCACATGCGCAGGCAGTTCGCCCAGTATCTGCACCCGATCCGGCGCAAGCCCGATTTCCTCCCGCGCCTCGCGCAGGGCACAGGATTGCAGCGACGCATCGCCCGCATCGCGCTTGCCGCCGGGAAAGGCCACCTGTCCGGGATGATGTTTCAGGTGGCTGGCACGCTTGGTCAGGATGACCCGCGCGGCGCCGTCATGCAGCCAGACCGGCACCAGAACCGCCGCCGGCCGCAGCGTCAGCCCCTGCGGCACCATGCCGGGGTTCAAGTCGAAATCGGAAGAGGCGCCGCCCTGCAGCGCCACGGCTGCCGTCAGGCGTGCAATCTCATCCGGCATGGCCCCCGGCCTTTTCAGCCTGAAAGCCCAGGGTCTTCGGGTCCATTTCGTAATGCGCGCCGCAGAACTGGCAATCCGCCGTCACGATGCCTTCCGGTGTCGTCATCTTGCGGATGTCGGCCTGCGAATAGATCGACATGGTCTGGCGCACCTTGTCTTCGCTGCACGAACAGCCGAACCGCACCGGCTGGGCATCGAAGGCGCGCGGGCCCTCTTCGTGGAACAGCCGCACCAGCAGATCGGTCGGCGAGACCGAGGGGCCGATCAGCTCGATCTCTTCGACCGTGTCCAGCAGGGCATTCGCCCGCGTCCAGTTCTCGCCCTCGATGCCGTCGAGGATATCGGCATGGGACAACAGCCCGTCTTCGCCGGTTGCAGCCGCGGCCGCCACACCCTTGCCGGCGGTGCGGGGCATGTGTTGCAGCATCACGCCACCCGCCCGCCAATGCGCGGGGCGTCCGGGCTCGGTGCTCTTGCCAAAGGTCACGGCAAAGCGGGTCGGCAGCTGCTCGGACTGGGCGAAATAGGTCTCTGCACAGGCCGAAAGAGAGCCGCCGGCGATGGGGGTGAAGCCCTGGTATGGCACCATGCCTTCGCCCTGATCCAGCATCACCGCAAAATAGCCGGCGCCGATCTGGCTGAACGGGTCGGCGCCCTGTTCCAGCCGGTCGGCATCGAAACTGGCATAGCCGCGGACGCGGGCCGGTTCGCCATCGGTTTGCGGGCCGTAATAGTCGGTCGCGATCAGCCGCGCCGCGCCCTGACCACGGATCTGCAGGCTCAGCTTCCAGCGCAGCTTGATGGCCTGGCCGATCAGCGCGGTCAGCAGAGTGGCTTCGGCCACCAGCGCCTCGATCGCGGGAGGGTAGTTGTGTTGCTTCAGCACCTGGTCCAGCACGCCATCCAGCCGCGCCACCCGGCCACGAATGTCGCTGCGGTCCAGCTGGAAGGGCAGGACGGTATCGTCCCAGGTGATCTCGGTTGCCGTGCTCATGAGAAATTGCCTTGTCGCGCCGATCTTGGCATACCGCGGCTATATAGGCAGGGCAACCGCGGGTCCAAGGGGCAAAGATGATCCGGCGATATGGCGAGAGCGTCGTGGCAGGACAGAAATACCGGCGGCGGCCCGGGGTTTATGCGGTGCTCCTGGATGGCAACGGCCTCTTGCTGACCCACCAGGCCGAACCTCTGCCGGAATACCAGTTGCCCGGAGGCGGCATCGACCGGGGCGAACATCCGATCGCCGCGCTGCATCGTGAGGTGCACGAGGAAACCGGCTGGCACATTTCGGCCCCGCGCCGGGTCGGCGCCTACCGGCGCTATACCTACATGCCCGAATACGACCTGTGGGCCGAAAAGCTGTGCACGATCTATGTGGCCCGACCCGTGCTGCGGATGGGTCCGCCGACCGAACCGGGCCACACCGCGCTTTGGGTCGATGCGGCGGAGGGCGTGGCGCTGCTGGACAATATCGGAGACCGCGAGATGCTGCTGAAGGTGCTGGGCGCGGGTGGTCAGGGCGCCTGATAGTCGAAGATCAGGGCCGAGACATCGTCGGGAAAATCGCTGCCGCCGGCGTGGCTCGACAATTCCCAGACCAGCGCCTCCAGCAATTCGGGGCTGCCGAGCCCGCTGATTCGCCGCAGCAGCCGGGCGAGGCCATCCTGCCCCAGCTCCTTGCCCGAAGCATCGGGGCATTCGGTGATCCCGTCAGACACCAGCACCAGCCGATCGCCCGGGCGAAGCCGGAGCGTGACCCTTTCATAACGCGCCTGCGGCAACAGGCCGATCGGCAGACCGCCTTCGCCCAGCGATTCGATCTCGCCCCCGAGACGCATCACCACAGGATGCGGATGGCCCGCCTGCACCAGGCGGCACATGCCGTTTTCAAGATCGATCTCGGCATAGACCAGGGTGAAATACTGCTCGACCTTCAGCTCCTCGATCATCACGCGGTTCAGACGGGCCGCCACGACCTCGGGTGGCCAGGCGTGCAGGCGGCCATCGGGGGCTGCCGTCAGGGCGATGTTCTGCTCGGGCGAGCCACCCGACAGCAGCCCCGCCAGCCGGGCCGTCATCATGGCCGAGGCGACACCATGGCCTGACACGTCGACGGAATAGACCGCCACATGGAACGGGTTGATCTGGAACGAGCCGACCAGATCGCCGCCCACATGGCCCGAGGGCCGAAACAGCGCGCTGGCCCGGCAGGTGCCGAAATCGCGCTGGCGGTCCATCACAAGCGATTGTTGCAGCTTGCGCGCCTCGATCAGGTCACGGTCCAGCGAATCATAGACCTTTTGCAACTGATCCAGCGTCTGCCCGATCAGCCGGTTCTTCTGCACCAGTTCCTTGTGCATGCCCAGGATGCGCTCTCCGGCGCGCAGCCTTGCCCGCAATTCTTCGGAGTTCACCGGTTTGGTCACGAAATCGTCGGCACCGTTTTCCAGACCAACCGCCACCTCCGCCTTTTCCGATTTCGAGGTCAGCAGGATGAAATAGCCATAGGCTTCGCGTGGAAGGGCACGGAAGGCGCGGCACAGATCCAGGCCCGACATGCCCGGCATGACCCAATCGGACAGCACGATGTCGAAGGTCTGGGCGCGGCACAGGTCAAGCGCGGCTTCGCCACTCTCGGCCTCGACCACGTCATACCCCCAGCGCTGCAACTGCACCGCCAGGATCCGCCGCTGGGCGCGGCTGTCATCGACCACCAGCACGCGATGCGGTGTGGCGAGCAAGGGGGCAGGCAGGGGCAGGGTCACGTGGGCAGCATCCGGCATCATTCATTTCGCGCCAGACTGACCCCGGGGACTTAATGCGCGATGAAGCTTCGAATTGTAACTTCGCGGCCCTGCACCGCCTTACGCTTTGTTAAGCCGGGCGGCGCAGTCTGGCCCCGGGTTTGCCGTTGCATGGGGTTGGTATGATTGACTGGGATCGTGTGCGGGATCTGCGCAGCGAAATCGGGGCCGCGGATTTCGATGAGGTCGTCGGCCTGTTTCTTGAGGAATCGGACGCGGCGATTGCCCGCCTTTCGGTGACGGCCGGGCCCGAGACGCTGGCGTCCGACCTGCATTTCCTGAAGGGTGCGGCGCTGAACCTGGGGTTCAGCCTGTTGTCGACCCTGTGCCAGGACGGCGAGCGCCGGGCCAGCGCCGGCGATGTGGCGATCGACCTGGATGCGGTCCGCCGGGCCTATGCCGACTGCCGCGTGGCCTTTGAGGCCGGCGCCGCGCAGGCCTTTGCGGCATGAAGCATCAGATGAGCGGGCGCTTCTGGATGTAGTGGCCATAGAGCGTGGTCAGCAGCGAAATGCCGACCATCATCTCGATCCATTGCACCGGAATGGCCCACAGCAGACCGATCCACCAGACATCGGGGATCACGGCAAGGCTGATGCCCCGAATCAGCAGCAGCGCCACGGTCCAGATCAGGCCCACGCCGTAAAGCGTCGACACCTCGCCTGCGGTGGCGCGCCAGCCTTCGGCCAGGCGGTGGCCCGGTTCCAGCGCCACGCCCGGCAGAACCGTGGCCAGCCGCAGACCGGGGCCTGAAAACAGCAGGATGACGATCAGCGGCAACAGCGGCAGGATCGCGTTGGCGACGGCGGGCGAGGCGACGGCCAGCACGGTCGAGCCCAGCACGGCAAAGCTGGCTGCCGCCACGCTGAAGATCGCCATCAGTTGCAGGAACGTGCCGAAATAGCCCAGCAGCCGCGCGGCGTTGAATTCCGGCACCAGGCCGGGGCTGACCTCGACCGTCAGGACATAGCGGTGCCAGGCGACCGCAATCCAGATATAGGCCACCAGCGCCACCAGCGCGCTGAGCAGGCCCGGGCCGGCCAGCGTCTGCATCGCGGCCATCGGATCGGCGCCATCCGGCCCCTGGCCCACGGCGGTCCGGCTCATCGCCCGGTCCATCGCCAGCCCCACGACGACCTGCACGGCATAGAGCAGCAGCGAAATCCGCAGGGCGGCGCCCAGGTTGCCGATCACCTGGCGGACCGAGTGGCGGACGATGGCCCAGGATTTCATTGCATGCCTCCGGAAAACGCGGGCGGATTGGGCCCGAGCCCGCGAGGAGTGTCAACCGCACTTCCTTGCCCTTCGCCGGCTTTCCCGTTAAGCCGCGCGAAAAGCGCATGGAGCCCGTGATGTTCAAGCCGAAGAAAGTCGTGTTGGCCTATTCCGGCGGTCTCGACACCTCGATCATCCTGAAATGGCTGCAGACCGAATATGGCTGCGAAGTGGTGACCTTCACCGCCGACCTGGGCCAGGGCGAAGAGCTGGAGCCGGCCCGCAAGAAGGCCCTGCTGATGGGCATCAAGGCGGAAAACATCCATATCGTCGATGTGCGCGAGGAATTCGTGCGCGATTTCGTCTTTCCGATGTTTCGCGCCAACGCGGTTTACGAGGGCCTGTATCTGCTGGGCACCTCGATCGCGCGGCCGCTGATCGCGCAGCACCTGGTTCGCATCGCGCATGAAACCGGCGCCGATGCCGTGGCCCATGGCGCTACCGGCAAGGGCAATGACCAGGTGCGGTTCGAACTGTCGGCCGCCGCGCTGGACCCGGCGATCAAGGTCATCGCGCCCTGGCGCCTGTGGGATCTGACCAGCCGCACCAAGCTCTTGCAATTCGCCGAAGCCAACCAGATCCCGATCGCCAAGGACAAGCGCGGCGAGGCGCCGTTCTCGGTGGATGCGAACCTGCTGCACACCTCTTCTGAAGGCAAGGTTCTGGAAAACCCGGCCGAAGAAGCGCCCGAGTTCGTCTATCAGCGCGTGACGCCGGTGGAAAAGGCGCCTGACACCCCGGAATATGTCGAGATCACCTTTGCGAAGGGCGACGCCGTGGCGATCAACGGCGAACCCCTGTCGCCCGCCACGATCCTGACGCGGCTGAACGAGATCGGCGGCAAGCATGGCGTGGGCCTGCTGGACCTGGTGGAAAACCGCTTTGTCGGCATGAAGTCGCGCGGCCTGTATGAAACCCCCGGTGGCACGATCCTGCTGGAGGCACATCGCGGCATCGAACAGATCACCCTGGATGCCGGATCGGGCCATCTGAAGGATTCGATCATGCCGCGCTATGCCGAACTGATCTACAACGGCTTCTGGTTCAGCCCGGAGCGCGAGATGCTGCAGGCGCTGATCGACAAGAGCCAGGAACATGTCTCGGGCACGGTGCGGGTGAAGCTTTACAAGGGCAGCGCCCGGACGGTGGCACGCTGGTCGACGGAAAGCCTCTACAGCGAAAGGCATGTGACCTTCGAGGAAGATGCCGGCGCCTATGACCAGAAGGATGCCGAAGGCTTCATTCGCCTGAACGCGCTGCGACTGAAGCTGATTGCGATGCGCAACGCCCGGGTCAGATAGGCCGGGCCGGCGAAGACCCGAAAGCCACCCGCGGCTGCCGCCGGCGGTTTCTTGCCCCAGCGGCGGGAAATGGCCGGTCGGCGGCCGGATTTCCCCGTGATCTTTTTCCTATACAGCCGGTTTAGCGACAAACCGCCGCGAAAGCGCCAGGGTTTCCTGCGCTGCTGCCTTCAGGAGCAGCAAATTCGCGAAGGAGACCATATCAGATGACGAATCGCTCTCGCATTCTTAGCTCTGTGTTCGTGACCGTATTCTGTGTCGCCCTGATGCCGGCCGCCGTGATGGCCAAGAATGACAAGGCATCCTCTCGTTCCAGCGCCGGTCACATCCAGACCAACCTGAATCTGTCCGCCGGGGTTGGCGCAAATTCGGGCCATTCCGGCGCTTCGAACGGTCATGCCCTTTCCGCCTCCTCGGATGCCGGAACTGAGGTCGACGCAAAGGCCAATCACGGGGCGGTTGCCTCGGAACTGAAGGGGCTGAACTCGTCCCATGCCAGCGCCAGCGCGCGCGAACATGCCAATCCCAACAGCCGGGTCGGCAGGAACGCCGCCTATGCGACGGCCGCGCTTGCGACCGCATCCGCTGCCGATACCAAGGCCATGGCCGACAATGCCGTGGTTCTGGCGGCGGCCGACCTGACGCTGGCGACGGAGGCGCTGGCTCAGGCCAATGCCGATCTGCTCTCGGCCCAGGTCGAGCTGCAGATCGCGATCGACGCCGGACTGGACACGACCGAGGCGCGTGCCAAGGCCGATGCCGCAGCTCAGGTGCAGGCCGACGCGATCCTGGCCCTGGCCGATGCCCAGGCCGCCCTTGATGGCGCGACCCAGGCCGCGGCACAGGCCCAGGCGGAGTATGACGCGGCGGTTGCCGCCGAGCATGACGCCCTGCTTCTCGCCTCGGGCGGGGTCGAGCTCTCGGCCGCCGCCCTGGCGGAATATCGTGCGAATCTGGGCCTTTAGAGCGCCAGACTCCTCAGCTTTTCGTAAGATGGCATCGCCCGGTCCACCAGCCGGGCGAAGTCGTCCTTCAGCGCCGGCAAGGGCCCTTCCGGGTCGCCGAACCCGGTAGAGGCATGGACGGCGTTGTACCAGTGCGGCGCCCAGATGCCATCCCAGGGCTTGGGCCCGGCCGGCCAGGACAGCATGTTTTCGGTGAAGCCGATGCCCAGAGCGCGGCAGAGCTTGCCAAGCGATTCCCGTGGGTTGGCCCGGATGGACGCACTGTCGATCACCAAGGGCGCATGGCCCAGCCAGTCGGCGATCTGATCGAAAAGCTCTGCCTGCTGGACGAAACCGATGTCGGCCAGCGTCGGCGCCTCGCGTTTTTGCGCATAGCTGGCCACGACCCGGGCCGGATGGCGGATCAGGAACACGTTGGTCAGCCCCCGCATGAAACCGCGATCAAAGGGCGGGATCATGTGGAGCGTCATGTGTTTCTGGTAAAACAGTCTCTGCGACTGCGGAATCGGCCCCAGGCAGGCCGCCGCCACAGCCGCCGGATCGGACATGCCGGCCGCAATCACCTGATCGGCCATCGGGTGCGGCAGGCCGGTCGCGGCCAGGTAGGCGGCATAGAACGGCTCGTCCCATACGGCACAATCCCCTCGCGCCGCGAAGGCATACATCATCGCGGTCGACAGGTTGCGGGGGCCGCTCCACATGGCGATGCGGGTGGGATCGGGTGTCATGCGCCAACCAGCGTCATGTAGAGGGCGCGCAGGCGCCTGGTCATCGGTCCCATCTGGCCGGTGCCGATCTGCCGTCCGTCGATCCAGCCGACTGGGGTCTGCGCGCCGAAAGTGCCGGTCAGGAAGGCCTCGTCCGCGGAATAGGTGTCGACCAGGCTGAAATTGCGCTCGAACACCGGAATGCCGTTGGCGCGGCACAGGTCGATGACCTTCTGACGGGTGATGCCGTTCATGCAATAGTCGCCCGTGCTGGTCCAGACCTGGCCCTTCCTCACGATGAAGAAGTTGCAGGCGTTGGTCGTGTTCACGAAGCCATGCACATCCAGCATCAGGGCCTCGTCCGCGCCCGCCTTTTCGGCGGCGATGCAGGCCAGGATGCAATTCAACTTGGAATGGCTGTTCAGCTTCGGGTCCTGCGTCATCGGCAGGCCGCGCAGGTGCGGCACGGTGGCAAGCCTGATCGGCCTGGGCAGTTTCGGGCGACTGTGCTCCATGATGATGACCACCGTCGGGCCCTGCCGCGACAGGCGCGGGTGCTGGAACGGCCGGGTCTTGACCCCCCGCGTCACCATCAGCCTGGCATGGACATCATTGGTCATGCCATTGGCCATTTGCGTCTCTGACAATGCGGAAACGAGCTGATCCCTGGTCATCCCGATATCCAGATCGATCGCCTTGGCGGCCTCGAACAGGCGATCCATGTGCTCGTCGACAAAGCTCCAGCGGCCGTTGTACAGCCGCAGCCCCTCCCACACGCCGTCACCGAGCATGAAGCCGCTGTCATAGACGCTGACCATGGCCTGCGCCTTGGGAAGGATCTGGCCGTTCACATAGATCAGGATCGATTCGTTGCGCGCGTCTTCCTCGGCCTGGTGGGTGGATACGTTTTCGGTCATGACGGTTCCTCGCTCTGCGCGCCCCAAGCTAGGCGCGGCCGAGGCGGCGGTCCAGCAGGTCGAAGAGGAACGGGTTCAGGATGATCGAGACCAGCGCCCCCGCCACGACGTAATCGCGCGCCTCGGACGGCAAGATGCCCAGGCCGGTGCCCATGGCGATCAGGATGAAGGAAAACTCGCCGATCTGGGCAAGTGCGGCGGCGATCGTGGCGGCGGTGGGCCGGTCCTGGCCCAGTGCGCGGGTCAGGAGAAAGGCGACCGTGGTCTTGACCGACAGGATGATGGCGATCGTGGCCAGCACCGGCAGCGGATGCAGCCAGAGGACCGCGGGATTCGCCAGCATGCCGACCGAGACGAAGAACAGCACCGCAAAGGCATCCCGGAGGGGCAGCACGTCTTTCATCGCCTGGGCCGACAGGGTGGAGCCCGACATGATCATCCCGGCAAAGAACGCCCCGAGCGCAAAGCTGACCCCAAAGAAGGCAGAGGCGCCGTAGGCCACGCCCAGGGCAATGGCCAGAACCGAAAGGCGGAACAATTCGCGCTGGCCGGTGAGGGCGGTGTAGTGCAGCGCGCTGGGGATCAGGCGGCGGCCCACGACCAGCATCAGCGCCACGAAGGCCGCCAGCTTGACCAGGGTCCAGCCCAGCACATTGGCCAGTTCGCTGAACGGCAGCGACTGGTCGCCGCGGCCACCCAGAAGGCCCGACAAGGGCGGAATCAGCACGAGGGCCATCACGGTGATCAGGTCTTCGACCACCAGCCAGCCCATCGCGATGCGGCCGCGTTCGGTTTTCACCATGTCGCGATCCTGCATGGCGCGCATCAGCACCACGGTCGAGGCGACCGAAAGCGCCAGACCATAGATCACCGCCGCGCCCATGCCCCAGCCCATGGCCAGCGCCAGACCACCCCCGGCCAGGGCGGCGGCGCTGATGCCTGCCAGTGCCCCGGGAATGGCGATGTGTTTCACGGCCAGCAGGTCGCGGGGATGGAATTGCAGCCCGGTGCCGAACATCAGGAGGATGACGCCGATCTCGGCCAGTTCCTGCGCGATTTCCGGATCGGCCACGAAGCCTGGCGTGAAGGGGCCGATGACGATGCCTGCCGTCAGATAGCCCGCGATCAGCGGCAGCCGCAGGCGATGCGCCAGAAAGGCCAGGACGGTGGCCAGCGACAGCGCGGCGGCGATGGTGGTGATCAGCGGCAGGTCATGAGGCATCGACCGGAGGATTCCTGGATCGGGGGCGCTGGTTTCCGAGGTAAGGACCATGCGCCGGAGGTAAAGTCAAACCGGGCGCCGGAAGTCTGGAAACCTTCCCGCGCCCCTGCCGCTGCCCGGAAAAGAGGCGGCCGGCGCAACGGCGCGGCGCAGCTTGTCAGCGCACCTGGCTGGCGGCCATGGCCGCCATGTTCAGGATGTCGTTCGAGGTGGAATTGGCCGAGCAGATCTGGATCGGCTTGCTGACGCCGGTCAGGATCGGCCCGATCACCGTGGCGCCAGCCATCTCCTGCATCAGCTTGACCGAGATCGAAGCCGAGTGCCTGGCCGGCACAACCAGGATATTGGCCGGGCCGGTCAGGCGGCAGAACGGGTATTGCGCCATCACCTCGGGGTTCAGCGCCACGTCCACGGTCATTTCGCCTTCGTATTCGAAATCGACGCCCATCCGGTCGAGCACCACCGGCGCGCGGTGCATCTTGGTCGCGCGTTCCGACACCGGATAGCCGAAGGTGGAAAAGCTGACGAAAGCCACGCGCGGCTCCAGTCCCAGGTGGCGGGCCACCCCGGACGCCTTGATGGCGATGGTGGCCAGATCTTCCTCTTCGGGCCATTCATGCACCAGGGTGTCGGCGATCAGCACGATGCGGCCCTTGTGCAGCAGCGCGGTGACGCCCACCGCCCCGTCGGAAGCCTTGGCATCGAACACGTGGTTGACCAGGTTCAGCACATGCGCCGACTTGCGGGTGGCGCCGGTGACCAGGGCATCGCCATGGCCATGCGCCAGCATCAGGGCGGAAAACACGTGCCGGTCCCGGGCGGCCAGCCGATGGATGTCGGCCCGGTCGAAACCCTGGCGATTCAGGCGGCGGTAGAGGAAATCCTTGTAGACCTCGAGCTGGGTGGTGTTGGCGGCATTCACCACCTGCAGCTCGCGCACGGCGTCGGCCAGGCCGGCGGAATCGAGCTTTTCGGCGACATCGGCCTCGCGACCCACCACCAGCGCGCGGCCCAGACCGGCGCGCTGATAGGCAACGGCGGCGCGCAGCACGCGCAGGTCATCGCCTTCGGCAAAGATCATCCGGGCCTGGGCCTGGCGCGCGCGGTTGTGGATGCCCTGCAGGACCGAGGCGGTCGGGTCCATCCGTGCCTTGAGGCTGGCCTCATAGGCCGCAAGGTCGGCGATCGGGCGGCGCGCCACGCCGGTGTCCATGCCGGCCCTGGCGACGGCAGGCGGGATCACGTGGATCAGCCGCGGGTCGAAGGGCGTGGGGATGATGTAATCGCGGCCGAAGGCCAGCTTGCGGCCATAGGCCATCGCCACTTCGTCGGGCACGTCGAGGCGGGCCAGATTGGCCAGGGCGCGGGCACAGGCGATCTTCATCTCGTCATTGATGGCGCGGGCGTGGATGTCGAGCGCACCGCGGAACAGATAGGGAAAGCCCAGGACGTTGTTGACCTGGTTGGGGTAATCGCTGCGTCCGGTGGCCACGATGGCATCGTCGCGGACGGCACGAACCTCCTCTGGTGTGACTTCGGGATCGGGGTTGGCCATGGCGAAGATGACCGGGTCGGGGGCCATCGAGCGAACCATCTCGGGCGTCACCGCGCCCTTGGCGCTGACGCCCAGGAACACATCGGCGCCGACCATCGCCTCTTGCAGGGTGCGGTGCGGCGTGCGGGCGGCATGGGCGGATTTCCACTGGTTCATGCCGGTGGTCCGGCCCTGCCAGATCACGCCCTTGGTGTCGCACATGATGCAGTTGTCCTGCTGCGCGCCGAGGGTTTTCAGCAGTTCCAGGCAGGCGATCCCGGCAGAGCCGGCACCGTTGACCACGATCCTGACGTCCTCGATCTTCCTGCCGGTCAGTTCCAGTGCGTTCAGCAGGCCGGCGGCACAGATGACCGCGGTGCCGTGCTGGTCATCGTGGAACACCGGAATATCGCACAGTTCCTTCAGCCGCTGTTCGATGATGAAGCATTCCGGCGCCTTGATATCCTCAAGATTGATGCCGCCGAAGGTCGGGCTCATCAGGTGCACCGCCTTGATGATTTCCTCGGCATCCTCGGTCGCCAGTTCGATGTCGATGGCGTTCACGTCGGCAAAGCGCTTGAACAGGACCGCCTTGCCCTCCATCACCGGCTTGGCAGCCAGCGCGCCCAGGTTGCCCAGGCCCAGGATGGCGGTGCCGTTCGACACCACGGCCACCATGTTGCCCTTGACGGTATGGTCATAGGCCAGCCCCGGATTGTCGGCGATGGCCAGAACGGGCACGGCGACGCCGGGCGAATAGGCCAGCGACAGATCGCGCTGGGTGGCCATCGGCTTGGTGGCGTGGATGGCATACTTGCCGGGCGGATCTTCGCGGTGATAGGCCAGCGCCTCATCGGGCGTGACGCGATTCTTGGATGACATGGGATCTCTCGAACTGGGCCGATCCCGTTGTAGACCGACAGGCGCCAAAGGGGCAACCGGTGGGGCGGACTGCGCGAAGGCCGGTGGAGGTGGTCGATCCCGTTCGGCACAACCGCCGCGCGCCCCGGGTGGCGGCGCCGGGCGCCGGGCCGCAGCCGGAACCGGTCTGCGAGGTGCTTTTCCTTGCATCGCCCCTTCGCTAGGGTCGGACGGTCAGGTTCAGGAGGTTGCCCTTGACGGCGGAAGACACCAGCGTGACGCCGATGATGGCGCAATATCTGGAAATCCGGGCGCAATATCCCGGTGCGCTGCTGTTTTACCGCATGGGCGATTTCTATGAGATGTTCTTTCAGGACGCGGTTCTGGCATCCGAGGCGCTGGACATTGCGCTGACCAGGCGCGGCACGCATCAGGGCGAGCCGATCCAGATGTGCGGGGTGCCGATCCATGCGGCGGAAGGCTATCTGCTGACGCTGATCCGCAAAGGCTTTCGCGTGGCGATAGCCGAGCAGATGGAGGACCCCGCCGAAGCGAAGAAGCGGGGGCACCGGGCGGTGGTGCGGCGCGAGGTGGTGCGGCTGGTCACGCCCGGAACGCTGACCGAAGACGGGCTGCTGGAGGCGCGTCGGCACAATTTCCTGGCGGCCTTTGCCGAGGTGCGTGACGAGGCGGCGCTGGCCTGGGCCGATATCTCGACCGGGGAATTGCGGGTGATGCCGCTGCCCTTCGTGCGGCTGCTGCCGGAACTGGCGCGGATTGCGCCGCGCGAGCTGCTGGTGGCCGAGGATCGCGAAGCCGCGGTCGCCGCCCTGGCGGGTGAGGTGGGCGCGGCCGTGACGCGGCTGGCCCGGGCCAGTTTCGATTCGGTGGGCGGCGAGGCCCGGCTCAAGGCGCTTTATGCCGTGGGCTCGCTGGAGGCCTACGGGGCCTTCGGTCGGGCCGAGGTGGCCGCGATGGGCGCGCTGGTGGACTATCTGGCCTTGACCCAGCGGGGGAAGTTGCCGCTGATGCGCCCGCCGCAGCGGGAAATGGCAGGCGACGTGGTGCAGATCGACGCCGCGACACGGCGGAACCTGGAGCTGACCCAGGCACTGTCGGGCGGGCGCGAGGGCTCGCTGCTGGCGGCGATGGACCGAACGGTGACGGCCGGCGGGGCGCGGCTGCTGGAGCGGCGGATCTCGGCGCCCTCGCGCGATCTGGGCGTCATCGGGCGGCGGCTGGAGGCGGTGCGGTTCCTGGTGGCGCAGGGCCGCCTGCGCGAGGACCTGCGCGCGGCGCTGCGGATCGTGCCGGACATGGACCGGGCGCTGTCGCGGCTGGCGCTGGACCGGGGCGGCCCGCGCGATCTGACGGCGCTGCGGGCGGGGCTGAAAGGGGCCGAGACGATTGCCGGCCTGCTGCGCGCCGGGCCAGCCGTCAGTGGGCCGGCGCTGGGCGGGCCGATGGCTGAGGCGGCAGCGCCTGGGGCGGCAGCGGCTGGGGGCGCAGTGGCGGGGGGCGCAGTGGCGGGAGGCGCAGTGGCGGAGGGGGCGGATCTGCTGGCCGAGGCCGGGATGAGCCTGACCGGCCTTGGCGAGCTGTTGGCCGTGTTGGAGACGGCGCTGGTGGCCGAACCGCCTTTGCTGGTGCGGGACGGCGGGTTCATCGCCTTGGGGTTCGACCCGGATCTGGATGCGGTGCGGCAGCTGCGTGACGAAGGGCGCGGCGTGATCGGCCAGATGCAGGCCGAATATATCGCCGAGACCGGAGTGCAAAGCCTGAAGATCAGGCACAACAACGTGCTGGGTTATTTCATCGAAACCACCTCGACCCATGCCGAGCGGATGATGTCGCCGCCGCTGAACGCCCGGTTCATCCACCGGCAGACGACGGCGGGACAGGTGCGGTTCACCACGCTGGACCTTTCGACGCTGGAAACCCGCATCCTGAACGCCGCTGGACAGGCGCAGGAGATGGAGCGGCGGCTGTTCGAGACGCTGCGGGCGGCGGTGCTGGAACAGGCGACGCAGATCGCGGCGGCGGCGCGGGCACTGGCCGAAATCGACCTGGCCGCGGGCCTGGCCGATCTGGCGGCGGCAGAGGGCTGGGTCGAGCCTCTGGTCGACGACAGCCACGCCTTTGTGGTGGAGGGCGGGCGGCATCCGGTGGTGGAGCGTGCCTTGCGCCGGGCTGGCGGCCCCCGGTTCGTGGCCAACGACTGCCGATTGACCGCCGGCGACACACCGGCAATCTGGCTGCTGACCGGGCCGAACATGGGGGGCAAGTCGACCTTCCTGAGGCAGAACGCCCTGATCGCGCTGCTGGCCCAGGCGGGCAGTTTCGTACCGGCGCAGAAGGCACATCTGGGCCTTGTCAGTCAATTGTTCAGCCGGGTCGGCGCCTCGGACGATCTGGCGCGGGGCCGGTCGACCTTCATGGTGGAAATGGTCGAGACGGCGGCCATCCTGAACCAGGCGGATGACCGGGCTCTGGTGATCCTGGACGAGATCGGGCGGGGGACGGCGACCTATGACGGGCTGAGCATCGCCTGGGCGGTTCTGGAGCATCTGCAGGCTGTGAACCGCTGCCGCGCGCTGTTTGCCACGCATTACCACGAACTGACCGCGCTGGCGGGCAAGCTGGCCGGGGTCACGAATGCCACCGTGACGGTGAAGGAATGGGAGGGCGAGGTGATCTTCCTGCACGAGGTGCGGGAAGGGGCGGCCGACCGCAGCTATGGCGTGCAGGTGGCGCGGCTGGCCGGGCTGCCGCATGCGGTGATCGACCGTGCCAGGGTGGTGCTGGAGGCGCTGGAACGGGGCGAGCGCGATGGCCAGGCGGCGCGCCAGGCCTGGGTGGATGATCTGCCGCTGTTCCGGGTGGCACCGCAGGCCCCGCAGGCGGCGCCACCTGCGCGGGCGGCGAAGATCTCGGCCCTGGAAGCGCGGATGGCCGAGGTCTTGCCGGACCGGTTGAGTCCTCTGGAGGCGCTGCATCTGGTCTATGAGCTGAAGGGTCTGGCCGGGGGCGATCTTGGCTGAGGTGACGGTGCTGATGGCCTGCCGCAACGGCGCGGCCTATCTGGAGGAGCAATTGGCCTCGATCGCCGGGCAGCGGGACGTGGACTGGCGGCTGATCGCGGGAGACGACCGCTCGATCGATGCCACGCGGGCGATACTGCTGGCCTTTGCGGCGGAATGGCCCGACCGGGTCGAGGTGGTGCAGGGCCCGGGTGCGGGTGCGGCCGCGCATTTCCTGGCGCTGCTGGAACGGGCCGAACCGGGGGCGGTGGCCTTTGCCGATCAGGATGATGTCTGGATGCCGGGCAAGCTGCGCGAGGCTCTGGACGCTCTGGCGGCGGTGACGGAACCGGGGCTGTTCGTGGCGCGGGTGGCATTGTGGGACGGCAAGGGCGCCGGGCGGGCCGTGGCGGTGCCGGGGAATCCGGGGGTGAAGGGGGCGGCGGCGCTCTCACGGGCTCTTGTGCAGAACATCGGGCCGGGGCATGCCATGGTACTGAACGCCAGGGCGGCCGAGGCGCTGCGGCAGCTTGCGGCGGCGGGGGCCCGGCCGGTCTGGCATGACTGGTGGGCCTATCAGGTGGTGCTTGGCCTGGGGGGCCGGGTGATTTCGGGGTGCGAGGTGCAGGTATTGTATCGGCAGCATGCGGCCAACCTTGTGGGACGCGCAGCCGGGCTGGCGGGCGGGTTGCGCAAGCTGCGCCGGGCATTCTCCGGCCGTGCCAGAGACGAATTCGCCGCACAGCTGGCCGCATTGGATCTGGGCAGGGCCATGCTGACCGATGAGGCGCGGGCGCTGGTGGCCGGTGTGCGTGCCCTGCCGGACCGGGGCCCGGGGCGGGCGCTGGGGTTCTGGCGGCTGGGTTTGCGACGGAGCGGAACCTTCGGCCGAATCGGCCTGGCGCTGGCCGCCGGACTGGGGGCGATTTGAGCGCGCGGCGTCCGAAACTGCTGTTGCTGGGGGGCGATGGCGCCCGGTCCGGCGTGCCGCGCTATCTGGGACAATTGGCTGCGGCGCTGGTTGATCGGGCCGAGATTGTCGTGGTTTCGGAGGAGGACTGCGGCGGCTTCGGCTTTGTGCACGAGATGGGGCTGGGCCATCGCGTGGTGGAGGGGCTGGCGTCTTCGTTGCAGCCGGGGCGGCTGATCCGGGCGACGCGGGCGCTGGGCCGGGTGATTGCCGAGGAGGCCCCGGCGGTGATCTGGGCGAATGCGCGGCTGACGCTGCCCATGGCGCGCTGGTGTTTGCGCGATCTGGCGACCCCGCCGAGGCTGATCTGCACCTATCACGGGATACCCTTTGGGCCGGGGCATGGCTGGGCGATGTCGATCCTGCAGCGATTCGTCGAGGGGATCAGCCTGACCTGGGGACCGGTGGAATGGCAGGTGTTCCTGACCGAGGAGGATCGCTCGGCGATGGGGCGGCTGGCGGGCGGGCGACACCGGTGGCGGGTGATTTCCAATGGTTCGGACCTGGGAGGATTTGCACCGCCGACCGGGTCGCAGGGGCCGGGGATCCGGTTGGTGATGCTGACAAGAGACGCGCCGCAGAAGGATCTGGATGCGGCTGCGCGGCTGATGGCGGCGCTGCCCGACCGCGTGACCCTGAGCCTTCATGGCTCGGGCACCCAGTCGGAGGGGCTGAAGCGGCGATTTGCCGCGGTGCTGGGCGCGGACGGCCTGGACCGGGTGCATTTTGGCGGACCGCTGGCCGATGTGCGCCTGGCCCTGCGCGCGGCGGACGGGTTTCTGATCACGTCGCGCTATGAAGGGCAGTCGCTGGCCATGCTGGAGGCGATGGAATTCGGCCTGCCGGTGATCTCGACAAGGGTGGGTGGGGCCGCGGGCATGGCATTGGTGCATCCGATGATGGCGCTGGTGGACCTGTCGGGGCCGGTGGGGGTGCGGACGGCCGCAGAGCAGGTGCTGGCGCTGTGCCAGGCGTGGAAGCGGGATCCGGCGGCGGCGGCGCGCAGGATCCACGAGTCCTGGGCGCAGAACTATTCGGGCGACTTCTTTCGCGCCGATGTGCGGAAACTGTGGGACGAGGTTCTGGAGGGCGTGGTTCCGGGGAAAGCGGCACTGACGCGAGCCGGGGTCTGAGCCGACCCCGGCGGCGCCAGTTTCGATCAGGCGGCGGCGCCGGAGGACACGCCGACTTGCGCCGGGCGCAGCAGGCGGTCGTGCAGCAGGAAGCCTTCGGTCATCACCTGGATGATCTGCCCGGCTTTGGTGCCGGGCATGGGGGCTTCGAACATGGCCTGATGCAACTGGGGATCGAACGTGTCGCCCACGGCGGGCGAGATCGGCTTGACGCCATGCTTGGTCATCACATTGGTCAGTTCGCGCAGGGTCAGATCGACGCCCTCGATCAGCGCGTCATAACCGGTGCGATGTTCGTCGGTGACGGCCGCAAGGGCGCGCTTCAGGTTGTCATAGACCGGCAGCAGGTCACGGGCGAGACGGGTCGAGCCATACTGCTCGGCCTCGCGCCGGTCGCGTTCGGCGCGCTTGCGGCTGTTTTCGGAATCCGCCAGCGCGCGCATGAACTTGTCCCGGTATTCGTCGCGTTCGGCTTTCAGGGCCTCGAACTGCTCTTGCTCGATGAAGGCCTCGATCTCAGCCAGGTCGACCTCTTCGGGGATCGGGGTGTCATCCGTCATGTCTATCCGTCCTTGCCTTGAATCTGCGCCGCCTTATCAGGCTTTGCCACGCTCGGAAAGCAGGCGGCCCACCAGCTGCGCGGTGTAATCCACGATCGGCACGATCCGGCCATAGTTCAGCCGGGTCGGGCCGATGACGCCGATGGCGCCGATGATCTTGCGATCGGCGTTCATATAGGGAGAAACGACGAGAGAGGAACCCGAAAGCGAAAATAACTTGTTTTCCGAGCCGATGAAGATGCGCAGGCCCTCGCCGGCCTCGGTGAGCTCGAGGAATTCGGCGATGTCGCGCTTGCGCTCCAGGTCGTCGAACAGGCTGCGGATGCGGTCGAGGTCGGCTTGCGCAGCCTCGTCCAGCAGATTCGATCGCCCGCGGACGATCAGCCGCTCGCCCTGGCCGTCAGGACGATCCCACTGCGCCAGGCCCGCGGTGATGAGCTGGGCGGCGAGCGAATCGATTTCCTGGCGCCGGCGGGCGATCTCGTCGGTCAGCCGCGCGCGCAGCTCTCCCAGCGTCCGGCCTTCGGCCCGGGCGTTCAGGAAATTGGCCGCCTCGCGCAAGGCGGAGGGGGTCTGACCAGGCGGAGGGGTGAAGATCCGGTTTTCGACCCGACCATCGACGAAGACCAGCACGACCAGGGTGCGGTCAGGCGCCAGCGGCACGAACTCGATATGCCGGATTGCAGTTTCCTGTTTTGGTGCCAGCACGACCGAGGCCGAACGGGTGATGCCGGACAGCGCGGCGCCGACCTGATCCAGCAGCGAGACGACATCGGTGTCGGCCGGGTCGAGCGACTGGTCGATGACTTCGCGGTCAGCATCGGCCATGGTGCCGACCTCGAGGAGCGAATCCACGAAGAGGCGCAGGCCGAGTTCGGTGGGGATGCGGCCGGCGGAAATGTGTGGACTGTCAAGAAGACCAATATATTCAAGGTCTTGCATGACATTTCGGATTGTCGCGGCGGAAAGTTTTTCGGTCAGGGTGCGGGTCAGGGTGCGCGAGCCGATCGGGTCGCCCGAGGTCAGATAGGCTTCGACGACGCGGCGGAAGACTTCGCGCGAGCGGTCGTTCAGGTCGGACATCAGCTTGCGGGTTTCGGACATGGGTCTTCGATCCGGGTGTTGGGCAGCGTGACGGGTTCGGGCCGAAGGGCGGCCCCGGAATCGATATAGTGGCAGGGAAGGTGTGGGCGTCAACCGGGGTCTACTGCCAAGGCTTGCAAGCCGGCCCGGGACCGGCCTATCTGAACGGAAATGTGAAAAGGGTGAGCCATGCGTCCTTCGGGTCGGGAATTGAATGAATTGCGCAGCGTGTCGATCGAGATCGACGTCATGAAACATGCGGAGGGTTCGTGCCTGATCAAGGTCGGTCACACGCATGTGCTGTGCTCGGCCAGTGTGGAGGACAAGCCGCCGCCGTTCCTGAAGGGTTCGGGCCTGGGTTGGGTGACGGCCGAATATGGCATGTTGCCGCGAGCCACGAACAGTCGTACCAGGCGCGAGGCGGCGGCCGGGAAGCAATCGGGGCGCACGCAGGAAATCCAGCGGCTGATCGGGCGGGCGCTGCGCGCGGGGGTGGATCGCAGCGCGCTGGGCGAGCGGCAGATCGTGGTGGACTGCGATGTGATCCAGGCGGATGGTGGCACGCGCTGTGCCTCGATCACCGGGGGTTGGGTTGCGCTGCGGTTGGCGATTGCGAAGCTGCGGAAGTCCGGGTTGATTCTTTCGGAACCTGTGCTGGATCACGTGGCGGCGGTCAGCTGCGGGATCTATGCCGGGCAGCCGGTGCTGGACCTGGATTATGCCGAGGATTCGGTGGCGGGCACTGACGGGAATTTCGTGATGACCGGGAAGGGTCGGCTGATCGAGGTGCAGATGTCGGCGGAGGGTGCAACATTTGCGCGGGAGGAGATGGCGCAGTTGCTTGATCTTGCCGAGCGGGGTGTTGCCAGCCTGGTCGAAGCCCAGAAGGCGGCGCTGTCGGCGGCGGGGCTGTGAACCGGGTCGGGGAACGGCTGCTGATTGCCACGCACAACGCGGGCAAGCTGGAGGAGATCTCGGATCTGCTGAGGCCGTTCGGGGTGGCGGTCGTGTCGGCAGGAGAGCTGGGATTGCGGGTGCCGGAGGAGACGGAGACGACTTTCGTCGGCAATGCGCGGATCAAGGCGCATGCGGGGGCGAAGGCCAGCGGGTTGCCGACGCTGGCCGATGATTCGGGGCTGACGGTGGATGCCCTGGGCGGGGCGCCGGGGGTTTACACCGCCGATTGGGCGGAAGGTCCGGGCGGGCGGGATTTTGGCCGGGCGATGGCGCGTCTGAACGCCGAGTTGCAGGCGGTGGGGGCGGTCTTTCCGCGTCGGGCGCAGTTTCGCTGCACTTTGGTTCTGGCCTGGCCGGATGGGCGGGACGAAGTGTTTGAAGGGCAGATGGCCGGGCAGATCGTCTGGCCGGGGCGCGGCCATCTGGGTCATGGCTATGACCCGGTGTTTCAGCCGGATGGCCATGGGTTGACGTTTGGCGAGATGGACCGCTGGGAAAAGAACAGGATCAGTCACCGGGCGAAAGCGTTCGCCAAATTCGTGGAGGCTTGTTTCACGTGAAACATATATCGACCGGATCGCCATTCGAGGCGAAGATGGGCTACAGCCGGGCGGTGGTGAAGGGTGGGTGGTGCTTCGTGTCGGGCACCACGGGCTATGATTACGAAACGATGCGGATGCCCGCGGCGGCCGCGGAACAGGCACGAAACTGTTTCGGAACGATCTGGCGCGTCCTGGCCGAGGCGGGCTTTGCGCCGGAGGATATCGTGCGCGTCCAGTATACCGTGACCGACCGGGCGCTGGTTGAGGAAATCACCCCGGTTCTGGACGAATACCTGGGCACAATTCGACCGGCGGCGACGATGGTGATCGGCGGGCTGATCCAGCCGGAGATGCAGATCGAGGTCGAAGTCACGGCATTCAAGGGCTGATGATGACCGTCGGGGTTCGGCCCGGAGGGGGGCCTGGGGATGGGTTGCAGGATTGGCAGGCGGGCGGGTTCGGGCTGTATCTGCATTGGCCCTATTGCGTCAGCAAATGCCCCTACTGCGATTTCAACAGCCATGTGGCGACGTCAGTGGACCATGCCGCCTGGGCGCGGGCCTATGTCAGTGAAATCCGTCGCCTGGCGGCGGAAACGCCGGATCGCCGGCTGAAGACCATCTATTTCGGTGGCGGCACGCCAAGTCTGATGCTCCCGGAAACCGTGGCCGAAGTCATTACGGCTGCGCTGGCCTGCTGGACACCGGCGAATGACATCGAGATCACGCTGGAGGCCAACCCAGGCTCGGTCGAGGTCGGACGGTTCCGCGCTTTCCGTGCGGCTGGAGTGAATCGGGTCTCGCTCGGCGTTCAGGCGCTGAACGATCGCGACCTGCAGCGACTGGGGAGGGCGCATGATGTGGGGGCGGCCCGGCGGGCGCTGGATGTGGCGCGCGAAACCTTTGACCGGGTGTCATTTGACCTGATCTATGCCCGGCAGGACCAGAGTCGCGGCGACTGGGCAAGGGAACTGGCGGACGCGCTGCGACTGCAACCGGATCATCTGTCGCTCTATCAGTTGACGATCGAGGACGGGACGGTCTTTGGTCGTCGGCTTGCCGCCGGCCAGCTGCACGGCTTGCCGGGCGAAGATCTCTCGGCCGACATGTATCTGGATACGCTGGAAGCCTGTGAATTGGCCGGGCTGATGGCCTATGAGGTGTCGAACTACGCCAGGCCGGGGCAGGAATCGCGGCACAACCTGATCTATTGGCAGTCTGGCGACTACCTGGGAGTCGGGCCGGGCGCACATGGGCGTCTGACCCTGGATGACACGCGCCATGCCACAACTTGCCCGCTGGCGCCGGCAGCCTGGCTGGATCGGATCAACAGGCTTGGCAGCGGCGAAACCCCGCGCGAGGCGCTGACCGGAGAAGATCGCGCGACCGAATTCCTGTTGATGGGGCTGCGGATCCGCGAGGGGATCGACCTGGCGCGCCATGCCCGACTGGGCGGGCAGCCGCTGCGGCAAGACCGGCTGGACGAGTTGATCGCCATGGGCCTGTTGCAGTGCTGTGGCACCCAGCTTTACGCGACCACGCGGGGCCGCATGGTCCTGAACCAGGTTCTGGCCCGACTACTCGCCTGAGCGCGATGACCAGTTGCCGATATCCTTCATGTCGATCCGCGACAGGATTTCGCATAACACGTCCAGCTGTGCCAGCGACAGATAGCGGATCGAGATGACCCCACCTTCGCCCGCCGGCTGATGGTCGATCTTCACCGACATGCCCAGATTGGCCGACAGATCCGCTTCGATCGCCAGCGTATCGGCATCCTTGCCTTCACCGCGGCGCCGTCCGGCACCTCCCTTGCCCTTGTTGGACGGGGCCAGGACCAGCTGTTCGGTTTCGCGAACCGACAGGCCCCTGGACACCACCTGTCGCGCCAGTTCTGAAGCCCGCGGCGAGGGGACCAGAGCGCGCGCATGTCCCGCCGTAAGGCTGCCCTTGCGCAGCAGATCCAGCACATCCTGCGGCAGATTCAACAGCCGCAACGTGTTGGCGATATGGCTCCGGCTCTTGCCCAGGGCTTCGGCGAGCTTTTCCTGGGTGTGACCGAACTTGTCCATCAGCTGGCGATAGGCCCAGGCCTCTTCCACCGGATTCAGGTCGGCCCGCTGGATATTCTCGATGATCGCAACCTCGATGACTTCGCCGTCGTCGAAATTGCGGACCAGGACGGGCAGTTCGTGCAATCCGGCGATCTGCGAGGCACGCCAGCGCCGCTCGCCCGCGACGATCTCGAATCCGTCGCGGTTTGGATGCGGCCTCACGATCAGCGGCTGAATCACGCCCTTCTGCCGGATCGAGGACGCCAGATCCTCCAGCGCTTCGGGAGAGAAATCCCGGCGCGGCTGGTCGGGGTTGGGAAAAATCCGTTCGATTGCAACGCGCTGTTCCCCAGGAGAGCCGCCGCCGGCCGCCGGCTGGCTGACCTGGATATCCGCCATCAGGGCTGACAGGCCCCGTCCCAGTCCGCGCCGTTCCGGTTTGCGTTCGCTCATCATGTCGCCTCTTTGGTGCGTGCCAGCGGGTGCCTGGCCAGAATTTCTTCCGCCAGCGCACGATAGGCCTCGCTGCCGCGGGAATTGCTGTCGTAGGTCAGGATCGGCTTGGCAAAGCTGGGCGCCTCGCTGAGCCGCACATTGCGGGGGATGATCGTCTTGAAGACCAGATCGCCCAGGGTTTCGCGGGCATCGGCCTCGACCTGCAGGCTCAGCCGGTTGCGCCCGTCGTGCATGGTCAGCAGCACACCCTCAACGCGCAGCCCCGGGTTGGCGCTCTGCCGGACCTGACGGATGGTCAGCATCAACTGGCTGAGACCTTCGAGCGCGAAAAACTCGGCCTGCAACGGGATCAGCACGGCATCCGATGCCACCAATGCATTCACCGTCAGCAATGACAGGGAGGGCGGACAGTCGATCAGGATGAAATCGACCCGTAACCTGTCGATCGAGTGGTTCCGCAAGGCATCATGCAGCAGGAAGCTACGCTTTTCGTTCGCCACCAGTTCGATGTCGGTCGAGGCAAGATCGGCGCTGCCTGGACAGATCAGCAGACCCTCGATGTCGCTGGACAAGACGACATCCTCCATGGCTGCGCTTTCGAGAATGACGTCATACGAGGTCAGTTTTCGCTGATTCGCCCCGATGCCGAGGCCCGTGGAGGCATTGCCCTGCGGGTCGATATCGACCAGCAGCACCCGCGCACCACGCTCGACCAGCGCCGCGGCCAGGTTGATGCAGGTCGTGGTCTTGCCGACGCCACCCTTCTGGTTGGCGATGGCGATGATATGCGGTTTGGTCAAGCGGGTCGGATCGGCGAGAGGATCAGACATGGTGTCGGGCACGGGGTCACGCATGAGATCAGACATGGGACAGGTCCGCCAGTTTGGCCACAACGCCGCCGGGGTCGGTCCGGCTGGGATTCAGGCCCAGGCTGAAGGAATACGCGCGCCGGGCGGCCATCACCTCGGCATCGATCCCGGCGCCCTTCAGAAAAAGGCAAATCCCGCCTGGCGCCAGATGTGGTAGGGCAAGGGCGCATAGCTGGTCCAGGCGGGCCAGCGCACGGGCCGAAACAATGTCGGCACCCCGCGGGGTCAGGGCCTCGATGCGCGACCGCGTCACCCGGGCCTTCAGGCCCAGCTGCTGGACGGCCATTTGCAGGAACACGCATTTTCGCTGGTCTGAATCGACCAGTTCGACCTGCAGATCCGGCGCCAGTTCAGCAGCCAGAACACCCACGACAAGCCCAGGAAACCCGCCGCCGCTGCCAAGATCCATCCAAAGCCGTGCACCGGCTGGGCGAAGATCGAACAGTTGTGCGCTGTCGGCAACATGCCGGCGCCAGATGTCGGGCAGGCTGGCCGCCGCGACCAGGTTGATCGCCCCATTCCACTTGCACACCAGATCGACCAGCTGTTGCAGACGGTCCTGCAGGGCCGGGCTCAGGCCGGCCGAACCGCAAAGATCGTCGCAAGCCTTGATCATTGGGCCGCCACCCGTGCCTGGCGCCGCACCCGTGCCAGGATCAGCGCCAGCGCGGCCGGGGTCATGCCCTCGATCCGGCCTGCCGCGCCCAATGTCGCAGGCCGCAGGCGCTCCAGCTTCGCCTGCAGTTCGTTCGAAAGCCCAGGCAGATCGCGGAAGATGAAACCGGGCGGAATCATCGTGTCATCATCCCCCACCAGCGCACCGGACTCCCGCTCCTGGCGGTCGGAGAATTGCTCGTACAGCGCATCCCGGGCCAACTGCTGACGAATCTCCGGGGCCACATCGGCGAGTGCCGGCACCAGATCCTCCACCTGGTGCTCTTCGATCCCCGGCAGCGCCAGCAATTGCAGGGCCGACCGGCGTATCCCGTCCTGGCTGAGCGTTATGCCGCGCCTCTGCAGTTCGTGCGGCGTGAAGGCTTGCGCCTGCAGCAGCGCTCGGGCGCGATCCAAAGCCTCGGCCTTGCTGCGCCAGGCAGCGGATCGCACCGGCCCAACCAGACCCAGCCGCATCCCTAGCCCGGTCAATCGCTGATCGGCGTTGTCCGCCCGCAATTTCAGCCGGTATTCCGCGCGCGATGTGAACATCCGGTATGGCTCTGTCACGCCCCGGTTCAACAGATCGTCCAGCATCACGCCGATATAGCTGTCGCGCCGTGTCGGCGCCCAGGTCTCGCGGTCAAGCGCCCGGGCCGCCGCATTGCAGCCCGCCACCAGACCCTGCGCCGCCGCCTCTTCGTAGCCCGTTGTGCCGTTGATCTGCCCCGCCAGGAACAGCCCCGCAACAGAATTCGATTCCAGCGTCGATTTCAGCCCGCGGGGATCGAAGAAATCATACTCGATGGCATAGGCGGGCTGCAGGATCACCGCATCCTCCAACCCCCTGATCGAATGCACATAGGCCTCCTGCACCTCCAGCGGCAGCGAGGAGGAGATTCCATTCGGATAGACGGTCGAATCATCCAGGCCCTCGGGCTCGAGGAAGACCTGGTGCGCCGTCTTGTCGGCAAAGCGGACCACCTTGTCCTCGATCGAGGGGCAGTACCGCGGACCCACGCCTTCGATATGGCCGCCGAACATCGCCGACCGGCTCAGATTTGCCCGCACGATGTCATGTGTGCGCGGGTTGGTCTCGGTCACGCCGCAGCTGATCTGCCGCACGACCGGGCCGCTGCTGAGAAAGGAAAACATCGCCGGCTCCGCATCGCCGGCCTGGCTTTCCAGAATATCCCAACGGATCGTTCGCCCGTCCAGCCGCGGCGGCGTCCCGGTCTTCAGCCGGCCACGGCCCGGACTGACCTCGCGCAGGCGCTGTGCCAGGCGTTCCGAAGCCGGGTCTCCGACACGCCCGCCGGGGCGGCGCTGATCGCCAACATGGATGATTCCGTTCAGGAAAGTTCCCGTCGTCAGGACCACCGAGGCCGAACGGACCTCACTGCCCTCACTCAACACCACGCCGCGGCAGACGGCGGCCTCGAAGATCAGGTCGGTGACCTCGCCCTCGACCACGGTCAGGTTCGGTTGCGCAGCCAGGTGCCTCTGCACGGCTTGCCGATAAAGCTTGCGATCCGCCTGCGCCCGCGGCCCCTGCACCGCCGGCCCCTTGCTGCGGTTCAACAGCCGGAACTGGATTCCCGCCGCATCCGCCGCCAGACCCATCACCCCGTCCAGCGCATCGACCTCACGCACCAGATGACCCTTGCCCAACCCGCCGATCGCGGGGTTGCAGCTCATCGTCCCGATCGCCGCGGCCCGCATCGTGACCAGCGCCGTGCGCGCACCCATCCGGGCCGCGGCGGAAGCCGCCTCGATCCCGGCATGCCCGCCGCCAATCACCACGACATCGAAATGTTTCACGTGAAACACCCCTACTTTCCGATGCAAAAGCTGGAGAATATCTCGTCCAGCAGATTCTCCACGTCGACCTTGCCGACCAGCATATCAAGCGCCCTTATGGCAACCCAGAGGTCGGCCGCAACAAATTCCGTTTCCACCCGCAATTTGGGCAATCGCGCGCCGGCCCGCGCCAGGGCCGCCAGGGCTTGCTCCATCGCCTGGGCATGGCGCGCGCGCACCATCACCCCGACAGTCAACGCGCGCCGCGACAATTCCGCCCCGATCGCCCGCATCAGATCATCCAGCCCCTGTCCCGTGAGCCCCGAAACCCCGGGAATCCCTGGCACCACACGTTCATCCGCGCGGCCCAGCACCACCAGATCCCCCGGTTGCGCCGCCAGGGGCAGGGCTTCGCCGGGATCGCGCAGCAGGAACAGGCGCAGATCGGCCCGCTGAGCCCGCTCCAGCGCCCGACGCATCCCCATCGCCTCCAGCCGGTCATCCGAATCGCGCAGCCCGGCCGTGTCGAGCAAGGTAACGGGCAGCCCTTCCAGGTCCATCCGAACTTCGATCACATCCCGGGTCGTACCGGCAATCTCCGATGTCAAAGCCACCTCCCTCCCCGCCAGTGCGTTGAGAAGTGTGGATTTTCCAGCGTTCGGCGCCCCGATGATGGCCACTTCGAACCCGTCACGCACCCGTTCGGCCACCCGCGACCCCGCAATTTCAGCGCGCAGCTCTGCACTCAGCCGCTCCAGCAGATCACCGACTTCCGGCGCCACATCCACCGGCACATCCTCATCCACGAAATCGATCGTCGCCTCGACCAGCGCCGCCGCCCGCACCAGAAGCTGCCGCCACCCCGCCACCCGCGCGGCCACGGCGCCCTGCAACACCCGCTCTGCCTGTCGCCGCTGTGCCTCGGTTTCAGCGTCGATCAGGTCCGCCAGCCCTTCCACCTGAGCCAGGTCCATCCGGCCGTTCAGCAATGCCCGCCGGGTGAATTCCCCCGGTTCGGCCATCCGCAGCCCAGTCTGCGCCGCAAGCGCACGACTCAGCGCCGCAATCACCGCCACGCTGCCATGCACCTGCAACTCGACCACCGATTCCCCGGTAAAGCTCTCGCCTTCCGGGAAAACCAGCACCAGCCCCTCGTCGATCACCTCGCCATCCCAGACGATTCGTCGCAGACCTGCCTGGCGTGGCGCGGGCAGCACCCCCACCAACGCCTCGGCAGCCCCGCGGGCGGCAGGCCCGGACAGCCGGAAGACCGCCACACCCGCCTTACCGCGGGCGCTGGCCAGGGCATAGATCGTGTCCATCTCGGCTTTCGGGCGCCCCAGGCGCCGATCAGGCGTTCATCGAATCAAAGAATTCGCTGTTGCTCTTGGTCTGCTTCAGCTTCGAGATCAGGAATTCGATCGCATCCGTCGTGCCCATCGGGTTCAGGATCCGCCGCAGAACATAGGTCTTCTGCAGATCGGCCTTGTCGACCAGCAGATCCTCCTTCCGCGTGCCCGACTTCAGGATGTCCATCGCCGGGAACACGCGCTTGTCCGCCACCTTGCGGTCCAGCACGATTTCGCAGTTCCCGGTGCCCTTGAACTCTTCAAAGATCACTTCATCCATCCGGCTGCCGGTGTCGATCAGCGCCGTGGCAATGATCGTCAGGCTGCCACCTTCCTCGATGTTGCGCGCCGCACCAAAGAACCGCTTCGGCCGTTGCAGCGCATTGGCATCGACACCCCCGGTCAGCACCTTGCCGCTCGACGGCACCACGGTGTTGAACGCCCGGCCCAGGCGCGTGATCGAATCCAGCAGGATCACCACATCCCGCTTGTGCTCGACCAGCCGCTTGGCCTTTTCGATCACCATTTCGGCCACCGCCACATGCCGGCTCGCCGGTTCGTCGAAGGTCGAAGAGATGACCTCGCCCTTCACGCTGCGCTGCATGTCGGTCACTTCTTCCGGCCGCTCATCGATCAGCAGCACGATCAGATAGCATTCGGGATGGTTCGTCGCGATCGAATGGGCAATGTTCTGCAGCAGAACGGTTTTCCCGGTCCGCGGCGGCGCCACGATCAGCGCCCGCTGGCCCTTGCCGATGGGCGAGATCAGGTCGATGATTCGGGCCGAGCGGTCCTTGATCGTCGGATCCTCGATCTCCATCTTCAGCCGCTCATCGGGATAGAGCGGCGTCAGGTTGTCGAACAGCACCTTGTGCCGTGCCTTCTCCGGATCGTCAAAGTTGATCCGCGTCACCTTGGTGATGCTGAAATAGCGCTCGCCATCGCGTGGCGCCTGCATCAGCCCCTCGACCGTATCACCGGTCCGCAGGCTGAACTGGCGCAGAATCTCCGGGCTGACATAGATGTCATCCGGGCCCGGCAGATAGTTGGCCGAGGTCGAGCGCAGAAAGCCGAACCCGTCCTGCAGCACCTCCAGCACACCGTCACCGCCGATTTCCCAGCCCTCTTCGGCGTGCTCCTTCAACAGCGAGAACATCATCTCGCCCTTCCGCATCGACGGCGCGTTCTCGATTTCCCACTCTTCGGCCATCGCCAGCAGTTCGGCCGGCGTCTTGGCCTTCAGGTCCGAGAGATTCAGATGTTCAACAGTCATGGAAATATCCGGATGGCCCAGGCCGGATCGGCGGGGCCCATGTTCAGCGATGGCTCAGAAAAGCGTTGTGGCCGGATGGCCGCGCTGCCTGTCACCTAAGCCCGCCGCGCCAAAAAGTCAACGATCCACCTTGCCTCAGAACTTCAGCACCACCGACAGCACGATCACCGCCATCAGCAGCGTCGGCACTTCGTTCATCAACCGATAGGTTCGCCCGCCGATCCGGTTGGTGCCCTTCACGAAATCCTTCCGCCGCCGCGCCAGCCAGTGGTGAAACAGCGTCATTCCGACCACCCCTGCCGCCTTTGTCCAGGGCCAGACCGATCCCCAGTCCACGATGCCCGGTGTGAACACCAGACACAGACCAAAACCCCAGGTCGCAAGACTCGCCGGATTGATGATCGCCTTCAGCAGCAACCGCTCCTGGTGCTGAAACAGCAGATCCATGTCGCTGCCCGCCACCACACCCTGCTTCCTCAACCCCTCGACGTGATAGACGAACAATCGCGGCAGATAGAACAGTCCCGCCATCCAGGCGATCACCGACATGATGTGCAGCGCCTTCACCCAGGGATACAGAACCGCCAGCGTCGTCTCGATCCAGTCCCACATCGCCTAACCTTTCCCTTCAACCTCTATAGATTCTTAAAGAAGACATAAGGAAAGAGGATGTTGTAGGCCCTGTGGATAACGGGATCGGCCGACGATCCCCAGACTTTCCCACAGGCCGGGCCTTGGTCCACAGGCAATCCACCCAAGTTCACCACATGAAAATCCTTGTGATATCAAAAAGCTGCAGGTTTACCCCCGATTTCCCCACACAACTGCCCCGACATCAACATCCATCCACGGGGCCCAGCCGCGCATTGTCCCGCTGTGGGCAAGGTCCCTCTGCCAGCCCCGGCCTTCTTGACAATGTCCGTCCCGAACCGGCTTTCTCGTGCAGGTGCCACTTTCCCCGCATTTCGCCGTCAGGAACAAAACCGGATTGCCCGCAGATTCGCCCACAACCCCGGCTCGGGGCTCCGAACCGGCCCGCCCCCTGATCCTGGCCTCGTCCTCGGTGACCCGGCAGCAGATGCTGCGGGCCGCGGGCCTTGAGTTCGAGATCCGGCCCGCCCGCATCGATGAAGCGATGCTGCGCCAGTCGCTTGCCGCCGAAGGCGCCAAGCCCCGCGATCAGGCCGATGCCCTGGCCGATGCCAAGGCCCGCAAGATCGCCGACAGGAATCCCGCCGCCCTGGTCCTGGGCTGCGATCAGATCCTCGCCCTGAACGATCGCGTCTTCGCCAGGCCCGCCACGCCCGGCGAGGCGCGCGCCCAGTTGCTGGACCTGCGCGGCAAGACGCATCACCTCTTCTCGGCCGCCGTCCTTTACGACGCGGGCGAGCCGGTCTGGCGCCACGTCGGGGTGGCCCGCATGACGATGCGCGCATTCTCCGACGCCTGGGTCGATGCCTATCTTTCCCGGAACTGGCCGGCGATTTCCGCCTCGGTCGGCGCCTACCAGATCGAATCGGAAGGCATCCGCCTGTTCGACCGGATCGAGGGCGACCATTTCAGCATCCTTGGCTTGCCGCTCCTGCCGCTCCTGTCCTATCTTGCGCTTCGAGGATGGATCCCGTCGTGACAGAGTTGCCCCGTATCCCGCTTGCCGGCGTCATCGGCCACCCGGTCGCCCACAGCCGTTCGCCAGCATTGCATGGCTTCTGGCTGAGACGCTACGGCATCAAGGGACACTACATCCCGATGGACGTGGCGCAGTTCGACCTAGCCGAAGCGTTGAAAATCCTGCCAAGACTGGGTTTCGTGGGTCTCAATGTCACCATCCCGCACAAGGAGGCCGTGCTGCATCTGGCCGATATCGTCACCGATCGCGCGGCGCTGATCGGCGCTGCCAACACGCTGATCTTCCGCAAGGATGGCAAGATCCACGCCGACAACACCGATGGCGCGGGATTCATGGCCAATCTGCGCCAGCATGCACCGCAGTGGCAGCCCCAATCCGGCCCGGCCGCGCTGCTGGGCGCCGGTGGCGCAGCGCGAGCGGTGGTGGCGGCGCTGTTCGAGGTTGGCGTGCCCGAAATCCGCATCGCCAACCGCACCCGGCCCCGGGCCGAGGCGCTGCGCGCCGATTTCGGCGCAAAGTTGACCGTCTATGACTGGACACAGGCCGGCCAGATGCTGGATGGCGCTGCGCTGGTGGTCAATACCACTTCGCTGGGCATGGCAGGCAAGCCGGATTTCCACGTGCCGCTGGACGCGCTGGATCGCCGGACCGTGGTGACCGACCTGGTCTACAACCCGCTGGATACCGATTTCCTCATCCAGGCGCGGGCCAGAGGCTGCCACACGGTCGATGGCCTGGGCATGCTGCTGCATCAGGCGGCACCGGGCTTCGAACGCTGGTTCGATCGGCGGCCCGAGGTCGATGACGCCACCCGCCAGGCCGTCCTGTCGGCATGAGCGCGCCCTTCGTTCTTGGCCTGACCGGTTCGATCGGCATGGGCAAATCCACGACCGCCGGGCTGCTGGCCCAGGCCGGGCTGGCGGTCTGGGATGCCGATGCTGCCGTGCACCGGCTTTACGCCCCCGGCGGGGCGGCGGTTTTCGCCGTCGCCCGCCGGTTCCCCGCGGCGCTGAAAGACGGCGGGATCGACCGCAAGGCGCTCAAGGCCGAAATTGCCAGGGACTCCCGTGCTTTGGCTGATCTTGAGGCGATCGTGCACCCGCTTGTCGCTGCCGACCGCCAGCGATTTCTGGACACGCCCGCCAGCGATATCCTGGTGCTGGATGTGCCGCTCCTTTTCGAATCCGGTGCCAATGCGCTTTGCGATGCCACCCTGCTGGTGACCGCTCCGCCAGAGTTGCAGCGCGCCCGCGTCATGGCCCGCCCCGACATCACCGAGGAAACCTTCCGCCTGATCCTGTCGCGCCAGATGCCCGATGCGGAAAAACGCGCCCGGGCCACCCATGTCCTGGAAACCCTGTCGCTCGATCTGGCCCGAGCCTATGTAAAGGCCCTGCTGGCCTATATCCGCGAGAGCCGCGATGCGTGAGATCGTCCTCGACACCGAAACCACCGGCATAGACCCGGGCGAAGGCCACCGGATCGTCGAAATCGGCGCCGTCGAATTGTTCAACCACCTGCCGACCGGCCGCACCTATCACCAATACATCAACCCGGAGCGCCCGATGCCGAAAGAGGCCTTCGAGGTGCATGGCCTGGGCGACGATTTCCTGCGCGACAAGCCGGTGTTCCGCGCGATTGCCCCGGATTTCCTGGCCTTCATCGGCGAGGCGCGCCTGGTCATCCACAACGCAGCCTTCGACATGAAGTTCCTGAACGCCGAATTGTCCTGGGTCGGCCTGCCGCCCATCGACGCGGCCCGCGCCACCGACACGCTGGTGATGGCCCGCAGCAGGTTTCCCGGATCGCCGGCCTCGCTTGACGCATTGTGCCGGCGCTTTGGCGTCGACAATTCCGCCCGGGACAAGCACGGCGCCCTTCTGGACAGCGAAATCCTGGCCGAGGTCTATCTCGAGCTGATCGGCGGCCGGCAGCCCGATTTCGGCCTGTCCAGCGCCGAAACTTCGGGCGCGACCGCTGCCGCGATGCCCGCCGCCACCGGTGCCCGCCCGCGCCCGCGCCCGCACCCCCTGCCGCCCCGGCTGACCGAGGCCGAGGCCGAGGCGCACGAAGCCTTCGTCGCGCGCCTTGGCCAGGCCGCCATCTGGACCAGAAGGCGCCAGACCTGACGCGCGCCGCCCGGCCAACCGACCCAGGGCGCGGCAGGCGCTCATTGGTCCGCGGCGTTCGGCCGCTCAGTTGACGGGTGTTTGCGGCGCCTGGGCGCGGCGGGCCATTTCCTGCCGGTAGAGCGCCAGAAAATCCACGTTGTCGACATTCAGCGGCGGGAAGCCGCCGTCGCGCGTCACATCCGAGATGATGCGGCGCACGAAGGGAAACAGAAGCCTCGGGCATTCGATCAGCAGGAAGGGGTGCAACTGGTCTTCCGGCACGCCATCGACAAAGAAGATCCCGGCGTAATCCAGCTCCAGCAGGAAGAGCGTGTCGCCGTTGACCTTGTTCTTCGAAGTGACCTTGAACTTGGTGATGACCTCGTAGGTGTTGTCCGGCGCACGCTTGCGCGCGTCGAGGCTGACGCCAACCTGGATGTCGGGCTGCATTTCCTGCGCCACCAGGCCCTTCTGCATGACCACGTTCTCAAACGACAGATCGCGCACGAACTGCCCGAGAACCTGCATCCTGACCTGCACCTGGGCAGGCGCCTGGGCAGGCTGGGCAGGCGCGGCACCGGTTTCTTCGGCCATTCCCGAAATCTCCTGAAAAAATGGGTCGCCGTGTTCCTAGCAGCTTGCGCCGCCCGCCTCAATGCCCGCCCGGATCGGCCCTAAGGCCGGGTCCAGCCCGAAGGGCGCTTGCCGCCAGGCGGCGGCGGTTCCGCTTCGGCCTGGCCGTCGATGACCTCGCCTTGCGGAGCGCGATCAGTGCCGGGCCGGTGCGGGTGCGGGGCCAGCATCGCCTCCATCGCCAGATCGGCGGCGCGGCGGCGGGCCCGCTCGGCGAGCCGGTGCAGGATCGCCTGACGCACCGGAGGCAGCAGCAGGATCAACCCGGCCAGGTCGGTCAGAAAGCCGGGCAGGATCAGCAGCACTCCGGCAATGGCCATCAGCATGCCGTGGCCCGCCACCGTCAGCGGGTTTCTCCGCTCCAGCACGCTGTTCACCAGCCGCTCGATCATGTGGCGCCCCTGCGACCGCAGGATCAGCACGCCGGCCAGCCCGGTGCCCAGCACCACGGCCAGCGTCAGCCACAGCCCGATCGCCGCGCCCAGCGTCACATAGAGCGAGATCTCGGCCAGCGTCAGCAGGATCAGAGCCAGAAGCAGCGGCATTTTCATCCTTTCGCACCCAGATCACGTTGCAGTCATCATCGGGTCATGGACTTGGCCCTGCCCAGCCCCTACATAAGGCCAAGCCTTGCCATGACCAACCCCGGGATGTCCCCGGCCGGAGGTGCCATGAACAATTCGATCATCCAACTTGTCGTGCTGGGGGCCATCGCGGTCTTCCTGGTCCTGAAGCTTCGCGCCGTTCTGGGCAGCCGCGAAGGCTTTGAAAAGCCGCCGGTTCCCGTCGAGGCGGGTGGTCCCACCGTTGCGCGGCGCAATTTCGCCGTGATCGAGGGCGGGCCGGATGAAGACATCACCGACCATGCGCCCGAAAACAGCGCCACCGCCCGCGCCCTGGCGCAGATGAAACAGGCCGAGCCCAGCTTCATGGTGGGCGAGTTCCTGAAGGGTGCGCGCTCGGCCTACGAAATGATCCTGACCGCATTCGACAAGGGCGAAATCGACCGCATCCGCGCCTTCCTGGCCAGGGATGTGGCCCAGGCCTTCGACGAAGCAGCGGCCCAGCGCAAGGCGCAGGGTCTGGTCGTGCAGACGACGATCATCGGTATCCGCGAACTGGCGCTGGAGGAGGCGACCTTTGACGCCACCACCCGCCGCGCCGAAGTGACCGTGCGCTATGTGGTCGAATTGACCCGGGTGGTGCGCGACGCGCAGGGCGCCGTGATCGAGGGCTCGCCCAGCGCCGTGGTCAAGCAGCGCGACAGCTGGACCTATGGTCGGGTGATGGGCTCGGCCGACCCGAACTGGCAACTGGTGGCCACGGGCGACTGACCGGGCAAATGCGTGCGGCCCGGTTTCTCGCAGCGCTCGTCCTGGCCCTGGGGCTGGCGCCGGTGACGCCGGCCCGTGCCGAGGTGCTGGATTTCGAGAACCTGGCCGGCTGGGCCGAGGACGATCACCTGGCGGCGTTGAAGATATTTCTGACCAGTTGCGACCTGATCGAGGGCGAGGATTGGGCGCCGCTGTGCCGGCTGGCCCGCGATGCGGCCGTATCGGACGAGGCGGCACGGGATTTCTTCGAACTGTTCTTCAAGCCCGTGGTGATCGGCGCCCCGCCGGCCCTGTTCACCGGCTATTTCGAGCCGGTCCTCGATGGCTCGCCGGTGCGCACCCCGCGCTTCGCCTGGCCGATCTATCGCCGCCCGCCCGAGCTGCTGGATGGTCAGGTCTGGTATGACCGCGCCACGATCGAACGGGGCATCCTGCGGGGCAGGGGGCTGGAGCTGGCCTGGCTGGAAGACCCGGTCGACGTGTATTTCCTGCAAGTTCAAGGCTCTGGCCGAATCCGGATGCCGGACGGCCATGTGATCCGCGTGGGCTATGGTGGCCGGAATGGTCATGCCTATGCGTCGGTCGGCACGGCCATGGTAGCCCAGGGCATCGCGACGTCCGATCAGGTCGATGCGGGGTCGATCCAGGATTACGTGCGGGCCAATCCGGGCACCGGGGCCGAACTGATGAATCTGAACCCGTCCTATGTGTTCTTTCGCAAGATCGCCGATCTGCCGGCCGATCAGGGGCCGATCGGGGCGATGGGTCGGCCGATCACGCCCCTGCGGTCGGTTGCGGTGGATCCGGCCTATGTGCCTTTGGGTGTGCCGGTCTGGGTGGAAAAGGCCGGCGCCGAGCCGATGCAGCGGTTGATGGTGGCACAGGACACCGGCGGGGCGATCAAGGGTGCCCAGCGGGCCGACATCTTCTTTGGCACAGGACGCGAGGCCGGGCGGGCCGCGGGCCGGATCAAGGATGGCGGGCGGATGGTGGTGCTGCTGCCCATCGACCGGGCTTTCCTTGTGGCTTCGGGCGGTTGACATGGCCCGCAGGCGCGAGTTGCAGCCGGACGAGCAGGCCCTCTGGCAGGCGGTGGCGCGCACGGTCACCCCGGCACCTGGCAAGATGCCGCTGCGCCGGCTGGAGACGCCGGCCCATCCGCAGCCGGTTCGGGAGGACGCCGGTCCGCGGCCCGAACCCAAGCCGCTCAGCGCCTTTCGTCTGGGCGAGAAGGCCGCGCCGCGCATGCCCGCACATGACGTGCAGCCCCAGGTTGGCGACTGGCTGGCGGCCGCGCCCTTGCAGATGGATGCCAGAACCCATGCCAGGCTGACCCGTGGCAAGCTGACGCCCGAAGCGCGGCTGGATCTGCATGGCATGACACTGAACGAGGCGCATCCCGAACTGATCCGCTTCATCCTGAATGCGCAAGGTGCCGGAATGCGACTGGTGCTGGTGATCACCGGCAAGGGCAGCCGGTCGGCGCCGGATCACGGCCCGATCCCGCAGCGCCGGGGCATCCTGCGCCATCAGGTGCCGCAGTGGCTGGCCCGGGTGCCGCTGGGTCCGGTGGTGCTGCAGGTGACCGAGGCGCATCTGCGGCATGGCGGGTCGGGCGCGTATTACGTCTATCTGCGCCGTCGGTGAGGCCGGGGGCGCTGCCCCCGGGCCCCCGGGATATTTGCAGCAAAGTGAAAGCAGGCCGACCCGGCCGCGGCGCTACAGGACATAGCGGCTGAGGTCGGCCGAGCGCGACAGGGCGCCGAGATTGGTTTCGACGAAGGTCTCGTCGACCGTCACCACCTGGCCGCCGCGTTCGGGGGCATTGAAGCTCAACTCCTCGAACACCCGCTCCATCACGGTGGAAAGCCGCCTGGCGCCGATGTTTTCCACCGCCCGGTTCACTTCGGCGGCGATGCGCGCCAGCGCCCTGATCCCGCCTTCGGTGAAGCGGACCGTCACTTCTTCGGTTGCCAGTAGGGCGGCATATTGCCGGGTAAGGGCATTGTCCGTCTCGGTCAGGATGCGCACGAAGTCCTCTTCGACCAGCGGCTGCAATTCCACCCGGATCGGCAGCCGGCCCTGCAACTCGGGCAGCAGGTCGGACGGCTTGGCGATGTGAAAGGCGCCGCTGGCGATGAACAGGATATGATCGGTTTTCACCGGCCCGTATTTCGTGCTGACGGTGGTGCCCTCGATCAGGGGCAGCAGGTCTCGCTGCACGCCTTCGCGGCTGACATCGGCGCCCCGCGCCTCGGCCCGCGCGCAGATCTTGTCGATCTCGTCGAGGAAGACGATGCCCGATTGCTGCACCGCCTCAAGCGCCGCGGCCCTGACCGCCTCGTCATCCAGCAGCTTGTCGGCCTCCTGCCCGATCAGCAGGTCGTAACTGTCGGCGACCGAGACCTTCTTCTTTCGGGTCCGCTGGCCGAAGACCCTGAACAGATCCTGCAGGCCCTGCATCTGCATTTCCATGCCGGGGCCGCCCATCGCCATCGGAAAGGGCGAGGCTGTGTCCTCGATGTCCAGTTCGATCATCGTGTCGTCCAACTCGCCCCGGCGCAGCTTGCCGCGGAACATCTCGCGCGTCTGTTCACGCGCCTCCTTGCCGGCCAGCGCCTCGATCACCCGCTCCTCGGCGGCTTTCTGGGCTCGCGCCTTCACCTCGTCGCGCATCCGCGCACGGGTGTCGACCACGGCGACATCCATCAGGTCGCGGATGATCTGGTCGACATCGCGACCGACATAGCCGACCTCGGTGAACTTCGTCGCCTCGACCTTCAGGAAGGGGGCTTTCGCCAGCCTGGCCAGGCGGCGCGCGATTTCGGTCTTGCCGACACCGGTCGGGCCGATCATCAGGATGTTCTTGGGATAGACCTCGTCGCGCAGGTCATCGCCCAGGCGCTTGCGGCGCCAGCGGTTGCGCAATGCCACGGCCACGGCCCGCTTGGCGTCGTTCTGCCCGATGATAAACCGGTCCAGTTCCGAGACGATCTCGCGCGGGGTCAGTTCGGTCATTTCGCGATCCGTTCCACAGTCAGGTTGCCATTGGTGTAAACGCAGATGTCGGCGGCGATGGCCATCGCTCTGCGCGCGATGCGCTCGGCATCCCAGTCCGTTTCCATCAGTGCCCGCGCGGCGGCCAGCGCGTAATTCCCGCCACTGCCGATGGCGGCGATGTCGTGCTCCGGCTCCAGCACATCGCCCGCGCCGGTGAGCACGAACAAGCCCTCGCCATCGGTGACGATCAGCATGGCTTCGAGGTTTCGCAGATACTTGTCCATCCGCCAGTCCTTGGCCAAGTCGACGCAGGCCCGCGCCAGCTGTCCCGGTGCCGCCTCCAGCTTCTTTTCCAGGCGCTCGAGCAGGGTGAAGGCATCGGCCGTGGATCCTGCAAAGCCGGCCACCACTTCCTTGCCGCCGGGCGACAGCCGCCGCACCTTGCGCGCCGTGCCCTTGATCACGGTCTGGCCCAGGCTGACCTGGCCATCGCCGGCCACCACAACCTGCCCGCCGCGCCGCACCGCCAGGATCGTCGTCCCATGCCAGCCGGGAAATTTGTCGTCGCTCATGTCGCGCCTCCTTGGCTTGCTTCTATATGGCGGCTTCCGGCGCAATGAAAAAGGGCACCCGGGGGCGCCCTCTGTCCGTCGGCTGTCGGATGGCCGTCAGATGGCCGAGTTGATCCAGTTGGCCAGCGCCGCCTTGGGTGCCGCACCGACCTTGTTCGACACGACCTCGCCATCCTTGAACAGGAACAGCGAGGGGATGCCGCGCACACCCAGCATCGCCGGGCTGTCGGGGTTTTCGTCCACGTTGACCTTCACGATCTTGACCTTGCCGGCCAGCTCCGTGGCGATCTCTTCGAGGGCCGGGCCGATCTGGCGGCAGGGGCCGCACCATTCAGCCCAGAAATCGACGACGACCGGGATAGGGGATTTGCGCACTTCGGCATCGAAAGTGGCATCGGTCACGGCGACAGTAGCGTTGCCCATGATGTTCTCCGCAAATTGGCAGGCCACGCAAGCTACGGTTGCCCGTCCCTGCCGTCAAGGGCGGGAACCCCAGTGCTGGTGGCGCGCGCCAGAGCTTCCCGCATGATATCGTCATCCAGAGCCATCAGCCGGCCGGTTTCCGTCCACAAGATGGCGGTGCGAACCGTCCGGCCCGGATAGGCCTGTGCCAGCAGGGCGGCATAGGCGGCCATTTGCCGCAGGATCGCCTCGGGCACATCCTCGGGCTTCTCGGGCACCTGGACGTTGGATTTGAAATCCACCGCCAGAACAACCCGATCCGTCACCACCAGCCGGTCGATGCTGCCCTCGGCCGGCCGGCCAGCAAGTTCACCCTGAATGGTCACCTCTGCCAGGCTGCCAGGGCCGAAGATCGGTGCCAGGTCGGAATCCAGGATCAGGCGCGCCGCCGCGGCGAGGGCCACGCTGCGCAAGCCCGCGTCCGGCACCAGCGCCGCGGCCAGCATCGGCCAGCGTGCCGCATCCTGCCCTGGCAGATGCTGCAACAGCAGGTGCAGCGCCGTGCCGCGCGCCGTCGCATCCGCATCCGCCACGGTCTGGCCCGACAAGGTCTTTGCCCCGCCCAGATCTGACGGCGACAACGGTGTGACCCGCGCCTGCGCCGGGGGGGCGCGTGTGGCTGCCCAGGCCGGAAGCGGCTCTGTGCCCGCGCTTTCCAGGGATTCCACGGCGGTTTCCACAGCCGCACTGGCCGTCAGCGGCCAATCCGGGCTTGCCAGCACCAGCCGACCCTCGGCATCGGGCCTGGCGCCCAGCGCCAGCGCCGCCTCCTGCACCAGACCGTGCCAACTGCCGGCTTTCGCTTCGCCGGCCGCCGCCACGATCAGCTGGGTTTCCGCCCGTGTCAGCGCCACATACAAGAGCCGCAGCGATTCCTGTTCGTCCCTGGCGCGCTTTGCCTCGATCAGGTCGGCCACATGCCGCGACAGATCGCCCGCCGAGCCCGTGAGGAACGGCAGTCCGTTTCCGTCCAGCAGGATGGTCCGCTTGCCGTCCGGCCTGCGGTCGCCGGTGTCGGGCAGAATCACGATCGGGCTTTCCAGCCCCTTGGCGCCATGCACCGTCATGATGCGGATGCGGCCGGCGCTGGCCCCCATCTGCCGCTTGATCGTGGCATCGCCGCCCTGCATCCACAGCAGGAACCCGTCCAGGCTGGGCACCTCCACCTGCTCATAGGCCAGGGCCAGGGCCAACAGCGCGTCGATCGATTCGGCCACTTCCTCGCCCAGCCGCGCCAGCAGCCGGACGCGACCGCGATGCCGGGTCAGCGCCCGGTCCAGCAGATCATGCGGCCGCAGGTAATCGGCCTGATCGCGCAGGTCTTGCAGCATCGCCCTGGCGGCGCTGTCGCCCTGTCGCAACGCCTCCCACAGATAGCCCTTGCGGCCATGCGCCAATGCGAACAGGTCGGCTTCGCTCCAGCCGCAAAGCGGCGAGCGCAGCACGCAGGCCAGCGACAGGTCATCCTCGGGCGTGGCCAGCACCGACAGCAGGGCCAGCAGATCGTTGACCGCCAGCTCTTCCGTCAGTTTCAGCCGGTCGGCACCCGCCACCGGCAGGCCCGCTGCCTTGCAGGCGCGAATCAGATGCGGAAACACGCCCGAGCGGCGGCGCACCAGGATGAGGAAATCCCCGGGCTGCGCCGGCCGTGTCGCGCCCCTGGCCTGCGGCACCGGCGCCGAGCCGATCATCTGCTTGATCCGGGCCGCGATCTGCGCCGCCAGAATGATTTCGGGCGCCTGGGCCGACGGCTGGTCCACCGGGTCAGACCAGTGCCCGGCGGCATCGTCCTTCTCGGGTCTGGGCACCACCGGCCAGACCTCGATCCGGCCGGGAAGCCGGTTGTTGAAGGCGATGTGACGCACATCCTGCCCCACCGCGTCCGCTTGCCCCGACGCGAACAGCCGATCCACCAGCGCCAGGATCACGGGCGAGGATCGGAACGAATGCCGCAGGTCGCGGTTGGCAAAGCCAAGCCCCACCGTTTCAAACGCCAGGCGGAACAGCTCGGCCCGCCGGTCAAAGCCCGAGACATCGGCCCCCTGGAAGGAATAGATCGACTGTTTCTTGTCGCCCACCACGAAAAGCGTCCGTTCCCGGTGCCGCGCACCCAGCCCGGCGGTGAATTCCTGGGTCAGCAGATCGATGACCCGCCATTGTTCCGGACTGGTGTCCTGCGCCTCGTCCACCAGGATGTGGTCGATCCCGCCATCCAGCCGGAACAGCACCCAGGCCGCCACCGCGGGGTCGGTCAGCAGCGCCTCGGCCTTTTCGATCAGGTCATCGAAGTCGAGCCAGCCGCGCCGTGCCTTGGCGCGGGCATACATCGGCAGGAACGCCCGGGCAAAATCCGACAGCACCGCCGCGGCCTCGGCCGCCTGCGCCGCCTGCCGTTGCGGGCGCAGGTCCGACACCCTTTGCGCCAATTGCAAAAGCGGCTCTAACAAGGCCGGTTCCGCCCTGCGCATGGCCGCAGTCGGCTCGCCGTTCGATGGCAGGCCCTCGCGTTCCCCCGACTTGGCCAGGAGCGCATCTTCCAGCAGGGGCAGGGTCGTTCGATCCGGCCGGTCGAGGTTCACGCGCGCCAGCTTGCGCGCAACCTTGCGATCGATCGGGCCGCCCTGCGCCAGCCGGTCCAGCAGCCGGCCCCACCATTCGCGCGACACGCCGCGCAGGGCCTCCCCGGCTATCAGGACAGGATCGCTCACCCCGGTCAGCCCCAGCACCCGCCGGATTTCGGCGGCATCGCGCGGCACCAGGCCCCGGCGCAGGCTGACGATCCGGTCGACCAGACGAAAGAAGGTCTCCTCGCCCGCCAGCCCGGCCATCCCCGCCACCAGCCGCGCATCGGGCCCTTCGGCCATTTCCTCCAGCGCCGCCCGCACCAGTTGCGCCGCGCTGCGTTCGTCGATTTCGGTGAATTGCGGCGGCACGCCCGCCTCCAGCGGGAACCGGCGCAGCAGGCTGGCGCAGAAGCTGTGGATGGTCTGTATGCGCAGGCCTCCCGGCGTCTCGATCGCCCGGGCGAACAACCGCCGCGCTTCCACCATCTCGGTCGCCCGTTCGGCCGCCGGCATCCCCAGGGCCGCGAGCGTCTCGGCCAGCCTTTCCTCGGGCATCATCGCCCATTCACCCAGCCGCTTGAACAGCCGGTTCTGCATTTCGGAAGCAGCGGCATTCGTGTAAGTCAGGCACAGGATCCGCTGCGGCGGCGTGCCCCGCAGCAGCAGTCGCGCCACCCGGTCGATCAGCACCCGCGTCTTGCCGGATCCGGCATTGGCCGAAAGCCAGGTCGAGGTTGCGGGATCGGCGGCCTCGACCTGGGCGCGGCTGGCATCATCCATCAGCGCGATCCCCCACCCGCACCGCCTGGGTCGGTGCGGCCATGTCCCATTCGCCGAAACGCGACAACTGGTCATAATCCGACGTGTCGGACACGCTCATATGTGCCCGCCGCGCCGAAAATCCCGTCCCGCCGCGGCGGTAATGCGAAAGGAGCTTTACCAGCCCGTTCCAGATTTCGTCCTTCATGGCGGCGTCCAGCGGGGTCGCCACCACCTTGCCGGCCTCGCTGACCCCGACATAGCGGATCTCGGCCACTTCGGCCGGCGCGGGCAGAGAAAAGGCACCGCGCTCGACCAGAACCGCCCCGGCGCGCAGCTGCAAGGCGAACCTGTCCTGCTGGGGCGGGGAGGGCACCAGCCCGGTCTTGAAGTCGATCAGCACCAGCCGCCCATCGGCGCGCCGGTCGACCCGATCCAGCCGCCCCTGCAGGGTCACGCCGGTCTGTTCGACCGCGAGTGCGCCCGAAACCTCGACATCCACCGCTTCGCCCACGTCGCGGTCCTGCTGCAACAGCCCATCCGCCGCCGCCTCGAACCGCGCCAGCCACAGCGCGCGATGCAGCGGGAACGGCATTTCCCTGCCCAGGATCTGCGCGGCGCTGGCCATCAGCCGTGCCCGGGCCGCGGGCAGGTCCTCGTCGGCGGGCCGCTCCTTGACGAACCGCTCCAGCACGCGGTGAAAGGCAGTGCCGCGATCGGCGTAATCGGGCTCGGCCAGCAACGAATCCAGCGGTCGCAGAGACAGAATCCGCTTGGCATAAATCGCATAGGGGTCACGGATCAGCCGCTCCAGCTCGGTCAGCGACAGGGTGTCGAAACGGGCACCGGCCGGCGGAATCACCCGCGGTCGCGGCGCCGGCTGCAGGCCGGGATCGGCCCGATCCGCGGCGCCAGGGCGGTCGATCTGCCCGGCCAGCCGCAGCCAGCCCTCACCCCGCCGCCGCATCGCCGCCAAAGCCTCGGGCCCCTGCGCGGCGGGCAGCCCCGCCAGCAGGTTCGTCAACCGGTTCAGCCAGCGAGCCGGCACCGTTTCGGAATCGTCCGACCGGACCGCCCGGCTCAGCACCGTCCGGGGGGCCGACACCGCCTGCTGGAAGTCATGCGCCGAAAGGCCGATCTGGCGCTCTGGCAACAACAGGCCCAGATCGCGCCGCAGCGCCCGGTTCAGCCAGGGGTCGGGGCCGGGCAGGGCGGGCCAGCTGCCCTCGTTCAATCCGGCCAGGATCACGAGATCGGCGTCACATTCCCGGGCTTCGCGCGCGCCCAGGATCTGCACGCCTTCGTGCACGGGTGTGCTGTCCTGCACGGCCTTGTCGGCCAGCAGCGCGGCGAACAGATCGCGGTATTCCAGGGCCGAAATCTCGCCGCCGTGCGGGGCCTCAAGGGCCAGTTCCTCCAGGATCGCGCGGCACGCCTCGCCCGGCTGTTCAAGCCACAGCGCACCCGATCCGCCAGGATCGGTCCCGCGCGCCAGCGCCTCGGCCAGGCTGCGATGCAGCGCCACCCAGTCGCCCAGCGGCCTGCGGTCCGGCCCCGCCAGGCGATCCAGCACGGCCGCGATCCCCGTCGCCCAGGCCTGCGCCGCGCCGTCACTTTCCTTCACCAGCCGCCGGATATCCTCGGCAGCCGGAAACACCGGCCCATGCCGCCGCAGCCTCAGTTCCAGTTCGCGCGTCAGCAGAAGGTGCGGGCCGCGGCCGCCACCGCTGCTCACCATCGGGTGTTTCAAGAGCACCAGCAGCCGTGCCGCCGTCAACCGCTCGCAGAACAGGTCCGCGACGTGGCGCAGAAACCGCCCCGGCGCCGAAAGGATCAGCGGGCGGCCGGCCGAGTCGTCCGGTCGGATCCCCCAGCGATCCAGCGCCGCCGTCACCCGCCGGGTCAACAGCCGATCGGGCGTGATCAGAGCCGCTTTCTGCCCGGTTTCCAACGCATGCCGCAAGATCAGCGCCAGCGCCTGAGCCTCATCTCTGGGGGATTGCGCCTCGATCAGGCTGACCCCGGCCAGCGCCTGAGGCAGGTCGGTCAGCGCGGCACCTTCGACGAGCCACTGATCCGTGACCGGCGCGGGGCGCAGCGCCAGGGAAATCACCCGGTCCCGCGCCGGATCGCGCGGGGCGACTTGCGCCCAGGGCTGCACCTCCTGCGGCGTCAGGCCCAACCGCTGGGCCAGGCGCAGAAAGCGGAATTGCGGATGATCCTCGGCGGTCACGGCATGGTCCAGCGCATCCCAGACCGATGCCGGCATGTCAAAATCATAGCCGGGCAGCACCACCGCGCCGTTCGGCAGCCGCGCCACCGCCTCCATGAAGGCGGATATCGCCCCGCGCGACGCGGTCGAACCCGCCACGATCACCGGATCGGCCGGTGGCGCCGCGGCCCACAATTCGGCCAGGCGCTGCGCCGCGATCCGGCTGCGCGCGCCGGCGCCGCGCTCGGCCGAGCGGGCAAAGAACGGGACCAGGATGGTCAGGAACTTGAGGCTGCGCGCCCAGTGTTCGGAATGTTCGGCCAGGTCAAGCTGGCGCAGGGCCGCGGGTTCGATTCCTTCGGAATCCATTTCTTCCATGAGGGCGAACAGGCTGTCGGTCAGGTCCTGCACGGCCGAGGTCGGGGCCAGGCCCGGTTCTTGCGCGATCAGGGCGCGGATCAGCTGGTTCAGTTGCAGCCGCCGGCGCAGGGCCGGGGCCTGCGGCGGCAGGTCGGCCAGGATCAGGTCATCCGCAAGGTCCGAGACCAGCTTCAGCCGTGGCAGCAACCGCACGCCGCGCGCCTTCAGTGCCTCGGCAATCCGGCGGCGCATCCGCCGGCTGTTGGCGTGGATCGTGATCCGCGCCAGCTTTTCCGGCGGCAAGCCGCGATGGCGGGCCAACAGCCCGTCCACGAAGCCATTGGCGAAATCGGTACCCAGCGGCAGTGCGAAAAGTTCAGCCACCCAAGTCCTCCTCCGCCAGCAGGGCCTCGGCCTGGGCAATGCCCGCGGGCGAGCCGACATCGCACCAGCCGCCCGAATGAAGGACGCCATAGAGCCCGCCGCGCGCGATCATCCTATCCCAGACCCTGTTCAACGAGAACACCGGTTCGGGCCAATCCGCCACCGGCTGGGGCTGGAGGATCTGCGCGCCCAGATAGACCACGCCCTCGCACGCGCCGTCGGCCCGCCGTAGCCGGCCGGCACTGTCCATCACGAAATCGGCCGACGCCGTTGCCCGACCGCGCAACCGCTCTGGCGGGGCAACCAGCAGCAGCCCCTCGATCCCGTCGGTCCAGGCGGATTGCAGCGTCACCAGAGGGTTCGGCCCGGTCCAGACGGCATCCGGGTTCAGGGTCATCACCGGTCCGGCCCCCAGCAGCCGCAACGCCCGCTTCAGTCCGCCGCCGGTTTCCAGGATCTGATCGCGCTCCCACGACAACAGCACATCCCGCCCCGCCAGATGCGCGGCCAGCTGCTCGCCCAGGTAATGCAGATTCACCACCACCGGCCCGACCGGCACCGCGGCCGCCAGGGCCAGGGCATGGTCGATCAGCGGGCGACCCCTCACCGGGATCAGCGGCTTGGGCCGATCGGCGGTCAGCGCGCCCATCCGGGTGCCGAAGCCGGCGGCAAAGATCATCAGCGGAAAGCGCCGCATTGCGACCTCAGACGGCTCAGGACTTTCGGGGTCGGATTGGGCAACAGGCCTTCGCAGAGACGATCGAGTTTCTCCAGTCCCGGATGGGCCAGGTTGCGGCGCAGATCGCGCATCACCCGGGGCAGGTGGTCCAGATAGGCCGGCCTGCCCTCGACCAGGCACAGCCGGGCAAAGATGCCCAGGATACGCAGCGCGCGCTGAACGCCCCAGACGGCATAGGCGGCCTGAAACTGCGGACCGGCGCCGGTGATGGTGGCAAACCGCGCCTTGGTGGCGGCCTCGACGGCGGGGGCGACATCGCGGCGGGCGTCTTGCAGCAGCGAGACGAGGTCGTAGACCGGCTGCCCCAACTGCCCCGATTGGAAATCCACCAGCCCGAGGGCGGCAGTGCCCGGACGCGGCAGCAACAACAGGTTGCCCATGAAGTAATCCCGGTGGATCAGCACCCTGGGCCCGTCGCCAAAGGCCCGCAGCGCCTGGACCAGCGCCGCGCGCAATGGCCCGGGGTCTGGCGTCTGGCCCGTCGCGCCCCGGACATAGAAGCTCAGCGCCAGCAGCGCCGCTTCGGCCCAGTCCTCGGCGCTGAGGTTCGGCAGACCGTCCGGCGCGGGCGCTGCCTGCATCTGCACCAGCGCATCACAGGCCAGGGCGTAAAGCGCAGCCTCTTCCTGCGGGCGGGTCATGAGACGGCGCGACAGCAGGTCGTCGCCGAGATCCTCAAGCAGCAGAAAGCCGTTGGCCAGATCCTCGGCGAAGATTTCGGGTGCGGACAGGCCGATCCGGCGCAGGTGCCGACCGATCTTCACATAGTCGTCGACCCGGTCGGCCAGGCCCGGCGGATTGTCCAGCAGCACCGCAGTGCGATCCGCCCGCCGCAGCCGGATGAACCGCCGGCCCGAGGCATCGCCTGCCAGCGGCTCCCGCTCGGCCGCGGCCCACCCGCAGCGCGCCAGAAACAGCGCCAGGGCAAATTCCCGCAGGGCGACTGCCAGGGCCTCGCGGCCAGAGAGGCGGATCGTGGCCCGCCGCCCCTCTCCCGCCGGCGCCAAGGCCACGCGAATCGCGTCGGCGGGTGCATCGCGGCCCAGCCGGTCGGGCCATTCCACCAGGGTGATGTCGGTCTCGAACGCCGCATCCAGGCCCAGTTCCAGCACCTCGTCGGGGTGGCCCAGGCGATAGAGGTCGGCATGCCAGATCGGCGGATCGCCGGGATAGGTCTGCACCAGGGTGAAACTGGGCGAGGGCACTTCCTCGGAGGGGTTGCCCAGACGCGAGCGGATCAGCGCCCGGGCCAGATGCGACTTGCCGGCCCCGATCGGCCCTTCCAGCAGCAGGCTGTCACCCGCCTGCAACCCGCCCGCCAGCACCCGAGCCAGGTCTTCGGTCGCCTCGGGCGTCGGCAGGTCAAGGATCAGCGCAACTTGCATGGTGCCGAGTCTACCCCGGCCATGGCCCGGCGCAAGGCGTGGTCAGGCGAGTTTCCGGTCGGCTTCGGCCACGGCGCGCGCGGCGGGAACCGGTGGCACCACCCGGAACGCGGCCATGGTCGCGCCGCCGACCAGTGGCGTGAACCGGCAGGTCAGCAGCCGCCCGTCGACCAGCCGCGCCTCGGCGCTCAAACCCTGGCGATCCCCCCCGCCGGAAGCCAGATCCTCGAACTGCGCCCAGACCGGGCTGGGCGCCGAGGCGGTCTTCCAGTGCCGCACCACGTTGGTCAGCGAGGCGTCCGACAAGTCCGACCCGGGGTCATGGTTCCAGAGCTGCGCATAGGCGGCGTTCGACATCACCAGTTGCCCGGCCTGAGAGAACACCGCCACCGCCTCGTCCAGCCCATCCAGCACCGAGAGGCCCAGCTCGATTTCGGCCCGATAGCGCCGCGAGCGCGTCATCTCGTCCGAGATGTCTTCGAGGATCAGCGCCAGCGCACCATCGGGATGCGGCCGGCCGATCACGCGATAGGTCTGGCCCGAGGGCAGGCTCCAGGTTTCCTCATAGCTGCCGGCCACCGCGGCCCTTTCCATCTGGATCAGTTGCCGCCGCCAACTGCGGTAATCCTTCGGTTCAGGGATCGTGTTGCGCTCACGCATTGCGTCCAGCACGGCGGTCAGGCTGGGTTTGCGCGCCAGAAGATCGACCGGCAGGCCGGTCAGATCGGTCATCGCCGGGTTGAACAGTTGCAGGTGGCGCTCCTTGTCAAAGATCGCCAGGCCGACATGCAGGTGGGCGAAGGTCTTGGTCAGCGTCACCAACACGTCGCGCAGCGCCCGTTCGGCCATTTCGATCTGGTCCGCCGGCAGGGCAAAGATCAGCCGCTCTGTTCCTTCGACGCGCCGTTGCAGCTCGTACCAGACTTCGGTTCCGTTCTGCAGCTTCAGCTTGCGGCGGTCCGGCTTGCCGGGGGTCGGCTCTTTTGCCTCGAACAGGCCGGGCAGGGGCCAGGCCAGATCGGTGCCCGGCTCCAGCAGTTCGGTCAGCAGCATCACATAGGTCGCATTGGCCCAGATGATCGAACCATCGGCCTTCTCGCGCCAGATCAGCACCGGCGCCTGGGCCACGACATTGCGCAGCTGCTCAAGCTCCTCGACCTGGGCGCGATAGATCATCGGGTCCTGGCCGGGCATCCGGTCTTCACGCTCTGCGTCGATCAGCGTCACCCGCGTCAGCCCGCCGCGCAGTTCGGCCGACAACAGCAGCGGCCGGTCGCTTTCCGACGCCATGGTCAGCGCGCCCTGTTCACCCAACGCGCGCAGCCGCGCCTCGACATCGGGAAACCGCGGCGCCAGGAACGACATCAGCCGCACCCAGGGGCCGGAATGCGTCAACTGCTGCGCCAGGATCGCCCGGGCCGCGGGCGAACAATCCACCAGCGCCTCGCCATCGAACAGGAACACCGCGCCGACCTGGGTTTCGGCAAACAGCGACGGCCGCCGCACCGGTTTGCGCCGCGTCATCCAGCTGTCGAGCCACAGGCCAAAGGCCACGGCCGCGACAGCGGTGGCGCCGATGACCAAACCCGAGGCAAGCAATCCGTTCATCCAGCACCAGCACCACAAGGTTACTGATACAACTTAGAGGATATTTACCTAACGGAAAGTTAATTCAATCGAAAGTATATTCCGGCCCTCCGGCACCTGACTGCGGAAATGCCGCTGCCTAGGCTGAAAGCGGGCGGTTCAGGCCTTGCAGCTCTTCGGGCCGGGCCTCGAACACCGCACGCGGCCAGCTGACCATGACCAGCGCGCCGCAGCGTTCCGGCCGCTCGGCCGGATCCAGGAAAGGGTCGGCGGCATTGGCAAAGGTCAATTCCGCCCCGGTATGCTCCAGCAGGGTCTTGGCGATGAACAGGCCCAGCCCCATGCCTTCATATTCCGGCCGCAGCAGCGTCTCCTGCGGCCGCGACCGCACCCGCAGAAAAGGGTCGCCGATCCGCCCCAGCATCTGCGGAGGATAGCCCGGGCCGTCGTCGACCACCCGCAGCGTGATGCGGTCGGCGGTCCAGCTGCCGTCGATCCAGACCCGGCTCCGGGCGAAATCGACCGCGTTCTGCACCAGGTTGCGCAGCCCGTGGATCACTTCGGGCCGACGCTGCACCAGGGGCTGGCGATCTTCGCCATCGCCTTCGGGTTGCAGGCTGATCAGCACGGTCTTGCCCCGGTCCAGATGCGGCTCTGCCGCCACACGGATCACCTCGCCCAACGGCGCCTGCAACACCTGCCGATCCTCCTTTCCCACGCGGCCCATCGAGCGCAGGATGTCGCGGCAGCGGTCTGCCTGATCGCGGATCAGTGCCGCATCCTCGGCCAGAGCCGGCCGGTCGGCCAATTCGTCGATCAGCTCGGTCGAGACCAGCTTGATCGTGGCCAGCGGCGTGCCGAGTTCATGCGCCGCGGCGGCCACCACGCCGCCCAGATCGGTCAGCTTCTGTTCGCGCGCCAGGGCCATCTGCACCGCCAGCAGGGCATCGGCCATCGCGCGCATTTCCTGCGCCACGCGCCGGGAATACAGCGCCAGGAACCCGGTGCCGATCAAGAGCGCCAGCCAATAGCCCAGACGGAACAGGCCGGGCAGGGTCAGCACCCGGCCGTCGACCGTCTCGAGAGGAACATTGATGCGCAGCATCAGCGTCACCAGGATCGCCGCCATCAGCCCCAGAAAGGCTGTGGCCTCCAGCGTCAGTGCCGTTGCCGAGATCGAGACGGGCACCAGCAGCAACAGCGCAAAGGGATTGTCGATTCCGCCGGTGAGCAGCAGCAGCGCCGCCAGTTGCAGCAGGTCGAAGGTCAGCATCAGCAGGGCTTCGCGGTCGCTCAGCCGCTTGCTGGCCGGATAAACGATCTGCGAGCCGACATTGGCGATGACCAGCACCGCCACCACCATCAGGCAGGCGCCAAGCGGCAGTTTCAGCCCGAACACCTGAACCGCGACCAGCAGCGCCGTTCCCTGGCCAATGATCGCGGTCCAGCGCAGCAGGATCAGCGTCCGCAGGCGCAGGAAGTCGCGTCGATCCGCGCCAAATTTCGCGGCAAAGCCGGTCGAGGCCATGGAAATCCCGTTTCCCCTGTTGGAAGGACATTGTTAAGGTCGCCGCCGCCGGGGATCAACGTGAATGGAACGAGGCAGATGCAGAAGCTTTATGCAGTGGCGGGCGCGGTGGCCCTGGGGGCGATGGTTCTGGGCACCGTGGTGGCGATCCAGCTGAAGGGCCGCGGCGCCGATGTCTTTGCCGAGTGCCGGGGCGCCACGGTGGCGGGCGGCCAGATCGGCGGACCGTTCACGCTCCTGAATGGCGACGGCCAATCCGTGACCGACAAGGATGTATTGGCCAAACCCAGCCTTGTCTATTTCGGCTATGGATTCTGCCCTGACGTGTGCCCATTGGACAATGCACGCAATGTCGCGGTGGCCGAAAATCTCGAAAGACAGGGATTTGCAATAACGCCGGTGTTCATATCGGTCGATCCCAAACGCGATACGCCCGCCATGATGAAGGATTACGCCGCCAACCTTTCGCCGAAACTGGTGGCGCTGACCGGCAGCGAAGAGCAGATCCGAGCCGTGGCCAAGGCCTACAAGGTCTATTACAACATCCCCAATCCCCAGGATGAATATTACACGGTGGATCACACCACCTTCACCTATCTGATGCTGCCCGGGCTGGGCTTTGTGGATGTGTTCGACCGGGATGTGACCGAAGAAGACATGGCCAGACGCGTGGCATGCTATCTTGACAAAGCTGCATCCTGAACGCTGACTTTGCAGCATGAGCGATCCAGCCCCCCTTGATCTTGGTGCCGACCGCAGCCTTTTGCTGGTCGATGATGACGAGCCCTTTGTGAAGCGCCTGGCCAAGGCGATGGAAAAACGGGGCTTTCTGCCGGAAACGGCCGAAAGCGTGGCTGCTGGCAAGGTGGCGGCCATGACCCGGCCCCCGGCCTATGCCGTGGTCGACCTGCGGCTGCTGGATGGAAATGGCCTGGATGTGGTCGAAGTTCTGCGCGACCGGCGGCCCGATTGCCGGATCGTGGTGCTGACCGGCTATGGCACAATTGCCACGGCGGTGGCGGCGGTCAAGATCGGCGCCACGGATTACCTTTCGAAACCCGCCGATGCCAATGACATCACCAATGCGCTTTTGCAGCGCGGCGATACGCATCCCGCACCGCCGGAAAATCCGATGTCTGCCGACCGGGTCCGCTGGGAACATATCCAGCGTGTTTTTGAAATGTGCGACCGCAATGTCTCGGAAACGGCGCGCAGGCTTTCCATGCATCGCCGGACGTTGCAGCGAATTCTTGCCAAGCGCAGCCCGAAATAGACTTGCACCACCGACAGTCAGGCCCTAGCTAACTGCGGAATTGGAAATACGGGAGCTAGAGCCATGCCGATCGACCTGAATAGCCTTTCCCTGAAAGAGCTGAAGGATCTCCAGGCGCAGGTGCTGCGTGCCATCGCCACCTTTGAGGAACGCGCCATGCGTGCCGTTGCTCAAGAGCTGGAAGAACTGGCCCGCGCGCGCGGCTTCACGTTGAATGAACTGGCCGCGATGACCGCGCCACGCAAACGCGCCGCCGCCGGCGCGAAATATGCCAACCCGGCCAACAAGTCGCAAACCTGGTCAGGGCGTGGCCGCAAACCCCGGTGGTTCAGCGAAGCCCTGGCGGCGGGCAAGAAACCGGAAGACATGGCGATCTGAACCGCCGCGGCCGTTCGCCGCATGGTCGCGATGCTGGCCTGTGCTTTCCCCGAGACGGGCGAAGGCCGCGGCTGGCCGGTGGCCACCGGTGCGTTTCGGCCGCAGCCGAGCAGGGGCCGCCGGAACAGCCTGTCGAGTCGCGTCTTGCGCCGGTTGCGGGGCAGGTGGGTCAGCCCCGCGCGTGACCGGTCCGTGCCTCACCGGCCATCGCGACCTCGGTGGCCAGCAGCAGATCGCGATGCCGCGCCACAAAGTCGGCCCGCACCACGGCGGGCGGACGCAGCCTGATTTCCAGGCCACGCAACAGCTGATCCGACGGCCGGCCGAAGAAGCGGTCCGCCTCGCCCTCGGTAAAGCCCGCGATCTGCACCGCCTCCAGCCAGGCCGAAACCCTGTCTGCCGCCTTGATGGCCTTCTTGACCGTCACCGGCAGCACGGCGGGCAGGCCGAACCGCAGATGCACCGCCGCCGTCAGCCGCCGATCCAGTTCGCCATATCCCGGACCGACCGCCGCCTTCACCGGGCTGATCATGTCGCCGATCACATATTCCGGGGCGTCATGCAGCAGGGCGGCCAGCCGCCAGCGCGGCTGATCACCACCCTGCCGGGCATAGATCTCTTCGACCAGCAGCGAATGTTCGGCCACCGAATAGGGCCAGTCGCCCCGTGTCTGCCCATTCCAGCGGGCGACAAAGGCCAGACCATGCGCGATATCCTCGATCTCGATGTCGACGGGCGTGGGGTCCAGCAGATCCAGCCTGCGCCCCGACAACATGCGCTGCCATGCCCTTGGCTGTTTCATTTGCCTGCTCACGTTGCCGATTGCCCCATACAATGCTATCTGCCCGGCAACCCAGGGATCAAGGAGTGCCCCGCATGGCTGCGGATTACATCGTCAAGAACATCGAGCTGGCCGACTTCGGCCGCAAAGAGCTGACCATCGCCGAAACCGAAATGCCGGGCCTGATGGCCTGCCGCGAGGAATTCGGGGCCAGCCAGCCGCTGAAGGGCGCGCGCATTGCCGGATCGCTGCACATGACCATCCAGACCGGCGTGCTGATCGAAACCCTGCGCGCCCTGGGCGCGGATGTGCGCTGGGCCAGCTGCAACATCTTCTCGACCCAGGATCACGCCGCCGCCGCCATCGCCAGAACGGGCACCCCGGTTTTCGCCGTGAAGGGCGAAACGCTCGAACAATACTGGGACTTCACCGACCGCATCTTCCAGTTCGGCGGTGAGGGCGGCACCTGCAACATGATCCTCGACGATGGCGGCGATGCGACGCTCTACATCCTGCTCGGCGCTCGGGTCGAGGCGGGCGAGACCGACCTGATCGCCGTGCCGACCTCTGAAGAGGAAGTCTGCCTGTTCAACCAGATCAGGAAGCGGCTGAAAGCCTCGCCGGGCTGGTTCACCGCCCAGCGCGACGCCATCAGGGGCGTTTCGGAAGAAACCACGACGGGTGTGCATCGTCTGTATGAACTGCACAAGAAGGGTCTCCTGCCCTTCCCGGCGATCAATGTGAACGACAGTGTCACCAAGTCGAAGTTCGATAACAAATACGGCTGCAAGGAAAGCCTTGTCGACGGCATCCGCCGCGCCACCGACACGATGATGGCGGGCAAGGTCGCCGTGGTCTGCGGCTATGGCGACGTGGGCAAGGGCTCGGCCGCATCGCTGCGGGGCGCCGGTGCCCGGGTGAAGGTGACGGAGGTCGACCCGATCTGCGCGCTGCAGGCCGCGATGGATGGCTATGAGGTGACGCTGCTGGAGGACGAAGTCGCCACGGCCGACATCTTCATCACCACCACCGGCAACAGGGACGTGATCCGCATCGAGCATCTGCGCGAGATGAAGGACATGGCCATCGTCGGCAATATCGGCCACTTCGACAACGAGATCCAGGTCGCCGCCCTGCGCAATCACAAGTGGACCAACATCAAGGACCAGGTGGACATGATCGAGATGCCCTCGGGCAACCGGATCATCCTGCTCTCGGAGGGCCGCCTGCTGAACCTGGGCAACGCCACCGGCCATCCGTCCTTCGTCATGTCTGCTTCCTTCACCAATCAGGTTCTGGCGCAGATCGAGCTTTGGACCAAGGGCAAGGATTATGCCCCCGGTGTCTACATCCTTCCCAAGGCGCTGGACGAAAAGGTTGCCCGCCTGCATCTGAAGAAGATCGGCGCGAAACTGACCCAGTTGCGGCCTGAACAGGCCGATTACATCGGCGTCAAGATCGACGGCCCCTTCAAATCGGAACACTATCGCTATTGATGGCGTGGAATGGCCGACGGGGAAATGTCGGCCACAATTCCCTTTGTCGGCCCGCGCAGGCCCCATAAGTTCCTCCGGCGGCCAGGAAGGGCCGCTGGGCCCGGCCAGCCCGGGGTGTGAGGATGGGTGACATGAGCAAGCGCGACGACCTGATCGCCAGATACGCCGACGATCTGAAGACCAAATGCAGGATCACGCCGGATATGGCCCTGCTGACCAGGGTGACCATCGGCTGCGGCCCCGCCATCTACAATGCCGACAGTGCCACCATCGCCGGCACCGATCAGAGCGAGCTGGAAACCGTCAAGACCAATTTCCTGATGAAGAAGCTGGGCTTGCCCGACAGCCCCAGGCTGATGGAAGCGATCGACGCCGCAATAGCCACCTATGGCCGGTCGGAACGCAACAAGTACCGCGCCGTGATCTACTACATGCTGGTCAAGCATTTCGGCAAGGAGTCGGTCTACAAGTGACCTGATTTGCGCGACGGGCCGGGGGGCGGCATGGACAATTGCCGCCGGTCCCGCCAGTCTGCCGCCTGCAGCGCCATGCAGGTGATCCCGTGACCATCCAGCCCCAGCCCCAGTCCCGGCCATTTGCCTCGGTCGAACGGACCGTGCTGCCCGTCATCCTGGCTGTCTCGCTGGGTCACCTTCTGAATGATCTGATGCAGTCTCTGATTCCGGCGGCCTATCCGCTGCTGAAACAGAACCTGTCGCTCAATTTCTCGCAGATCGGGCTGGTGACGGCGGTGTTTCAGGGCACCGCCTCGATCCTGCAGCCGCTGGTCGGGCATTATACCGACAAGCGCCCCTTGCCCTATGCCCTGACGGCGGGCATGGCCGCCACCGGCCTGGGGCTGATCGGCCTGGCCCAGGCTGCCAGCTTTGCGATGGTGCTGGCCTCGGTCGCGCTGATCGGCCTCGGTTCGTCGATCTTCCATCCCGAAGCATCGCGCATCGCCCGCCTGGCCGCCGGATTGCGCCCCGGTTTCGCGCAATCGCTGTTTCAGGTCGGTGGCAATGCCGGCTCGGCGCTGGGTCCGCTTGCCGCGGCGTTCATCGTCATCCGGCGTGGACAGGGCTCGATTTCCTGGTTCGCGGGCGCGGCCCTGGTCGGAGCGCTGCTGCTGTGGACGGTCGGACGCTGGTACATCTCGACCGGCACCGAGCGGGCGGCCGCCCGCACCCGCCGCGCCCGTGCCGCCACTGCGCTGCCTCCTGCGCTGGTCCGCCGCGGCATGGTGCTGCTGATCGTGCTGATGATGTCCAAGTTCATCTACAACGTCTCGTTCTCCAGCTATTACACCTTTTACCTGATCGAGAGGTTCGGCCTGTCGGTCGGCCAGTCGCAGTTGTGCCTGTTCCTGTTTCTGGCCGCCGTCGCGCTGGGCACGATCATCGGCGGCCCGATCGGCGACCGCATCGGACGGCGCAGCGTGATCCTGTGGTCGATCCTGGGCATCCTGCCGCTGACCCTGGCGCAGCCCTGGCTGCCGCTGGTGCCATCGGTCGCCGTGGCGGCGCTGTCCGGGCTGATCCTGGCCTCGGCCTTTCCGGCGATGGTGGTCTACGGGCAGGATCTGATGCCGCAGCGCACCGGCATGGTGGCGGGGCTGCTGTTCGGCCTGGCCTTCGGCGTGGCCGCCATCGGCGCGGCCGCGCTGGGCGTGCTGGCCGACGCCTGGGGCATCGTTACGGTCTACAAGATCTGCGCCGTGCTGCCGGCGCTGGGCCTGTTCGCCTTCTGGCTGCCCGAGCCCAAGGCCTGGGCCTGACCGCGGGATTTGTCTCAAATCCCCAGCAAGCAGCGATTGCGCCGCGCCGCGATTCGCGGTCTTGTGATGCCAAGGACAGCATGTCCCGGACCTTTTCAGACACGTGTGGTGCCAAGGGAGCACGTGGGGTGGATGGGGGGTCCGTAGGGGTGCGGGCCCCCCGTTTCGTTCACACGCCGGCGATTCCGAACACCAGTCCCATGATCGTGCAGCCGACCACGGCGTTCACGCCATCCAGCAGCGACAGCTTGTAGGGGCGCGCCGCGAAGGCATAGTTCATCGTCACCCAGGGCGTGATCAGGAACAGTCCGATGCCCAGCCCGCCCATCAGGCCTTCCAGCACGGTATCCAATCCGGATTGTCTGAAAATATGGCGCATCATGCCCGCCACCAGCACTTCGGCGACAAAGCCCACGATGAAGGGCGTTGCACTGCCATTGCCCTGCGGCTTGCCATCGGCATCCACCGGAATGCCCGCCGCCGCGATCCACGGCCTGGACATCGTCGTGTACCAGACCGCGCCAAAGGCATAGGCCGCCACCGCTGCGATCAAAACCACCAGATAACCCATTCGGTCGCTCCATCGTTATGGTCGGTCGCAGGCTAACCGAAAGATTGAGGTCGAGATAACGTTTTCGATGCGACCCCCGAGCGGCCCCGTGCGCCCGTGCCGATCTCACAACGGCACGACCCGGCCCAATCCGCAGATGATCTCCCACTCGGCCTCGCTGACCGGCTGGACCGACAGGCGCGAGTTGTTGATCAGAACCATCCTCTCCAGCCCCGGCTGAACCTTGCACATCTCCAGCGTGACCGGCCGTGCCAGCCGCGCCACCGGCCGGAACCAGACGCAATCCCAGCGCGGGTCGATCCCGTTCGTCTCCGGTTGCGACAGCCGCGTGACCTCGACGATCCCGACGATCTCCTTGCCGATGTTGGAATGGTAGAAGAACGCCTGCTCACCCAGGGTCATCCGGCGCATGTTGTTGCGCGCGCCATAGTTGCGGATGCCATGCCATTCCTCGTCGGCGGGCAGCCTGTCCACCAGGCTCTGAAAGCTGATGGCATCGGGCTCGGACTTGAACAGCCAGTGCGCCATCAGCCGATCACCTTCTTCCAGGCCAGCACCGTCACGCTTTCGAACAGACCTGCCTTGCCATAGGGATCGCCCGCCGCCCAGGCCTCGGCGGCGGCCTTGTCGGCCACGTCCAGGATCACCAGGCTGCCGCACATCTGCCCGGCCTCGTCCAGAAACGGCCCCGCCATCTCAACCACGCCGGTATTGTCGATATAGGCCAGATGGGCCGACCGGTTGTCGACGCGGGTTTGCAGGGCGCCGGGCTTGTCGCGGCAGATCAGGGCGAAACGCATGGGGATTTACTCCTGGGTCAGGGGGCGGGACATCAGCGTGCGGATGGCGTCATCCAGCGGCATGGCATGGCTGACAACAGCCGACACCATCCGGCTGATCGGCAGATCCAGCCCCCGCGCCTCGGCCAGGCGGGTGACGGCGCGGGCCGTGGCGATGCCCTCAACCGTGGCGCGGGCATCGGGAGCCTGCCCGCTCCCGATCGCCTGGCCATGGCGGAAGTTCCGCGATTGCTGGGATGTGCAGGTCAACACCAGATCGCCCAGGCCCGACAGGCCGGCCAGGGTTTCGGGTCGGGCGCCCAGGACGCGGGCCAGCCGCAGCATTTCGGCATAGCCCCGCGTCATCAGCGCCGCCCGGGCCGATTCGCCCAGACCTGCGCCCATGACAATACCGCAGGCGATGGCGATGACGTTCTTCAGGGCCCCGCCCAATTCCGCACCGATCACGTCCGACTGGCCGTAGATGCGCAACACCGGCGTCGACAGCTGCGCCTGCAAGGCGGTCAGGTCAAAGGCCCCGGCCAGCGTCAGGGCTGTGGGCAGGCCGCGTGCGATGTCGGCGGCAAAGCTGGGGCCGGTCAGGATGGCCGCCCGAGCCTTCGGGCAGGCGCTGCGGATCAGCGCGGTCGGCCCGGTCAGGGTGGCCAGGTCCAGCCCCTTGCAGCAGGCCACCAGAACCCGGCCGTCCAGATGGGCTGCATGTTCACCCAGAAAGCCGCGCATCTGCTGCATCGGCAGCGCCAGCAGTACCGCGCCAGCCCCGGCCAGATCTGCGATTTCTGCCGTCACAGTGACGGTTTCGGGCAGGTCCACGCCGGGCAGCCGGCCTTCATTGCGCCGAGTGACCCGCATTTCCGACACCTGCGCCGCAGACCGCGCCCACAGCCGCACATCCTGCCCGCTGCGCGCCAGGGCCACCGCCAGGGCCGTGCCGAACGCACCCGCACCCACCACGCCGATCATGCCTTGGCCCCCTTTCTGCCCGAGCCCAGCATCGCCGGGGCTGCCTGGTCCAGCGGCCAGCGCGGCCGGGCCGACAGGCCCATGCCGTCGGAACCGCCTTGCCGGAACCGCTCGATCCCCGCCCAGGCGATCATCGCCGCGTTGTCGGTGCAAAGCCGCAGCGGCGGGGCCACAAAGGTCGCACCCGTTTCGGCGCAGACCGCCTGCAACCGCTCGCGGATCAGCCGGTTGGCCGCCACGCCACCGGCCACGGCCAGCGCCGGAACAGCCGGGTTCAGCGCCCGATACTGTTGCAGCGCGCGGCGGGTCTTTTCGGCCAGCACCTCGGTCACTGCCAGCTGAAAGCCGGCGCAGAGATCTGCCCGGTCCTGAACATGCAGCCCGCCCTGCGCCGCGATCAGGCCGTCGCGTGCCCGCAGCAGGGCGGTTTTCAGCCCCGAAAAGCTCATGTCGCACCCCGGACGGTCCAGCAGCGGCCGGGGAAAATGAAACCGTGCCGGATCGCCCCGGATCGCCTCGGCCTCGACCAGCGGGCCACCGGGCTGGCCCAGGCCCAACAATCTGGCGGTCTTGTCGAAGGCTTCGCCGGGCGCGTCGTCGATCGTGCCGCCCAGGCGGTGGAATTCTGCCGCGCCCTTTACCACCAGGAACTGACAATGTCCGCCCGAAACCAGCAGCATCAGGTAGGGAAAGGCCAGGCCATCCGTCAGCCGTGGCGTCAGCGCATGTCCGGCCAGGTGATTCACCCCCACCAGCGGCAGGCCGGTCGCCGCCGCCAGCCCCTTGGCCAGCATCACCCCGGAAAGAACGCCACCGATCAATCCGGGCCCGGCGGTCACCGCGATTCCGTCGAGGGCATCCAGGCCCAGCCCGGCGGCAGCCAGCGCGCGCTCGATCACGTGGTCCAGCTTTTCGGCATGGGCGCGGGCGGCGATTTCCGGCACGACGCCGCCATAGGCCGCATGCAGGGCGACCTGCCCCTCTACCTCCGAGGCCAGAATCTGCCCCGCGCCCCGCTCCGCCCGCACCACGGCGGCCGCGGTGTCATCGCAGCTGGATTCGATGCCGAGAAAGGTCAGGTCTTGCATCAGGGCGCGCGTTGCCTAGGGACGGCCACGGGGGTAACACCGTTGCCATGACCGCACAATCCCGCCCTCCGATCCTGGTGACCCGACCAGAGCCCCAGGCCGAGCGTTTTGCCCGGGCCCTGCGCGCGCAGGATTGGGCCGGGCGGGTCCATGTGTCGCCGCTGATGGCGGCAGTCTACCCGCCGCTCAGTTTGCCGGCGCGACCCTTTGACGCCGTGATCCTGACCTCCGAGACCGCGGCGCTGGCGGCAGGCCGGCGCCCGGACCTGCCCCGCAAGGCCTGGTGCGTGGGCAACCGGACAGCCAGGGCGGCGCGGGCGCAGGGGTTCCAGGCGGTCTCGGCCAGGGGCGATGCGGATGCGCTGGTGCAGATGATCCTGGCCCGGGGTGGCCATGGCCCGCTGGTCTACCTGCACGGGCGGGAAACCCGTGGCGCCGTGGCCGAGCGGCTGAATTCTGCGGGAATAGAGACGATTCCCGTGCTGGCCTATGCCCAGGAACCCTGCCCGCTGCGGCCCGCCGCCATCCGCCTGCTGCGCCAGCCCGGCCCGGTGATCCTGCCGATCCTGTCGCCGCGCTCGGCCGCGCTTCTGTGCCAGGCCTGGGTGAATGCCAGGGCCGTGGCGCAGGCGCATGTCGTGGTGCTCAGCCCCGCCATTGCGCAGGCGGCCGAACCGCTGCGGCCGGCCAGCGTCACGCTCGCCACGCGGCCCGATGGCGAATCCCTGCTGGCGGCGCTGAAACAGCTGATGCGCCGCGCCCCCTGGGCTTGAAGCAGCGCCGCCTGACGCATACCGTCAGGTTCTGGCCCGCTGTTCTGGGGCCGAAGGAGGCGACATGGCGGAACCCGAGATCAGCGAACTGCCCGCCGCAACAGCCCAACCGGCGGCCCGGCCCGCCGCAGCCGCACCGCGCCCCGCGTCACGGCTCGGGTCACTGCTCTGGCCGCTTCTGGGCGGCGTGATTGCCGCCGGTCTGGGATTCGCCCTGGCCAGGGCCATTCCCGGCGGCTGGCCCATCGCCGACACTTCGGCCTTGCAGGCCCAGGTGCAGCAGGTGCAGGGCGAACTGGCCGCGCTGCAATCGCAGCTTGACGCGCTGGCCAGCCGGTCAGCCGCCGACACCGGCCTGGCCGACCGTGTCGCGGCACTCGAAGCGCGACCCTTGCCACCCGACCTGTCCCGAGATCTGGCCGAAGTGAAGGCGCAGCTTGCCGATCTGTCCGCCATGCCCGGCTCCAGCGACGCCACGGCGCTGAAGGCGCTGCAGGATCAGGTTGCCGCGCTGGCCTCGGCCCCGGCCAGTGTCCCGGCCGAGGTCGAGGCCGCGATCGCCGCCGCCAGAGATCAGCTTTCGGCCGCCACGGCCGAGGCAGAGGCCAGGGTGAAGGGCCTGGTGACTGCGGCCGCCCTGCGGCAATTGTCCGCCGCTCTGGACAGCGGCGCACCCTATGCCGCCGCCCTGGCCGACCTTGCGGATCAGGATCTGCCCGCCGTGCTGACCGACCACGCCGCATCCGGCCTGCCCACGCTGCAATCGCTGCGCGCCAGCTTCCCCGACGCGGCCCGCGCCAGCCTGGAGGATGCGCGCCGTGCCGACATGGGCGCGAGCTGGACCGACCGCATCGCCACGTTCCTGCAGGCCCAGACCGCCGCCCGATCCCTGACCGCCCGCCAGGGCAACGACCCCGACGCCATCCTGTCGCGCGCCGAGGCTGCGCTCGCCCAGGGTGATCTGGCGACGGCGCTGGCCGAAATCGCGGCGCTGCCCGATGCCGGCAAGCCCGCCATGGCCGAGTGGCAGGCCCAGGCGCAGCTGCGTCTGGATGCGGCCAAGGCGATTGCCGGGCTTGGCCAGGCCATGGGCGGATAGGGGGCGATGATGCTGTGGTCGCTGCTGAAGATCCTGGCCTTCGTGGTCATCGTCGCGGCGCTGGCCCTTGGCGCCAGTTGGCTGATGGAGACGCAGGGCGCGCTGCGACTGTCGCTCGGCGGCTGGGAATTCACCCTGGGCCCGCTGCAAACGGTGATCGCCGTGGTGATCCTGCTGCTGGCGCTGTGGATCGTGCTGAAAATCCTGGGCCTTCTGCTGGCCACGTTCCATTTCCTCAACGGCGATGAAACTGCCATCAGCCGGTATTTCGACCGTGACCGCGAACGGCGCGGTTTCGATGCGCTGTCGCAAAGCCTGATTGCCCTTGCCTCGGGCGAGGGCCGCTTGGCCCTGATCAAGGCGCAACGAGCGGAAAAGCTTCTGGACCGGCCCGAGGTGACCGCGCTGCTGCTGGCCCAGGCCGCCGAAGCGGCGGGTGACACCAGGCGTGCGGCCGAAGCCTGGAAAGCCCTGCTAGGCAATGAAGAAACCCGATTCGTCGGTATCCGTGGCCTGTTGCGGCAAAAGCTGGCCGAAGGCGATACCGCCACCGCGCTGAAGCTGGCCGAAAAGGCCTTTGCGCTGAAGCCCAGGCATGGCGAGGCCCAGGATATCCTGCTGAAACTGCAATCCGAAAGCGCCGACTGGAAGGGCGCGCGCGAAACCCTGAGTGCCCAGGCCCGGTCGGGCGCGCTGCCGCGCGATGTCTGGAAGCGCCGCGATGCGATCCTGGCCCTGCAGGAGGCCAAGACCCTGATCGACGAATCTGCCACGCCCGAGGCGCGCGAAGCGGCGATTGCGGCCAACAGGGCCTCGCCCGACCTGATTCCCGCAGCAGCCATGGCAGCCCGGAGCCTGATCGAAAAGGGCGACAAGAAGACGGCAACCCGGGTGCTGCGCAAGGCCTGGGAAGCGCAGCCGCATCCCGACCTGGCCGCGGCCTTTGCCGAAATCGAGCCGGACGAAACGCCCGCGGCCCGCCTGGCCCGGTTTCGCACCCTGACCGCCATCCATCCCGAATCCGAAGAATCGCGCCTGCTTCAGGCCGAGCTGTGCATCGCGGCCGAGGATTTTCCCGCCGCCCGCCGGGCGCTGGGCGATCTGCCGACCAGACACCCGACGCAGCGCGCCCTGGCCATCATGGCGGCGGTCGAACGTGGCGAAGGCTCCGACGACGCCGTTGTGCGCGGCTGGCTGGCCAAGGCGCTGACCGCGCCGCGCGGCAAGCAATGGTGCTGCGACCAATGCCATGCCGTGCATTCGGAATGGACGCCGATCTGCCCCAACTGCAACGGCTTCGATACGCTCAGCTGGCGCGAACCGCCGGAAAACGCGGGCCCTTCGTCCACTGGCGCCGAAATCCTGCCGCTGCTGGTCGCCTCGGGTCCGCGTCCTGCGCCCGCCCCCGACGAGCCCCCGCCCATCGACATCGAAGCCATCGCCCGGCGCGCAAATTAGGGCTACACACGGCCGGTGAGCGATGTTAAGAGGCCGGCCACCAGGCCGGTGTAGCTCAGCTGGTAGAGCACGTCATTCGTAATGATGGGGTCGGGGGTTCGAGTCCCTTCACCGGCACCACTTCTCGCAGTCGAGAGTGAAAATTCCCCGAAAACCCGGACCGAAGCGTGCTGCCGCGCGGCAGCACGGGTCTTTCCTTTCCGCGCCCGGACTGGCAAGGTCAGGCGATAGAATTGACGGATTTCCAGGATCTGCACTGCTCGCCAGGACCGGAGTGCGAAAGTTTTCATGACCCGTGCTGTTGCCAGGAACGGACGCAAAGTCCTGATCGTGGTTGAAAATCTGCCCGTGCCGCTGGACCGCCGGGTCTGGCTGGAGGCCTCGGCCCTGACGGATCAGGGCTATCAGGTCAGCGTGATCTGCCCGACCGGGCGGGGCTGGGACAAGCCCTACGAGGAAATCGACGGCGTGCACATCTATCGCTATCCCGCCCCGGCCGAGGCACATTCCGGCGCCGTTGCCTATGCCAGGGAATATCTGCATTCGCTGTGGCACTGGTTCCGCCTGGCCCGTGTGGTCTGGCGCGAGCGCGGTTTTCAGGTGATCCAGGGCTGCAACCCGCCCGACCTGATCTTCGTTCTGGCGCTGTGGTATCGGCCCTGGGGCGTTCGGTATCTGTTCGATCACCACGACGTCTGCCCGGAACTGTTCGAGGCCAAGTTCGGCAAGAAGGGTATCCTGTACTGGATCATGCTGTTGTGGGAGCGGATGACCTTTGCCACCGCGTCGGTGTCGATCGCAACCAACGAAAGCTTCCGCGCCATCGCCGTCTGCCGGGGCAGGATGAAACCGCAGGATGTTTTCATCGTAAGGTCTGCCCCAAGGATCGAAAAGTTCGAGATTCGTCCGCCGGTGCCGCACTGGAAGAAGGGTGCCAAGACCCTGATCGGCTATGTCGGCGTGATCGGGCAGCAGGAAGGGATGGATCTGCTGGTGGCCGCCGCCGACCATTTGATCAACTCCAGGGGCTATCGCGACATCCATTTTGCCATCGTGGGCTTTGGCCCGCAGGTGCCCGAGGTGCAGGCCGATGTGGCGCGAAGGGGCCTGGATGCCTGGTTCACCTTCACCGGGGCGCTGTATGGGGATGACCTGCTGGCCGTGCTGAACACCGCGGATATCGGCGTGTCGCCAGACCCGAAAAACGCGATGAACGACATATCCACCATGAACAAGATCATGGAATACATGACCCTGGAAAAGCCGGCGGTGCAGTTCGATCTCAAGGAAGGCAGAGCCTCGGCCGAAGATGCGTCGCTCTATGCCAAGCCCAATGATCCCATCGATTTTGCCGACAAGATCGCCTGGCTGATCGACCATCCCGACGCGGGCCGCGCCATGGGCAAGGCCGGGCGCAGGCGCGTGGTCGAGCGGCTGTCCTGGGATCATTCGGTGCCGCAGTTGCTGGCGGCTTACGACCGGATCTTTGCCAAGATGGCGTGACCCGGCCGCCGCCGGCACCCGGGCACGTTCACTCCGGCAGAAAACGCGGCAGGCGGCCCAGCACCAGTGCCATGACCTGCTGCATTCGCGCATCCGCCACCGCCTCGGGCTCTTGCGGCAACAGGGGCGTCACGAACCGCACCAGCGCGCCATCGCTGCGCCCGCGTGTCAGGCTGTCCCAGACGACACTGGCCTTGGCCGCGTAATCGCTGGTCATATGCCGCCCGCGCTGTTCGAACCAGTAATAGACCAGCTGGCGCGTCACCCCGTTCTGGATGATCGCCCGGTTCACCCGAAAGGTGCCAAAGCCCGCGGCCGTCATGTCGACCGGTTGCTGGGTGATGGTTGAGACCTCCCAGCCGCCGGTGGGCAGGCAAACCTCGGGCGAGTGAATCCCGGAGCCCTCGGTCTGCTTGACGTAATAGGCCGAAAAGAAGTTGACCACTTCGCCCGTGTCGCGGGCATAATAGGTCAGGTTCACATAGTCGTCGGCCTTCAGCACCTGTTCGACATCGGGCGTCAGGGTCTCTGCGGTGCCAGACCAGCGGTCCAACTGGCGCGGGAACAGGGCAAAGGGGTCGCGGTCGGGGGCGATGGTCTGTGTCGCCGGGGTAAGCAGGAAGATGCCGGTGACCGTCAGCGACATCAGTGCCGCCACCATCAGCCCGCGTGCGTTGCCGATCGACAAGATGCGGGCCAGTTGCGGGCCGAAGCCCGAAAAATCCAGGTCGATGGTTTCGGAAAACGGCTTGGGCTCGGCCGTCAGGCGCTGTAGCCCCATGGCCATCAGGAACAGGATCGCCACGCAGATCAGGAACACCACCCAGCCTTCAAAGAAGTGCAGGAAGCCCTCAGCCTGGCTGATGCCATAGCTGTTGACCATCAGCCCGATCCCCCCGATCCGGACCGAGTTCATCAGCACGGTCAGGGGTGCGGCAGCCAGCAGCAGCACGAGCTTGTGCCAGAATGGTCCGCGATACAGGATCGCAAACAGATAGGAAAACGACAGGATCGGGAACAGGTAGCGCAGGCCCGAACAGGCCTCGGCCACCTGCAACTGATAGACGCCCAGATCGATCACATTGCCTTCCAGGTGCACCGGCACACCCAACTGCGACAGGAACAAAACGCCCAGTTGCGACGACACGCCCTGCAGGAAGATCGACAGCTTCCAGTAGATGAACTGTGGCAGCGGCAGCATGAAGATCAGATGCACCACCGGCAGGAAATGGTGCCGCCCCTGCGCCCAGCCGAGCCCGATCAGCATCAGCCCGCCGACCCAGAAGATCAGGCCGTAGGTCACCAGGTCGGGGATCTGCACCAGGTTGCCGAAGATGCCGAAGACCAGCGCGAACAGCAACAGCGCGATGCCCGGGCGCCGGTCTGCGGGGCTGCCCGCAGGGGCCGGCGGCGATCTGCGCAATTCACGCAGGAACAGATACAGCGAGATCGCCGGGATCAGCGGGCCATAGCTGTATTCGGCGGTTGACCAGGCGCTGACCAGCGATTTCAGGCCGATCCAGTAGACCGGCAGGCCGCTGGCCAGCAGCAGCAAGACCCACATCAGCCCAGGCCGCGATACGCGGCCCGTCACCGGCGTCATCCTGGATTCCAGAATGGACATGCAATCGCCCCGATCCTGTCGCCCCGCCACCGCATGGCGGGGCAGGCCGGCACCCAGATTACCTGTTTGCACCGGCCGTGGCCACGCCCGAACCGGCCATGGAAACTCTGCCCACGCAAACCCGGCCAGGCCCCGGCCTAGCGGCCAAAGCTGAAGTCGCGGCTGACCGTCACGAACAGACCGGCAGAATCGGAACTGCCCACGGTTGCTTCATCCCGCAGGCGATAATTCACGCCCAGATTCAGCCCCCAGTCCTGCGTCAGGCCGTGGTTATAGCTGAGCACCATCTCGGTTGCCGCGACGTCTGACCCGGTGCCGCTCTCCTGCGTCCGGAACAGGCCAACCCCCATGCCGGAAATGTCGTTGATCGCCTGGCTATAGCCCAGACCCAGCAGGCTGACCGTGCCCGTTCCCCCATCCGCCGGCCCGTGCTCGGCGCGTGCGGTCACTTCGCCGGTCGGGGTCTTCTGGCTCCACACCAATGTCTGCGCGTCATTCGTCACCGAGACCGACAATTGCCCGGCCTGCAACGTGTAGATCCCCGACAGTCCGGCCGAATTCGATTGATCGGTCAGCGAATGGCTGACACTCAGGCCCAGGCTCAGCACCGGCGAGACGCGATAATCCGCACCCAGCGTCACGTCGACCGAATCAGGATCGCCGGTGTCACCTTCGGTCCAGCTGTGATTGCGGGCGACACCCAGCGACAGCGCGATCAGCGGCGTCACCGTATACCGACCGCTGACGCCAAAGCTGTAGGATTCGCTATCCAGCAGGCCCGTGCTGGTGCTGGTGTCGAAATAGTCCGTCTTTGCGTAATCGGCTGAAAAGGTCACGCCAAATGGCCCGGCCTTGCCCAATTCCAACCGGGCGCCGGCGCTGATGTCCTGCTTCGTGCCGATGCCCACCAAGGCGTCCGGATTGGTCGGCACCTCCAGTTCGCCATCGTCGTTGATGAACGAATCGAGCGACTGCATCGTCTCGATCCGGTCGCGCGAATAACCCAGATTCACCGACATCGCCGAGTTCTGCGCGGTGCGACCCCAGGACAGACCGATATTGGGCGTGGTGAGCTGCGTGTCGACCGTGCCGCCCTGATCGGTCAGCACCAGACCAACGCCGCCGTTCAGCTCCAGCGACTCGGCGGAAGTTCCGGAGGACAGACGAAATCCCAGCGCCGTCGTCAGCGAGGATGCGGTGGCGGATCCGCCGACCACCAGGCCGGGATTCGACACCGTGTCGGCCGTTTCCGAAAAGGTGAACACCGTGCTTGTGCCACCCTGATCCTGGGCCTGGGCGGCCCATGCCGACACCAGGGAAACGAGGCTGCTGACCAGGGTGACGCGACAGATGGTGTTCAGTTGCATTCAGGCCTACTCGAACAGGCGCCGCGGCGGGATGATGAACACATCACCCTTTGCCACGGTTCCCGTCAAGGTTCCCGTTGCGCCATTGGCGACCGCATCGAAGTTCAGCGTGTAGACCGTTTCCTTGCCCGAGGCATCGATCCGGTGCAGCTGAATGCGTTTCGTGGCCGCGAAATCGGTAAAGCCGCCGATTTCGGCCAGGAATTGCAGGATCGTCGTCCCGCGCTTGACCGAGTATTTGCCGGGCTTGGTGGCCTGGCCGATCACATAGACGTCGACCGTTCCGCCGGCGCCGCTGCCATCGCCCGCCGGCTTGGCGGCAAGACCCTCGATCGCGACATAGACCGTCGGCGCCGCCGCAAAATTGGGCGACAGCTTGGCCACCAGATCCGCCTGGACCTGATCCACGCTCGACCCGCTAACCTTGACCGCGCCGGCCAGCGGCAGGGTGATCCGGCCATCGGGCGCCACCAGGACCGAGCGGTTCAGGCTGGTGTCCTCGACGACCTCGATGCGCAAGGTGTCGCCGGGCTTGATCCGATAGGCATCCTGCGCGGCAGCGGGAAGCACGGCCATCAGCATGCCCAGCAAGGCAATCATCAGATGTCTCATGTCAATCTCTTCATTTAACGGCCCTGGCGCAGGGCACTCCAATGCTTGAAGTTACTGTGCTAAAGTGCTGATGAAAAGAAAAAACCTCGGAATGGCCCCTGTTGCGATGAAATTGGGGTCCAATCCCGGTGAAGCCATCCTATCGTTTCCGCTTCGATTCATGGCTGATCTGCGATTGGATTGTGCCAGACTGAGCCTGTTGCCTTGAACGAGTTAGGCCCCCTGAAAGGACCGATTTCGATGAAGACCTTCTGCATTAATCTCGACCGTCGGCCGGATCGGCTGCAACACATGACCACACAATTCGCAGCTGCCGGCATTTCCTTCGAACGTATCGCTGCCCTAGATGCCCTGGCACCCGAGGTTGCCGCGGCCGCAACCCATTGCGCGCCCGGCATGACTGGCAGGAAGATCAGTGCCGGGGCCTACGGCTGCTTTCAAAGCCACAGGCTGACCTGGCAGCGCCTGGTCGCCTCGGGCGACAGTCATGCCATGGTTTTCGAAGACGATCTTGTGCTGTCGGACGGGATCTCGGCCTACCTGTCCCCCGGATGGATTCCGGCCGATGCCGATGTGGTCAAGCTGGAAACGCTGCTGACCCGGGTGCATCTGGGTCGCACAGCCGGCGGTCAGGCGCGGGGGCGCGGGCTGTTCCGGCTGCATTCGCGCCACGCCGGCACTGGCGGCTATGTCATCTCGGCCAGGGCGGCCGCGCGCCTGCTGGATCTGACTCGCGCGGTGACGGATCCGATCGACGAATTGCTGTTCAACCACCATTCGCCGCTGTTCCCGCATCTTGTGACCTATCAGATGGTTCCTGCGCCGGTGATTCAGGGGGAATTCAGCCGCCAGGACGCTGGCGCGTGGAGCGAAAGCTCGATCCAGCGTCGGTTTTCCTCTGGTCCGGAAGCGGCCAAGACCGAGCGCGAAAATGCTGTCACGCGTCTGCAGCGCCGGCTGCGCGAGGAACTGCGCGCCGTGTTCCAGGGCACGCGCTATGTCGTGGTGCCCTTTGGCTGATCCCTAGGGCAAGGGGTTGGCGGGCAGAGCGGCCAGCACCTTGCGCGCCTCGGTCACATCGGGGCCGTCATCATCAGCGGCCACCCTTGCCAGCGCAGCCGACAGCACCCGGCGGGCATCGTCGGGCCGTTGCAGCGCCGCATAGGTCATCCCCAGGTGAATCTGCAGATCGGCGGCATCGGGCGACGCCGCGGCAGCGGGCTCCAGCGCGGCCAGTGCCTCGGCAAGATCGCCACGCCGATAGGCGATCCAGCCATAGGTATCCAGGAAGGCCGGCTCGCTCGACCCGCGCAGCCGTCGCGCAATGTCGAAGGCGCGTTCCAGGCTTGCGGCGTCGTCGCGATGCACCGACAGCAGGCTCGCCAGGTTGTTGGCCACGACCGTGCTGTTCGAATCCATGGCATAAAGCCTGTCATAGACGGCGATCGCGCCATCCCAGTCCTTGGCCATTTCCAGCGCACGAGCCTTCATCAGGTTCAGACCCGGGTGGTCCGGCGCCTTCGCCAGCGCCCCCTCCAGCAGGGCCTGCGCCTCGGCCGCCCGGCCGGTTGAATCCAGCAGCCGGTAGAGCGCCTGAAACGGCCGCAGGTCGTCGGGCTGTTCGGCGATCAGCGCGCGATAGATCCTTTCGGCCTGGTCCGGCCTGTCTGCCAGGGCGAACAGGCGCGCGCTCAGCACCCGCAGCGTCGGATCCTGCGGCGCGGCAGCCAGCAGAGCGTCGACATATTGCCGGGCTTCGTCCAGCTTGCCTGCCCCGATCTGTGCCTGCACGATGCTGGCCACCGCGGTGCGGTCGGCATCTGCACCTGCGGTGAGGCTGTCCAGATACTGCATCGCCTCGTCGATCTTCTGCTGCCGCAACAGCAGTTTCGCACCCAGCCGGTCGGCTGCGGCGATGGCGGGTCCGGTCCCGAGGGCACGCAGATCGGCTACGGCACGGGTGGCGCTGTCCCAGGCGCGCAGGTCCATCAGCACCTCGGCCCGCGCCGCGCGCAGAGGCAGGTTGTCGGGATGAACCCGCAGCGCATTGTCGATCACCGTCCGCGCCGAATCCTCGCGCCGGTCCTGGATCAGGAACGCTGCATAGCGCAGCGATTCTTCGACACCCCGGTTCGAGGCATCAATCGCCGCAGCATAGCGTTCGCCCGCCAGATCGCGCGCGCCGTCGCGTTCATGCGCCTGACCCATCAGTGTCAGGATCTCGGCATCCTTCGGATCCTGATCCAGCGCCGTCCGCAAGGCGATGATCGCATCGCCCGGCCTGTCTTCCTGGATCAGCCACTCGGCTTTCAGCTTCAGGGCCGGCACATGGCCGGGATCGAGCTTCAGCACTTCCTCGACCCTGGCACGCGCATCAGCCGAATTGCCGGTCTGATCCAGCATACGCGCCAGGCCGACCTTGATGTTGTGCATCTCTTCGGTTTCCGGTGCGTTCTTCAGCAAGGCCTCCAGTGCGGCGATCGCCTGATCCCTGTTGCCCGATTCGAAATCCATCGCGGCGCGGGTGGCCTTGTAGGCCGCGTTCTGCGGCGCGGCGGCTATCAGCCTGTCCAGTTCGACCCGGGCCGCGTCTCGGCCACGCATCTGGTTCAGGAACTGCACCACGTTCAGCCGCGCCGACTGCGCTTGCTTCGCTGCGGTCGCGCCGGTGCCCCTGGCGGCGTCGTCGGCCACGCGGCGCAGGAAGGCTTCGGCCCCGTCCAGATCCCTGTCTTGCAGATACCAGGCGATCAGCAGGTCGCGGACCGACTTGTCGCCCGGAAAGGTCGCATACATGGCTTCAAGATGCGCGACGGCCGCGGCCTTGTCGCCCCCGGCGACCAGCAGGTTCAGCTTCAGCATCTGCCAGTCGAAATCCTGCGGATCCAGCGCGATGGCCCTGTCCAGCCAGGGCAGCGCCGACGCCGGGTCGATGCTGCCCAGGGCCCGGTCGATCAGCACGTGATAGGCGATACGTGCCAGTTCGGGATTGTCTGGATGGGCGGCCAGCAGCGCC
>JAKALB010000166.1 GCA_021813365.1 Pseudomonadota bacterium | reverse complement strand
TGCGCCATGATGATGCGCTTGCCGGATTTCGGATCGTCAGGCGCAAAGGCCAGCAGACGCTCACACTCGGCCTCGGCATCCCTGAAATGCTGGAACAGCATCTCGGTCGTGGCACCGTCGAAGTTGTGGCGGCTGTATTCCTCTTCGGTCTGGCGGAAGATGTCGCCATAGGTCAGAGCAATTGGGCTGGTCGGGTCGTTGAAGGGCATGGCCATCACGTGATCGACGCCCAGCACATACATGGCCAGGCGTTCCAGCCCGTAGGTCAGCTCTCCCGAGACCGGTTTGCAATCATGCCCGCCGACCTGCTGGAAATAGGTGAACTGGCTGACTTCCATCCCGTCGCACCAGACTTCCCAGCCCAGGCCCCAGGCACCCAGAGTGGGGCTTTCCCAGTCATCCTCGACAAAGCGGATGTCGTGCAGCGCCGGGTCCAGGCCGATGGCGGCAAGGCTGCCCAGATACAGGTCTTGCAGATCCGGCGGGCTGGGTTTGATGATCACCTGATACTGATAGTAGTGCTGCAACCGGTTGGGGTTTTCGCCATAGCGGCCATCGGTCGGTCGACGGCTGGGCTGCACATAGGCCGCGGCCCAGGCCCTGGTGCCCAGCGACCGCAGCGTCGTGGCCGGATGAAAGGTGCCTGCGCCCACTTCCATGTCATAGGGCTGCAACACCGCACAGCCCTGCGCCGCCCAGTAGGACTGCAATCGCAGGATGATCTCCTGGAAGGAACGGGGGGCGGTGGCGGTCATGGCGTTTCCTCGGGGTCGGTCCCAAGCTTGCAGAGCCTTGGGGCAAAGCCTGGCGTCGGGCCTCTCCATAGGATCAAGGGGCCGAAGGGTCAATGTTGCGTAGCAGCCGCAGCATTCGCGCAGGCGAGCCGCCCGGTCCCTGCCGGGGGGTGCATCCCGGGCCAAGGGCGGGTAGTGTCGCGCGGTATTGGCCGGGCAGACCCCGGAAACGCATGAGGCTCTGACGATGAATTTGCTACGGCAGCTGGCGGGTATGCTGGCACTGGCCCTGACACTGACACTGGCCCTGGCCCTGTCGCCCTGGGTCGGAGCGGCCGTCGCGCAGGAGTCATCCTATGTTCAGGTCGAGGCGCAGCCCTCGCTGGACAAGGCGATGGACCGGGCGCGGGCCTATGCCGGCACATTCGGCGATGTGCAGGGGTTCCGGGTGCGCTCGGGCTGGTATGCGATCGTGCTGGGGCCGATGACGGCAGAGGCGGCGGCGAACCGGCTGATGGCGCTGCGCGCCGCGGGCACGATCCCGGGGGATGCCTTCCTGACCACTGCCGCCGAGATGGGCGAGCGGTTCTGGCCGGTGGGCGCAGCGCCCGAGGTCGAACCGGCCCCGGCGCTGCAGGCTGCCCCGGCGATCGAATCCGACCCGGCGCTGCAGGCTGCCCCGGCGATCGAATCCGACCCGGCGCTGCAGGCTGCCCCGGCGATCGAATCCGACCCGGCGGCGGCAGAGCCGGCCGCCCCGGTCGAGGAGACCCGCGACCAGGCTCTGGCCGCCGAGGCGGCGCTGTCGCCTGACGAACGGGCCGACCTGCAATCGGCGCTGCAATGGTACGGGTTCTATGCCGGCACGATCGACGGTGCGATCGGCAAGGGCAGCCGCAAGTCGATGGCCGCCTGGCAGGCCGCCCGAGGATACGAGCCGACCGGCGTGCTGACCACGATCCAGCGCGCGGAACTGGTCGGCGGCTGGAAATCCGACCGCGCGGAATTCGGCTTCGAGACAGTGACCGATGTCGAAAGCGGGATCGAGGTGAGCCTGCCGCTGGGATTGGTGGAGTTTGACAGCTATGCCCCGCCCTTTGCCACCTACAAGGCAAAGGCCGGGTCGGGCCTGACGATCCGGCTGATCTCGGAACCCGGCGATGTCGCGGCGCTGGCCGGGCTTTACGACGCGCTGCAGGGGCTGGATGTGATGCCCCCGGATGGCGAGCGCGCGCTGGAGGAGGCCAGCTTCACCATCCGCGGCAAGAATGCCGAAATCGAAAGCCTGGCCCATGCCCGGGCGGAAAAGGGCGCGGTGAAGGGCTATCTGATCAGCTGGACCCCGGCGCTGGACTCCAGGATCGACCGGATCCTGCCGGTGATCCAGGCGTCGTTCCACCCGAACGGCGCCAAGGCGCTGGATCCGGGCCTGGTGCCTCTGGACGAAGCCGTGCGGCGCGGCCTGATCGCCGGGCTCGAGGCGAAACGGCCGCTGCGCAGCCAGTCGGGGCTGTTCGTTTCGGCCGATGGCGCCGTGGTCACGACGCAGAATGCGGTTGCGCAATGCGGGCGGGTCACGATCGAGCGCGAGACCGAGGCCGAAGTGGCTGCGGCCGACCCGATGTCGGGCCTGGTGCTGCTGAAGCCCAGGGCGCCGATTGCACCACCGGCCTTTGCCGGCTTTGCCGCCGGCCTGCCGCAGAAGGGCGCGCAGGTCACGGCGATCGGCTGGTCCTATGGCGACCGTCTGCCCGCCCCGGTGCTGAACCCCGGTCTGCTGGAGGACACCGCCGGCCTGGACGGCAGGCCGGGCGTGGTGCGGCTGGCGCTGACCACCCTGCCCGGCGATGCCGGCGGGCCGGTGCTGGACAACACGGGCGCGGTGATCGGCCTGCTGCTGCCCGGCAATCCCGGCGGCCCGGCCCTGCCCCAGGGCGTGGCCCTGGCGGCAACGTCTGGCGCGCTGTCGTCCCTGCTGGCCCAGGCCGAGATCGATCCCGCCCCCGGCACCGCAGTGGCGCCGGCCAGCCCCGATGCCCTGGCCACCATGGGACAGGGCATGACGGCGCTGGTCAGCTGCTGGGAGTGACGGCCGGGCGGATGGGCAGCCATGCCCACCGCGCGCCTGGCCCGGCCCCGGCCCCGGCTAGCCCACGTGATAGAGGCTGGCAAACAGCCGCGGGTCCAGGCTTTCGGCCGCGAAGGTTGCACCTTCCGTCAGCACCGACACGGCATCATGACTGTGCAGGCTTTCCTGATGGCTGGCCACGATGCGGAAATCGCCGATCCGGTCATCCTTCAGCAGGGCCGCGCAGAAGCAGCGGGCCGCATCCTCGACAAAGATCGGATTGGCGGCGTTCAGCTCGGCAAAGGCCTGTTCATCCTCGCGCTTGACCATCACCTGCGTCTCGGTCGGCACGGCGCTGCGGGCCAGGTCGATCAGATCCTCGAACCACAGGCAGCGCCCGCCCGTCACCTCGACCGAGATCCGTGCGACCGAGCGTTGCGAATGCGGCGTGGCCAGTTGCCCGCGCGTCATCCGGGCGTGCTCGGACAGCTCCAGGCTGCAGGGGCAGGTCGAGGAATAGACAAAGTCGAGATGCATGATCCGCTTGCGGATGCCGGCCAGATCGACCAGCTCCAGCGCGATGTCGTAATACTGCCAACCCGACAGGCCCGAGCGCAGGCTGTCCACCTTTACCGGGAAAGAAAAGCGCATCTGGATGCGGGCGTCGAACGAGCCCAGGTCGCGCTTGTAGTCGTCGAGCGCGTGTTCGATCACCTGAAAGGAAAAGTCGCGTTCGGCATGGGCATAGAACGAGCGCATGATGCGGCTCATGTTGATGCCCTTCTTTTCCGCCTCAAGGCTGACAGTGCCGGTGACGCTGGTTTCCAGCACCAGATCGCCGTTGTCGCGGGTGCGATAGCGGATCGGCAGACGGAAGTTCGAGATGCCGACATGCTGGATGGTCTGGCGTGCGCCGACGATCAGGCTGGCGGGTCCGTTCTGCAGGTCCGGCAGGCTGTGCCGGTAGGCGGCATCGCCGCGGAATGCTTCCGGGTATTCCCGGCTCAGCACCGGATAGCCCCGCCCCAGCAGATCGCCCGCGCCCTGGCCCAGCGCCACTATCTCTGCCTCGGTCGCATGGCCCGCCCATTGCCGCAGCACCGCCAGGGCATCCTCGACCTCGGCCCGCGTGGGCAGCAGATCACCTTCAGTCATGTGAATGTTCATGGCGCGCTTCCTGTTCCGGCGACACTACAGCAATATAGGCGAGGATCGGCGCTTGCCCAATGCTGACCGAAGCCTCAAGTGCCAAATTCGACATCAGGGGCGGAGGATCGGAAATTCCTTGCCGAATTTGCATCTTTTCAGCGGCTTCGCGCTGCCGTCGCGGCCTATTGGCCGGCCAGGCCGCGCAGGGCCAGCGCCGCGCCGGCCAGAATCAGCCCGATTCCCAGCGGCCGGCTGAGCCTGGCACCCCAGGGCAGCAGTTTTTCCACCGCGACCAGGACCGCAACCAGCAGCACCCACCACAGGTTCATCACCCCGCCGACGAACAGCAGCAGCATCAGCGCCCAGCAGCACCCCAGGCAGACGCGGCCATGCGCCAGCCCCATGCGAAAGGCGGCCAGCGGCCCGCTGCGGCGCATCCGGGTCAGGGCCTCGACCGGGCCTCGGCAGTCCCGCAGGCAGGCGGCCTTCAGCGGCGTCATCTCGTAAAGGCCCGCCGCGATCAGGACGGTTGCCGCCAGCCAGGGCGAGACCAGGTTCAGCCACATGCCCGACATCCATCCGAGCGCGACCAGCCCCCCCTGCAGGCCCGTGGCCAGCGCGCTGAACAGCGTCCAGATCGCCAGATAGCCGGCAAGGAATTGCAGCGGCGCGCTGCGACCCCGGTCGCGGTTCAGCGCGGCATAGAGCTGGATGGTGGGGGCGGCGCTGGGGACCATCATCGCCACCATCATAAGCGCCCACATGACAAGGACCACCAGCGCATGGCCCGCCGTCCAGGCGCCCATGGCCATGTCGGGCAAGCCGGCGATCAGCGCGCCGGATACGCCGGTGCGGGCCGTCATCTCCCAGGCCGACATGCCGGTGGCGCCGCCGCTCAGCGTGTATCCCGCGGCAAGCGCCGTGACCGCGGCCAGCATCGCGGCCACAATCCAGCGGTCCCGGCCAAGGCCGCCATCCAGGTGACGTGCCATCGCGGCCGTCTCAGACGGCGTGTTCGATCACGCCCTTGCCGTTCATGTAGATGCGGCAGAAATGCGCGTGAGAGCCGGTGTTCGCGGTCAGGCTGATCGCGCCCTGTGTGGTTGTCGTGCCGCTGGCCACTTCGGCCTGGCGGAATTCGAACCCCCTGGGAAGGTTGATGCGTGGTCGTGCCTCGGCCCCGGTGACGGGGTTGCGGATCGGTTCGGCATCAAGCCGGAATACGCCCGGCACATGCACATGGCCGGTGCGGGCGTTCACGTCGATGTCCGCGTCGATCGGCTGGAACAGGGTTTCCAGCTGGTTGGGCGACATCCGGTTGTACACCCAGAACACGGTGGCCATGTCCTCGGTATCACCGCCCGAGAAGATGCTTTGCAGCGCCCGGCGCTGCGCCGGGCTGGCGGCGGGGTCGATGACCAGCTGCATCGTGCCCCGGCCCTGATGGATCGCCCCCGGCCATTGGGCCGTGAACGCCACCTTCAGCCCGTCCAGCCGTTGATCGCCATAAAACCCCGACTTGATGATGATCCCGACCGCGGCTTCGCAATTGCCATGCGTCGGCATCGCGTTGAACTGACAAGGGCACCCGAAGGCACAATTGCAGTTGGCCAATTCGACAGCATCTATTTCCCAAGGCGTCATGTCTGCCTCCCCGACAAATTCATGTAGGTCAAGCATATCATATCCGGCGCCAGGGCCCTAAAGCTCATTCAGACCTCTGGGG